>JBKJIS010000233.1:0-17105 GCA_046598305.1 Thiobacillus sp.
GTTTCAGTCGCCGATGCAGCACCCATACCCCCAGCCCGGTCAACAGCAGCAGGGCAGGATACGCCCACGGCCATTTTAGTTCGGGCATGTAGTCGAAATTCATGCCGTACAGGCTGAAAATCACCGTGGGGATTGCCAGCAGGGCACCCCAGCCAGCCAGTTTTTGTATTGATTCGTTTTGCTTGACCGACAGCGTGGCGAGGTGGAACTGCATCGCATCCGATGTTGACACGCGCAAACGGTCGATCGAGGCGGATACGCGAACCGAGTGGTCGTGGATATCGCGGTAATATGCCTTCAGTTCCTTGGTGGAAAATTCCGGGTGCAGGCGGATCAGGTTCAGGGTGATTTCCTGCATCGGCTCGGTGGCATCGCGCAATGCGGTCAGGTCGCGTTTCATTTCGTATAGCTGCTCAAGGATGTCGCGCCCCGGCTTGGTGCCGCTCATCAACTGACTTTCGAGCGAATGGAATCGATCCTGAGTGGCTTCGATGACAGGACGGAACTGATCGACGATGAGATCAAGCACCAGATACAGTGCATAGGGGGTAGAGGCGTTGATGCCATTTGGACGATGCTGCAGGCGCTCGCTGACACGTTGGTATCCGCTGCCGCCATCGTGCCGGATGGCAGCGACATAATTGTCGCCAACAAACAAATGTGTTTCGCCCAACTCAATACGTTTTTCCCACAATTGGGCGGTGCGCGTGGCGATGAAAACATGGCCCTCGTATTCTTCCAGCTTGGGGCGCTGATGGATCGAGATCGCGTCTTCCAGTGCCAACGCGTGCAGACCAAGCTCATCACCCAGGCGCCTCATGGTCTGGCTGTCAGGGGTTTTCAGTTCAATCCAGATAAAGCGATCTGACTGATGAACGTGGTCGCTGATATCGGCAAACGCAATGGCCTGGATTTTTGAATTGTGGAAGAGGAGGCAGTCGATGATGGCACCCGGTTGTAAAATCTAAAGTCAGTCGCTGATTCTAGTCTGTAAAATGAAACACGGCATGGCATCCGGAGCAGTATTCTATAGAATGCCGGTCGGCCGGGGGCACAATCGAACCTTGCGTATTCAGTGATTAAAGAATTATGGGGGGCAATGTACACTCGCTGAAGAATTACAATCAACAAGCAAAATTAAGGATAAGGAGATCCAATGCGGATTCTATGGATGTGTTTGGCTTTGACGCTGAGCGTAGTGTGTCAGGCAGCACCCCAAACCCCGTATGCCTTTGGCGTACTCAACCAGCGAAGCCTGCAGGCGACCGCGGCTTACTGGAACCCCATTCTCAATTACATTTCGATGCGGTCAGGTGTTCCGCTTGAATTGCATATCGGGCGCACCGCCAATGAAACCACCGACCGCGCGGTTGCCGGGCAACTCGATTTTGCCTATACCAACCATCTATTTACACCGAAGCGCGACCGACTGGGCTGGCGTGTGATGGCCCGACAGGACTCACCAGGTATCCGCGGCCAGGTGGTGGTGCTCGACAGTTCGCCGGTCAAATCCCTGCGGGAACTCGACAACAAGTCCGTCGCGTTTGCCAATCCCTATGGGGTGACCGGGTATTACGTGCCGATGGATTTACTGATGCGTGCCGGCGTCAAGGTTGTCCCGGTTTTTTCCGGGAATCAGGAAGCGTCCATGGGGCAACTCGTGTCGGGCCAGGTAGCTGCTGCCGGGGTGAACCATCAGGTGATGGCTGATTTTGCCCAGCGCCGCCAACTGAAATATCGCGTACTGGCCGAGTCGGAACCTTATTTTGATCTGGCGGTGATGGCGTCTCCCCGCATCAGTGAGGCTGACAGCGAAAAAGTCCGAAAGGCCTTCATCAATATGGCACGCGACCCAGAGGGGTTGAGCGTATTGCACCTCGCCGCGCAGTCGTTGGGTTTGCCGCAGGTGCGAGGGTTTGTCCCCGCAGACGATCGCGATTACAGCATCTATCGGAGCTTTTTCAAGAATACGCAGGTGCCGGTGAATGAGTGATGTGCAGGCGCTGCGCAGTTCGCGCTTCAGCCTGTTCTCGCGAATTATGGGGTCTGTGTTTGCGCTGGTGTTGCTGATGTATCTGGTGACGCTGGCGGTGTTGGGCCTTCCGCTCAAGGAACGTGCACAACAGCATCTCGATGTGAGTGCCGAGAGCGAATTGAGCGCGATCATGACCGCGATTCAGGACCATGTATTGCTCCGGGATTATCCCGCCATCGAACAAGCTTTTGCAACGCGCACTGCGCACTTTCAGGTCATGAGCGTGCGTTTTTCTTCCTCCCGCGCCACGCTCGAATCCCGCACGCCGAGACGGCCGCAACACTACCCGGCCTGGTTTTCCAGATTGCTCGATATTCGTGCGCCCTATGCGGAGTCCGACATGATGATGGGCGGCACATCGTATGGCACGCTGGCGGTGGCACTGGATGCCGGTCCGACCATTCAGAGTTTGTGGGTGCTGATTGTGCGTTATACCCTGATGGCGCTCGGCAGTCTGCTCGGCATTATGCTGATATTGCGCTGGCTGTTGCGGGTCAATTTACGTGGCTTGTACGCGCTGCGAACTGCAGCCCGTTCAATAGCAGGCGGCGATCTCGGCGCGCGTGCCAGCCTCGCCTACGGCTCGCCCCCCGAGGTACGTGAGACGAAGATTGCGTTCAATTCCATGGCCGACCATGTCAGTCGCCTGGTTGCTGAACTGGAAAAAGAACACGCCGATTTGATGGCCGAAAAGGAACGCTTGCGGGTGACGATCGAGTCCATTGGCGATGCGGTGGTGGTTACCGATGCGAAAGGAGTGATCGAATTCATCAACCCCAAGGCTGAAGAGTTAACCGGTTTCAGCAGTGAGGATGCGCAGGGGCGACGGGTATCCGATGTGTTGCCGCTGATCAATGAGAAAACTGGCGCAATCGTGACATGCCCGCTTGAATTCGCGCTGCGGAATAACACCGTGGTTGAGTTGGACAGTCATACCCTGATCCTTCGTAAAAGTGGTGCGCGGATTGCCATTAGCGATACAGCTGCGCCGATTCGTTCGAGCGACGGCAAGGTTTACGGCGGCGTGCTGGTTTTTCAGGACGATAGCGAGCGCCGCAGGCTGATGCAGCGTCTGGCCTGGCAGGCTGAACGCGATCACCTTACCGGTTTGTGGAACCGCCGCGCGATGGAATACAAGTTGAATGCAGCGCTTTCCAGCGTGAAACATGAATCACGACGATTTATTTTTTGCTACATCGATCTCGACCGTTTCAAACTGGTCAATGACACCTGTGGTCATCGTGCCGGAGATGCCCTGTTGCAGCGTCTGTCTACCATCATGGCGCGCCGTGTTGATGACAAAAATCATTACCTGGCCAGGCTTGGGGGGGATGAGTTCGGTTTGTTGTTCGTTGATGCGACGCTGCAAGAGGCTCTTGAGCACATCCAGGGCTTACGCGATGAAATCAGTCGATTCCGTTTCGAATGGGATGACAAAATGTTCAGGGTAGGCGTGAGCCTTGGTGTAACCGAGCTTCACACGGGGATGGTCGATATAGGTGATGTCCTGGCACAAGCGGATACAGCGTGTTATCACGCAAAATCGCTGGGCGGAAACGCCATCCAGGTGTACGAGAAAACGCATCCTGCATTGCGAAAAATCAATGACGAAATGCAATGGGTGGGCACGATTACCAAGGCCTTCGAAGCTCATCGTTTTGTTTTGTACCGCCAGCAGAAAGTCGCGCTGGCATCACGAGACGCCACGCAGCATTACGAAATCCTGTTGCGAATGCGTGGCGAGGATGGCACGATCATTTCTCCGGGCGAGTTCCTGCCAGCCGCTGAGAACTATGGCCTGGCGCCCAGTTTTGACCGCTGGGTCATCCGCAATTTTTTTGCCTATCTCGATACCCATCCCGAAGACGAAGCCGCTTATGCGATCAATTTATCTGGCCGCAGCCTTGGCGACTCGGGTACGGCTGATTTCATCCTCGATGAAATCAGCCAGTATCGATTCGACCCTTCGAGAATCAGCTTTGAAGTCACCGAGTCATCAGCAATCGACAGCCTGGATACCTGTGAGAGTCTGATTCTGACGCTGAAATCGCATGGCATTATATTTGCGCTGGATGACTTTGGCAAAGGCCAGTCATCGTTTGGATATTTGAAGCGTTTGCCGGTTGCCTATCTCAAAATAGATGGTGAGTTTGTTCGCGGAATGAATGTCGACCGCGAAAAAATGGCCATCGTTAAAGCCATGCACACGCTGAGCCATGAACTGGGCAAGCAGACCATTGCAGAACAAGTGGAAACCGAAGAAGAATTGGCCTGCCTGAAAAAAATGGGGGTGGATTTTGTACAGGGTTACCTGCTGCACAAGCCGGAACCCTTGCCAGTGGACTGATCGCGCAGTCCCCTTGGCGGGGGCTGTCGTTTGCGTCCTCTAGAACGGCAGCGCGAGGTCTGGGGCAGCCTGGTGTATGACGCGGCGGAAGTCGGCCTGAATTTTTTCCAGAGCATCGGTGGTGTCGGCCTCGAAACGCAGCACGATGACCGGGGTGGTGTTTGATGGGCGTGCGAGCCCAAAGCCGTCGGCGTATTCGACGCGTAAGCCGTCGAGGGTGATTATTTCCTGCGCATCCGGAAAACGCGCAATTTTTTTCAGCGTATCCATCAGCGTGTAGTGTTCGCCTTCAGCCAGCTTGATATTGAGTTCGGGTGTGTTTACCGAGTCAGGCAAGCTGTGCAGGGTGGCATTGATGTCCGGCTGTTTGGACAGGTACTCGAGCAGGCGTGCGCCGGCGTACATTCCGTCATCAAAGCCGAACCAGCGTTCTTTGAAAAAAACATGGCCGGACATTTCACCGGCTAACAGTGCGCCGGTTTCCTTCATCTTGGCCTTAATGAAGCTGTGTCCTGTTTTCCACAGCAGGGGTTTTCCTCCGCGTTCACGGATCCAGCTGAATAGATTGCGGGTTGATTTCACATCGAAAATAATTTCGGCACCGGGGTTGCGGCTGAGTACATCATCGGCGAACAACATCAACTGGCGGTCGGGAAAAATGATCGTACCGTCCTTGGTCACGACACCCAGCCGATCGCCGTCACCGTCGAATGCGAGGCCGATTTCTGCATCGCTGGTTTTCAGTGCAGCGATCAGGTCCTGCAGGTTTTTTGGTTGTGAAGGGTCGGGATGGTGATTGGGGAAGTTGCCGTCGACTTCGCAGAACAGCTCTTCGACCTGGCAGCCCATGTCGCGATAAAGCTTGGGCGCAAATGCACCGGCCACACCGTTGCCACAGTCGATGATAATTTTCATCGGGCGAGTGAGTTTGACATCAGAAACTATCCGGGTGAGGTATTCGTCGGTGATATCGTATTCACGATAACCGCCTTCCCCATACACCAGATCGTCGTTTGTCAGGCGATCACGCAGGTTCTGGATGGCGTCGCCGGAAAGCGTTTCCCCGCCCAACACCATCTTCAGGCCATTGTAGTCGGGTGGGTTGTGGCTGCCGGTGACCATCACGGCACTATGGGTGCCCAGCTGGTACGCTGCAAAATACGTCATGGGCGTGGCAACCATTCCCAGGTCGACTACGCCGATACCGGCGCGGCGGATGCCGCGCGCAAGTGCGGCCGCCATGTCCGGTCCTGACAGGCGACCATCGCGCCCGATGCAAATTTCTTTCTGGCCGCGTATGACCGCTTCAGAGCCAATGGCATGGCCAATAGCTTCAACGATTTCTTGGGTGAAGGTCTTGCCGACAATGCCGCGAATGTCGTAAGCCTTGAAGATTTCCTTGGGGGTTTCCACAACACAACTCCATCAATGGGTAGACATTGATTTTACCTGTGCTCGGGCTCGAAATGCGCCATCAATCGGCGGGGTATCCAATCGAGATTGCCTGGAAATGGTCCGGATGGAAAAGAAGCATGGCCGCCTGTATCAGGCTGTTCGAGCGTGACGGCGGTCGAAACTTCTTCATTCGACGGCAGTGCTGACGCCGGCATGAAGGGATCATTTTTGGCATTGATAATCAGCGTGGGAATCGAAATTGACCGTAACCAGGGTTTGGATGAAACCTTCAGCCAGTAGTCATCAGCATCCCGAAAGCCGTGCAGTCGAGCCGTTACCAGCGTATCGAATTCGCGGAATGTTGTGGCGATTTCAATAGCATGTGCGTCCAGGGTACCCGGAAAACGGGCTGCTTTATCCAGTGCTTTCTGCTTCAGCGTAACCAGAAAACGCGCCGTATAAACGCTGCGATTAAACCCTTTATCAAGTGCATTGCCGGCCGCGGTGAGATCCAGCGGGGCAGAAACAGCGGCTGCGCGATCGACCCAGGTGCCGGCACGCATGCCGGATTCGCCCAGCCATTTCAGCAGCGCGTTGCCGCCGAGAGAAACCCCCACGGCATAAAGCGGCACGTTGGGATGACGGCTTTTGACATGCTCGATCATGCGCTGGATATCTGTGCTGTCGCCCGCAAAATAAGCGCGCGGCAAGCGGTTTGTTTCACCTGATGTGCCCCGAAAATGTGCTACCACGCCATTCCATTTTTTCTGTTTGACCGTATCCATGAGGTCTCGGGCATAGGTGCTGTTCGAGCTGCCTTCCAGCCCGTGAAACAACACAACAAGCGGTGCGTCGGGCGCGCCATCGACCCAGTCTAAATCGAGAAAATCACCGTCCGCGAGTTCGAGTCTTTCGCGCCGGTAATCGACGCCGGGCACCCGAATGAATACGTTGCTGTAGATCGTTTGCAGGTGTCCGCCTGGAAGCCAGGCAGGTGCATGATAGGGTTCGATGGCATGTGCGGGCATGGCCGATATCATCGCTGCACCGGCGAGTGCCAGGCAAGCAACTCGTGGGCAAGCAAGTCGTGTCATCGGCCGGGGTGCGCGTGCTGGTCGGACGCACCACGGATGAATAGCAGGCATCCCTGTTTGGACGTGAGCCAGTCGTGCGGCTTGCCTTGCCGGGCGAGATGGTAGTCGCCCACGCCACATTCCACGCCATTGATTGTTGCGGAGCCTTCAAGCACCAGACATTCTTCATCCAGGGGATGTTCGTGCGGCGGTATGCGTGCGCCGGGCGCCATGCGCAGGAGGAAGGAGCGACTTCTGTCATCCTGCCGCAGCAGCTTGAGTTCGACGCCACGCATCAGTCCAATCCATTCGCCTCCCTGTCTGTGGACAAACAGATAGTCAGGCAACTTGGCATGAAGCCGCTGGAACAATTGTTCACGTATACGTAATGCAGCATCGGCGTCGGGCTCAATCGGTAGGCTAGCCTCTGCGAGGGCATGGATAAGCTGGCTATCGAGTGCGGAATTGACAAGTGTTTTCATAATGAACCTCAAGCTGGACAGAGCGCGCTACGCAGAGTGTCCTGCGCGCGTTTGATGTGAGACTTAACCGTGCCCAAGGGAAAACCGGTGTGGTCGCTGATTTCCTGGTGCGATAAATCCTTGTAGAACGCCAATGCCACCATTTGTCGCTGGATAGACGTCAGGGTCAGGAGTGCCGCGCCCAGGGCTTCGGACTGTTCACTGCGGATGAGATGCTCCAACGGCGTGCCGTTTGGACAATCTTCGCTTTGCAGTAGCAGTTCCGGTTCCGCGCAATAGGTTAGCTTGTCGAGCCGGCGCAATGCGTCAAGTGCTCGGCTACGGGCAATCACCATAAGCCAGGCCAGCGGTTGGCCGCGCAGCGCATCGTAGCGACCGGCTTCGCGCCAGCTTTGCCAAAAAGTTTCTATGCAGACTTCTTCGGCGAGATCGTGACGCCCTGTGACTTTAAACGCCATTCCATATACGTGGGATAGCGCCAGTTCGTACAGATGGCCGAGCGCTGCCTCGTCGCCCGCCGCCATAAGCTGGATCAGCGAGGTCATTTCCGTGCAGTGCGGATGTTTGACAGGAAAGGGAGGCGCAGACATACGCCGAAGTATAGCGTGCGTTTTGGTCCGACTCAGTTCGTGATGCATGGATATTCCGTCCCACGGTTTGCAAGGTTCTTCTTCTATACGTAGCCAAGTGTCAGGTAGATGCATCGAGCACTGGAAGCAGCGAACGATGGTGTGTGGTACAGCGTTATCGCTGCATTCTTCCTGTGAAATTCCGGGTTCGGATCAATTTGCATCCAAAAGGAATCTTGCGGCGTAATCATCGAATGGATGACGCGTTGTCTTCCACCCAATCAGGAGAAAGACCTATGAACCGTACCCTGCTAAGTATTGCCATGGCGCTGGTACTCACCCAAACCGCGCAGGCCGCCAGTCACCGCGAAGCGCCGATTACTGCACTCGATCACAAAGCCGATATCACCGATGTGTACGCGTTCCGCAGCTACGGTGGCGAGTCCACTCCCAAGGTCACGCTCATCATGGGTGTGGACCCCTTCTTGGAACCGGCCAATGGGCCGAACTGGTTTCCGTTCGACCCGGACATCTTGTATGAGATGAAAGTCGACAATAATTACGATGCCTCTCCGGATATTGTGTTTGAGTTCCGCTTTACGACTGAGCAGCGTTTGCCAGGCCTGTTTCAGGTGTATGCAGGTGTCCCCGGCGGTGCATTCGCACCCGCCAACTCGCCTTCCCCAGTAGCCCAGGGCACGCCCATTGTGCCCGATCGTATCAACAGTTTTGACAGCGCAGGCCTTGGCCAGATACAGCGCTATTCCGTCACCATGGTGAAATATGACGTCAAGGGAAAAGTGGTTTCGCGTCAGGTCCTGGCGCAAAACCTTCCCGCCGTCCCCGCCAATGTCGGTCCGCGCACCATGGACTACAGCGCTTTATATCAGGCGGGTATCCATACCTTGCCAAGCGGCGCAAAGGCATTTGCCGGCACCACGGACGACGCATTCTGGATTGACTTGGGCGGCGCCTTCGATACCTTTAATACGCATATTTTTCCAGTGTTGACCGCTGCGCAGGATGCCGCAGCTAATAACTTGGCACCGGACACCGTCTCTGGATTTGCGGTTAACCACATCGCGATCGAAGTCCCCGTCTCCATGTTGACCCGAACCGGACAGGTCGAACCCGCGACATCGCCTTCGGCTACCGTTGGCGTCTGGGCCACCACGTCGCGTCCTCAGGTTACGGTGCGCCGTTCGCCCCTGCCCGCAAGTAACGTGGGTGCCTGGCGTCAGGTGCAGCGGATGGGTAACCCTCTGATCAACGAGCTATTGATCGGCACGGGTTCCAAAGATCGTTACAGCATGGATCAGCCAAAAAATGATGGCCAGTTCGCCCAATCCCTGCTGGATCCGGCGTTACCTCGCGTCATCAATGCGCTGACGAATGGCGCGGTGGCAATTCCTGCCGTGCCACGTAACGACCTGCTGCCGGTTGTGACTTACGCAGCGCCGATCGCTGCCCCCGGCACCCCAGCGGGCCCGGTTGCTGACTTGCTGCGCCTGAATACCGGTGTTGCGCCGACCGATCCCAGCACTGCAAGTCGGCTTGGGCTGCTCGGTGGCGATGCCGCAGGATTTCCCAATGGTCGCCGAGTATTCGATGATGTGACTGACGTGGCATTACGGCTGGTTGTGGGTGGCGTGTTGGCCGCACCCTTTCCAGGCTATGACCCTAACATCGGCGGACGTCTGGGTGATGGGGTGAACGTCAACGACACTGCGTACAAGACGAGCTTCCCGTATGTGGGCGAAGCGCCATCCGGTCGTGACCGCCGTCATATCGACCCAGGTGAGCCAGGGTGTACAGCGGGTGGCGGTGCTGCCTGTCCTAAGTAATCGACTTTGCGCCGGCGAATGTTTCGTCGGCGCGCATTCATTTCACGCTAGGAAGCTCCTCATGAATCGCTATTTAATATATCTGGCTGTTGCCTTGATGCTGGGGCAATCCCTTCCTGTTTTTGCTGATGTCGCAGTCTCCAATACACCCACGCCGGCCGGGCAGCGAATAGCGCTCGCCCGAGCAGCGATCGACAAAAATCCGCAGCGCGCCGAGGCCTACGCTCAGTTGGCCATGGCATTGGCACAGCGCGCTCGTGAAACTTCAGATACTGCGTATTACGCTCAGGCGGAATCTGCCATCGCGAAGTCGTTTGAGCTTGCCCCCGGAAACCTGGAAGCGCGACGCGTGCAAATCTGGGTAATGCTAGGTCGGCACGAGTTTTCCGAAGCGCTGAAAGCCGCGCAAGCGCTCAACAAGCAAGTCCCAGATGACGTGCAAACCTACGCTTATCTTGCCGATGCCAACATCGAACTGGGTCATTATTCCGATGCCGAGCGCGCGGTGCAGTGGATGCTTGATCTGCGCCCGGGCAATATCCCAGGTTTAACCCGCGCAGCTTATCTGCGTGAACTCTATGGAGACATTCCGGGAAGTCTCGAACTGATGAATCAAGCCTATCAGCGCACCCCGCCGAGTGAGCATGAAGATCGCGCCTGGTTGTTGACTCATATGGCCCACTTACAGCTGCTGGATAAGCAGCCTCAACGTGCCGATGACCTCCTCGCGCAGGCATTGCTGGAATTTCCTGATTACCACTATGCAATAGCGCAACTGGCAAAAGTTCGTCAGTCGCAGGGCCGGTCGGCAGAAGCACTGGCGTTGTTGCGTCAGCACGTTGCCATGGCGCCTCATGCGGAAAATTTATTTTATCTGGGTGAAGCGCTTGCGAAACAAAAATTAAAAAAAGAGGCCAGCAAGGTCTTCAGTCAATTCGAAAAAGCTGCGCGTAGGGAAAGCGGGTCGTGGGATAACGCCAACCGTGAATTGATTTCGTATTACGCCGACTACGCCAAGCGCCAGGCCGACGCACTCAAGCTGGCCGAATCGGAAATGGCAAGACGTCAGGACGTGTACACGCTGGATGCGTATGCCTGGGCACTGTATCGCAATGGCAAGTTTGAACAAGCTCAGAAAATTATCGACCGTGCTCTGGCTGTGGGCGTGCTTGATCCCCAAATTCATGCCCACGCTCGCATGATTGCCGTCAAAAGCGGAGGACAGAGAAAAAATTCCCGTTCACGTTCGATTCTTGGTTTGCTGTTAAAACCGGCCTGGCATCGCATCCCAATCCAGCGGTCAAATGTCCAAGTTTTTTCGTTACAGGCTCTTAACCTGAACGTTTCATAAATTTGCGTGATGCCCTAAAGGATACCGGGCGTGCCCATAATCGCGCAGGATTTTGTTTCACCCGCAAGGGGTACGCCGGATTCGTAAGCGCTAAAGCGCAACGACTCCGCTGACCAGCGAGGGCACGCGTCAATTTATGAAACGTTCGGGTTAGTGCAGGATGTGGGTCGGCGTGCGCGGTGAAGGGGGTCCGCCTACCTGTAGAAGCGACGCATGATGGAGCATCAAATGCCAGCCGTCTGTCCCTTTCTGGTAAACATTAGTTGCCAGAATAGGCGGGCGGGATTCGGTCTCCTGTCCGATCACCAGGTATTCCCATACCACCCGAATCACCAAACCAGCGTCGCGTATTTCATGTGCAAGTTCGATCTTAATTTGGAATTGTCCGGCTGCCTCAAAAATGCTGCGCCAGCCTGCCGCAACGGCACTTCGACCATTTAGTGGGGCGGTTAATGGATGGATACAGGCAATGCTGTCGTCGCTGGCCCAGACCGCCATCATGGCGTTGAGGGAGCGCGCCTCGAAAGCAGCGTAGAAAGCAGATTCGGTAGCTTCCGGAGTAGAAAATTTCATATTGTTTGATATGGCTGTGGCGTCAGTAATACCAGATCAGGCTGGCACCCAGATAGTTCCGGGTGTAACCGCTGCCTGTTCGCAAAAAAGCGCTGCTGTCGCTGCCGCCAGTATGCAGGCGTAGCCGAAACTGCGGCGCCAGATCGCGTGAGGCGGACAATTCCCAGGCATAAAGTCCGCTGCTGCCACCGGGTGTTTCCCACAGTTTCCCTAACGCCAAACGCGCTTCCAGCAACCAGCCTGCGGTTTCATGTTCGGCGCGTGCCTGCAGCTTGAATTCACGGTAGCGTTCAGGATTGTAATAACCGCGCGCGATGGCGGGATCCGAGTTGCTGAATCCCATGCCTTCAACACCCACAATGATACGGGGCTGAGACGAGGTCAGTGTGTGTTCGACACGGCCACTCACCCGCGTACGCTGGTTGCCATCGTCGAAGCGCAGCAAGGCACCGCCCAAGGTCGCACTCCAACGGGGTGCAAAGCGCCAATCTGTGCTGGCAGAGAATACCTTGAGTGTGACCTTGTTGTTGATGGATTGGATGTTTTCGATCACGTCGTTGCCGGCTTCAAGGTCGATACGCCAGAAATCTGCCGGAATCCACTTGCCTTGCAGTTTCCAGGCTGCCGTCTGCCAGCCGTCATAGTCGCGGACGCCCACAGTCAAGGCGGGCCAGAGCAAGCCTTGTTCGACAGTGCCAAGACGGGAGCCGGCCTTGATCAGTAACTGGCGGCCATCGATGCGCCGCCCATTTTGCTCGATGCGGGCGCTGCGTGACGAAACATCAAGCGAGTGGCCTGCGTTGAAGTGCTGTTGCCAGCCCAGGCTTACGGCATGGATGTCGAGCTGGTCGCTGTCCCAGGAAGTATCGAATTCGCCGCGGATGGAAGAGGCCGTTTCGCGTTTTAGCGTGTTGCGCAGGGTCGCTGCATCGGCTCCTTCAGCGTCGCCCAAAGTAGACCCTGCACTTGCTTCCAGCCCAGACCATCGCAAGGCGCGCGCGCGCTCCACCCGGGTGGAGCGCGCGAGTTCAGCGTTGTTCACTATCGCTAACGAATAGGCTGAGACCGCATCGAAGTGGCGGCCACTGGCGTTGAGTGCGCGAGCGAGCCCGATACGGGCTTGCCGATTCTCGGGGTGAGATTCCGTGATAGTGCGGTATTTCACGGCGGCCTCATCGTGACGGTCCAGCCATAAAAGCATTCTGGCTTCACCCAGACGGGCCTGGGAATTATTGGGGGAGCCGGACAATGTGCGGTACACCGCCAGGGCCTCAGGCAATCGATTGCTGAGGGAAAAGGATTCGGCGAGTCCGAGCAGGGCTTCGGTATTCTGTGCCGGCACTTGTTGTGATACTTCCTGGAACAGAGGAATCGCTTCGGCATGACGGCCACCCCAGGCGAGCTGCCATGCCAGGGACAACAGCACGTCATATCGTCGCTGTGGTGCAGTTGCGAGCACCTGCTGATAAAGGGATGCAGCGGGCTGATGCTGGTCTGCCCACGCACGTACGCGCGCGGCTTCTATCATTAAATCGGCCTGGCCGGGTTGCTCGGTCAACAGCGCATCGTACACGGCGTTGGCCTCGGCATAATGCTGCTGGTCGACCAGTGCGCGCGCTTGATTCAGGTCAGCGCCCAAGGCAGAAATATTGAGGCCGAGGCCGGCGATCAAGAGCAGCCGTTTAATCATGATGCGATTTCCTGGGCGAAATCTTTACGCACGGTTTGCCAGCGAATTGACTGACGCGAGGGCCGCCGGAACAGCCAGAGCAGTGAGATGAAGCTGGCCCATGCCAGAAGCATCCAATACACAATGGGGTAGTACACGGCATATGGATAATATTTCAGCGTATCGGGATCGTAGCGGCGATCCATCAGGGTGCCGGTAAGCAATTGCAGCATGGCCAGCGTGGCGATCACCATGCCCCACAGGTTGGGGAAAGGGTGTGCGCCTATGGGCGGATAGCCCGCAGCATACGACACGGTCCATAAGCTGGTGAGCACGACGAAGCAGGCCGCCCACAGAATGGACAGTGACGATTCGATATAGATCGGCCACATGCGGCGGTATTTCCAGTGCAGGATCACGTCGCGATGCTTGTGCAGCACCTGCATCAGGCCGCGAGACCAGCGGCGGCGCTGACTGAACAGAGCGGAAAGGGTGGAGGGCACGGTCATCCATACCAGTGCGCGCGGTTCATAGCGAATATCCCAGAAACGCCGTTGCAGCTTCCAGGTGAGTTCGATGTCTTCGGTCGGCATTTCCGGTGAAAAGCCACCCACGTCGAGCAAAGCCGATTTGCGGAAAGCGGCCACCACGCCGGATACCGTCATGATGCGCCCCCAGATGCGTTGTGAGCGACGCAGCAAGCTGACGATGGAGCTGAATTCGATCAACTGCAGCCGGGCCAGAAAGGTATCCACATTTTTGACGCGCGGGTTGCCGGTGACCGCAGCGACCCGCGCATGATCGAAGTGCGGCAGCATGTGTAGGAGAATGTCAGGTGCCGGCTCGGCATCGGCATCCATGATGAGCACGATCTCTCCATTCAGACACGGCAGGGCATCATTCAGGGCCATTGCTTTGCCTTCGTTTTGCTGTTTGGCGATCAGCCGTACCTGTCCCGTCTGGACGTATTGCTCAACGACGCTGCGGGTGTTGTCGGTAGAGCCATCGTCGACCACCACGATTTCAAAATGGGGATAGTCGATGGCTATCACTGCGGCCAGCGCGTGGGCAATGACCCGTTCTTCGTTATGGGCCGGGATCAGTATCGAAACGCTGGGGTAGTGGGTAAGCGCGACCGGGGCTTCATTTTTTTCCCAGCGGTTGCGGAAAAACAGCGAAGTGGTGATCCACATCACGCTGGTGACGATCGGGTATGCCGCAAAAAAAATGATCGCTATCCAGTATGCCCAGCTGTGCTGGATCGCGGCCAGAAAACCAATAAGGGTCATGATGCGTAGCGCTGCAGGTGCGGTGATGATTCATGCTGGGCATGAAAACATTTTTCTTCGCTGGTGCTCAGAATGATGATGTTGCGTGCCTGCTTCAATTGATCGAAATTGGCCTGTATTACACGCCCCATCCAGTCTTGCTCATAGTGCGTTTCAACGACCTGAACGTGTCGCCGTGGTCCTTTGTGTGCGTAGATCCCACGGTTATGCAGGACCCAAAAAAACGTAATGACAGGCAGAAGTGTCAGTGCACCAGCAAATAGCCAGATGATGCTGGAAAGCGAGTTTGATGTTTGCCGCAGGACGATCCACCAGAGCCCACCAAAAAGGCACCAGCCAAGCACAACAAGGATGATATGCCAGACAACATGGTGCGGTCCGGTCAAGGCTGGGCGTTGGAAGGGCATGGTTTAGCTCAGGACGCGACGACTCAGGCCGATGGCAATCAAGCCTGCCAGCATCAGCACGGGTACTGAAGGCTCCGGAATAGGGTTGGCGAACAAATGGGCCTGAGGCACCAGTGCCCAGTCACTCGTTTCTGGCGTTGACCACGCGAGTTGCACAGCACCGGCCTCAAGCCGCTCATAAGCATCCAGCCGGAATCCATACAGCCCGGTTGATAACATCAGGGCATCTGCAAACCCCAGGCGCTCTCGCGGGTTGAGGCCATCGCGCAGGATGCTTTGTGTACTGCTGCCTGCGCCAAACAGGTTGAAGCGAAAGCCATCGTCGTACAGCACGCCGAAGTTGTATGGGCCGGCTGTGGTGATGGCGATATACCCCCAGAAACTGGAGGCCCAGTTGTCCTGACTCTCCCCTGGTGTGTTGTTGAAAATGGGCGCGAGTAACGGCGTGCTCCACGAATTGCCCCACTCATTGATGAAGCGCTGGTCGGAAAAATTGATTTGATTGACCCGCGTCGTGGCGGTCTGAGCGACGAAAGGATTGCTATCAGCCAAGCTCATGACCTGAGTGTGATCGCTGAGCCCCCAGATGCCGGTGCCCCAGGTTTGATCGCCATAAATATTGCCGCGCCAGTCATCGGTGACCTGTACCCATCGGCTGTTCACACCATCGCCATTTTCATAAATGCCCGCATATTGCGGCGTGAGTGGCAGTGCATGGGTTGGGGCTGTCAGTCCAAGCAGAAACAGGAGTGAGAATGCGTTGCGTAGATTGGGTAGATACATGACGACTCCAGAGTAGAACAGGGCTTGACTCAATGATCAGCAAGTTCTGTTCCAGTCTTTGAATCGGCAGAGCGCCAAGCTGGGGGGAGTAAGGATGAAGTGAGGGCAGTGATGCATCTTGATTACTGTTGGAAAATCGACAGCCTTGCCAAGAACGTGCCGATGTCTACCCGGTGACAAGCACCCGTTGAATGTGCTTTATTTAGACAAACAGCTGCAACCGTGGTGTTAACACGATTGCAGCTATCGCGGTGTCAATTGGATGGAAGAGGCGTTGCGCCTAATGTGAGCGCCCGCTGGGTTTGCCTTTCAGGCGATAGAGCGTGCCGCAGTAAGGACAAAGCGCATCACCGCGTGATTCGATTGGCAAATACACGCGAGGATGTGCATTCCAGTCTGCATGCTGCGGCATCGGGCAATGAAGGGGTAAATCGGCTTCGGTGACCTCGATGACGCGCTGGGTGTTGTCGGATAATTCGCTCATGGGGTGCCCGTTTATTTGACGGGGGTGAGCCAGTCGAGGTGGCCAGCAGCACGGCCGTGCACGCAATCAAAATACATTGCCTGCAGCCGGGTGGTGAGCGGACCGCGTGTGCCTTCGCCAATCGCCCGGTTATCGAGTTCGCGGATCGGTGTGACTTCAGCTGCGGTGCCGGTGAAGAACGCTTCGTCAGCCGAATATACTTCGTCGCGGGTGATGCGCTTTTCGACCAGCGGCAGGCCGATTTCGGCCGCCAGTTGAATAATCGTGTCGCGGGTGATGCCTTCCAGCGCAGAGGTCAGGTCGGGCGTGTAGAGCTTGCCGTTACGGATGATGAAAACGTTTTCGCCCGAACCCTCGGCGACGAAGCCGTCCACATCCAGCAGCAGCGCCTCGTCGTAGCCGTCCGTCTCGGCTTCCTTGTGCGCGAGTATGGAGTTCATGTAGTTGCCGTTGGCCTTGGCCTTGCACATGGTGATGTTCACATGGTGGCGCGAAAATGAACTGGTCTTGACGCGAATGCCGCGGTCCAGCGCTTCCTGCCCCAGGTAGGTGCCCCACGGCCAGGCGGCGACGATCAAGTGCACCGACAGATTCTTGGCTGAGATGCCCATCGCTTCAGAGCCGAAAAATGCCTTCGGACGCAGATAGCTTGATTCGAGATTGTTTTCGCGCACCACGGTGCGCTGCGCTTCGTAAATTGTTTCTTTATCGAATGGCAGCTTCATCCCGAGGATATGGGCCGAGCGAAACAGCCGGTCGGTGTGCTCCTGCAGGCGGAAAATCGCCGTACCCTGTTCACCCTTG
>JBKJIS010000267.1:0-5901 GCA_046598305.1 Thiobacillus sp.
CGTGCCGATGGCAAAGGATCTCGAATTCTTTGGCAATGTCGAGGCGGAGCGTCTGTTTGTCGAAGCCGTGCAGCGTATGCAGGCGCTCGGCGGCACGGCGGTCGAGATCGACTTGACACCCTTCCTTGAAGCTGCACGCCTGCTTTATGGTGGCCCCTGGGTGGCCGAACGTTACCTTGCCATCCGCGATTTTTTCGATACACAGGCCGACAAGATTTTTCCGCCGGTGCGCGAGATCATTGGCGGCGGCCGCACTATCAGTGCCGCCGACACGTTCGATCATCTGTATAAACTGCGCGCAGCCAAACGAATTTGCGATGCGGTGTGGGCCGACATCGACGTGATGCTCACCCCCACGTCCGGCACGATTTATCGAATCGAGGCGGTGCAGGCTGATCCCATTCGCCTCAATTCCAATCTGGGTTACTACACCAACTTCATGAACTTGCTCGACCTTGCCAGCACCGCGGTGCCGGCTGGGTTCCAGAACGACGGCCTGCCGTTTGGCGTCACCTTGATCGCCCCCTTGCATCAGGACGGCCCGCTGCTGCATCTGGCTTCCAAAATGCAGCAGGAACTCGGCGGCAGGCTCGGCGCCACGGAAACCCCACTTCCTCAATCCAAACCCTTGAACCTGCTCTCCAGTGGCCAGGTTCAGGTTGCGGTCGTTGGTGCCCATTTGAGCGGCTTGCCACTCAACCATCAACTCACCGAACGCCATGCGCGCCTGGTTGCCTCGACGCAGACCGCACCGTCCTACCGCTTCTATGCTCTGCCCGACGGCAAGCGCCCTGGTTTGATCAAGGTGGAAAGCTGCGGCGCCGCCATCGTCTGCGAAGTCTGGGAAATGCCTGTCAGCCAGTTTGGCTCCTTTGTTGCCGGCATCCCCGCACCGCTCGGCATCGGCAAGCTGGAACTGGCAGACGGATCAAGCGTGAACGGGTTTATCTGCGAAGGCATTGGCGTGGCCGATGCGAAGGATATTACGGAATACGGCGGATGGCGGGCGTGGTTGTCTGAGCAGGGGAATTGTCTTCAAACGACATCCGGAACAGATGTTTCATCGGAACGCCCCCTCCCCGGAAATTAAAACAAGCCCTGATATTATTTTAGGATTTAAACAACTGATTATTCGGGATTGTCTTCCGCATTTTCAAGCGGAGGCACGGCCGAAAAATGACTGCCGCTTCAGCTTTCTTGCGGCAGGCGTTTGCCGAGCCAGTAGGCGTAGACCACTGGAATCAGGATCAGTGACAGGAAGGCGGCCGACACCATGCCCCCCACCAGTGGCGCGGCAATTGGCTTCATTACGTCGGCGCCGATGCCCTGGCTGAACAGGATGGGCAGCAGGCCGAGCACGATCACCAGCACCGTCATGACTTTGGGACGGATGCGCAGCAGCGCGCCTTCGACTATGGCCTGATGCAGGTCGTCGCGGGTGTTGAGGCGTCCGCTCCGGCGAAACTGGTCGATGGCGTTGTCGAGATACAGCAGCATGACGATGCCGAATTCCGCGGCCACCCCAGCGAGCGCGATGAAGCCGACCGCAACCGCCACCGAAAGCTGATAGTCCAGCGCGTAAATCATCCAGAAGCCGCCCACCAGCGACAGGGGAAGGCAGCCCAGCACCAGCGCGACCTTGGCGGGATTGCGGAAGTGCAGGTAAAGCAGGACGAACACCAGCAGCAGGGTCAGCGGCACCACCCACATCAAGCGCTCCCGGGCGTGTTGCAGGTGCGCGTACTGGCCGGTCCACTCGACGGCATAGCCGGGCGGCAGTGTGACGGACTGGGCGACCGCCGCCTTCGCCGCGGCGACATAGCCGCCGAGATCGCTGCGCTCGAGATCGACGAAGACATAGCCGGTCAGACGGCCGTTTTCGCTCTTGATTTCGGCCGGACCGTCGACGATGCGCAGGCGCGCGATTTCGCCGAGCGGAACGTGGGCGCCGGATGCAGGGGTGACCCGGCTCGCGGCCAGCGCGTCAAGCGAATCGCGGTAGCCGCGCGGGTAGCGCAGGTTGACCGCAAAACGCTCGCGGCCGTCGACCACGGTGGCGATGTTCTCGCCACCGATCGCCACCCGCACCAGATGCGCCACGTCGGCGACGCTGACGCCATAGCGCGCCGCCTGCACCCGGTCGATTTCGATGTCGATATAGCGCCCGCGCGTGGCGCGCTCGGCAAACGCCGAACGCGTCCCCGGCACTGTCCTGACTGCGGCTTCGACGGCCTGCGCGACCTCGACGATGCCGTCGAGGTCGGGGCCGGTGATCCGCGCGCCGACCGGGGTGCGGATGCCGGTCGACAGCATTTCGATGCGGGTGCGAATCGGATAGCCCCAGGCGTTGGTCAGGCCCGGCAGGCTGACTGTCGCGTCGAGCTTGCGGATGAAGTCCTCGATGCTTTCGCCGGGCGGCCACTGCGCGCGCGGCTTCAGCAGGATCGTGGTTTCCAGCATCGACAGCGGCGCCGGGTCGGTCGCCGTCCCGGCGCGCCCGGCCTTGCCGAACACGCGCTCGACCTGCGGCATGTCGGCGATCAGCCGGTCAGTGGTCTGCAGGATGCGGGCGGCTTCGTCGATCGACAGGCCCGGCAATGTCGTCGGCATGTACAGCAGATCGCCTTCGTATAGCGGCGGCATGAATTCGCTGCCGAGCTGGCTTGCCGGCCAGGCGATGCTGGCCAGCGCCAGCACGGCGGCTAGCACGGTGCCGCGCGGGTGCCGCAACGCCAGCATCAGCAGCGGACGGTAGGCATGCTGCAGCAGACGGTTGGCCGGGTTGCGGGTTTCGGCGGTGATCCGTCCGCGGATCAGATAGCCCATCAGGATCGGAGTCAGCGTCACCGCCAGCGCCGCACTGGCCGCCATGGCATAGGTTTTGGTGTAGGCCAGCGGCGCGAACAGCTTGCCTTCCTGCCCGGTGAGGGTGAGCACGGGCAGGAAGGAAACGGTGATGATGAGCAGCGAGAAAAACAGCGCGGGGCCGACCTCGACCGCACTGTCGCGCGCGACCGCCCAATAATCGGGCGCATCGCCGGCGCGCTCGAGATGCTTGTGCATGTTTTCGATCATGACGATGGCGGCATCGACCATGGCGCCGATGGCGATTGCGATGCCGCCCAGCGACATGATATTGGCGCTCACGCCCTGCGATTTCATCACGACAAAGGCAGCGAGAATACCGAGCGGCAGGGTCACCACGGCAACCAGCGAGGAACGCAGGTGAAACAGGAACAGCAGGCACACGAGGGCGACAACGATGGATTCCTCGATCAGCTTGCGGCTCAGGGTGTCGATGGCGTCTTCGATCAGCCCGGAACGGTCGTAAGTGACGACCAGTTCGACGCCGGCAGGCAGGCCTTTTTTCAGCTCCGCCAGCCGCGCCTTCACCCGCTTGATGGTTTCCAGCGCATTGCCGCCGTGACGCATGACCACGATGCCGCCCGTCACCTCGCCCTCGCCGTCGAGGTCGGTGACGCCGCTGCGGGCCTCCGGGCCGATCTGGATATGGGCGACGTCGCCGAGCCGCAGCGGCACCCCCCTGCTGTCGACGCCGAGCGGAATCGTGGCGAAATCGCCGAGCGATTTGAGGGTGCCGCGCATCCGCACCATGTATTCGGCGTGGCCCATTTCCAGCGTCGCCCCGCCCACCTCGCCGTTGCTCGCACGCACCGCTTCCTCGACCTGACGCAGACTCAGCCCGTGGCGCGCCAGCCGGTTGGGATCGACCTCGATCTGGAACTGCCGCGCCGCACCGCCGACGCTCGCCACCTCGGCCACGCCGGGCACGCCTTGCAGTTCGACCTTCAGAAAAAAATCCTGCACTGCGCGCAACTGGTCAGGGTCATGGCGGTTGTTGCGGTCGACCAGCGCGTACTGGAACACCCAGCCGACCCCGGTGGCATCAGGCCCCAAGCTCGGCCGCACGCCTTCGGGCAATTGCGCCTGCGCCTGGGCCAGATATTCCTGCACCCGGCTGCGCGCCCAGTAGGGATCGGTGCCGTCCTCGAAAATGACGTAAATGAAGGATTCGCCGTACATCGACACCCCGCGTACTGCGGTCGATTTCGGCACGGCCAGCAGGGCGCGGGTGAGCGGATAGCCGATCTGGTCTTCCACCGTTTGCGGCGACTGGCCCGGAAACGGCGTCTTGATGATGACCTGGACGTCGGACAGGTCGGGAATCGCGTCGAGCGCCATGCCGCGCGCGGCGAACACGCCCCAGACTGCCATCGCGATACAGGCCAGCAGCACCAGAAAACGGTTGCGGAGCGACCACTCGATCAGGCGGACGATCATCGCGGGAGGTTCAAGGCGCGGCGGCTTTGCCGGCACGCATGCGCTGCGCGGCGTCGGCGAGGGAGGCTGCGGCGTCAATCAGGAAATGGCCGTTGACCGCCACCTGGTCGCCGGCCTCGAGACCCTCGCGGATCGCGACCCGCTCGTCGGTCTCGATGCCGGTGAGCACTTTCACCGGCATGAAGTGCCCGTGGTCGAGCGCGCGCATCACGTAATCGCCGCGCCCGCTGCGCATCAGCGCACTTTTCGGCACTGAGAGCACGCGGCGCGGCGCGGTGTGGAGCGTGACCCGCGCATACCCGCCGAGCAGGGCGCCATGCCCAGGCGCCAGCGGGATGCGCGCGCGCAGGGTACGGCCGGATTCGTCGAGCAGCGGATGCAGCTCGCTCATTCGGGTGCGTAGGGTGCGGCCCGCCTCGAACTCAACGCTGACGGCATCGCCTTCGCTGACCCAGGCGATCTGGTCGGGATACAGCACCACTTCGAGCTGCGTGCGCGACGGATCGACGCAGCGCAGGATTTCGCTCATGGCTTCGATGCGCATCCCCGGCTGCGCCAGCACCGCCTGAACCACGCAATCCTGCCGTGCGCGCATCGGGATCAGCGCCATCGCTTCGCCGGATTGTGCGATCCGCTTGAGCATGGCGGCGCTGAAGCCGATCTGGCCGAGTTGCAGTCCGACGCGCGCGCGGTCGCGCTTCATCGGCTGCAGGATGGACAGCAGCTGTTCCTCGCTTTGGCGCACGCTGCGTTCGGCCTGTGCACGCTCCGCTTCGCCCTGCTCGCGCGCCTGGTCGATGAGGATGCGATTCTGCGCCCGCCGCGCCTCGGCCATCTGCGTCGCAGGAATGCCGCGCCGCAGGATATCGATGTACTCGTATTGGAGGTCCAGCGCCTCCTGCGACGACAATTCGTACAGCACCCCGCCACGCGCCACCCGCTGGCCGGGCCGGTTGACATACAGGCGCGTCAGCACACCGCCGATATTGGGGGTGATGCGCTGCACCGCACCTTCATCGGACACCAGCGTGCCGTAGGTGGCGATATCGTGGGTCAGCGTGGCCAGCTCCGCGCGGGCAAGCCGCACGCCGAGTTTCTGCTGGGTCGCGGAGTCGATGTGGACCTGACTGGCGCCGGCTTGCCCGGCTTCTTTCAGCGCGGTCAGGTCCATGCCGCAAATCGGGCAAGTGCCGGGTGCACCCTGAACGATGTGCGGGTGCATCGGGCAGACGTAGGCCTGCTTAGACGCCGCTTTGCTGGCGGGCGACGACAGGGTTTCAGGCGCGCCGGAGGCCGGGGCCTGCCGCTGTCCGGTCCAGTAAGTGGCGGCCGCGACCAGAACCAGCAGCACTGCCATCAGGATCGGGAGGGTCTTTTTCATTATTCAGTTTATCCGGCAGGCCGGTAATACCCTGCGTGGCGCAGAAAAAAAGGGGGAATTCCCCCTTTTCTCCGGTACCGCTAGTGTCGTGAATCAGAAATAGGGGAACAAAATGAAACGGATGGATTTTTTCGCGTGGCAAGGCGCGAGGAGGCGACATAGCTGGCTCTATGGCAACGACGAGCAACGCAGCCATGCGGAAAAAGACGCCGCTTCAT
>JBKJIS010000219.1:0-5492 GCA_046598305.1 Thiobacillus sp.
GTCAACTCCGGTTGGTTTTTACGGAAACATCTGCGGAAATATCAGCCGGGGGCGCTGCCAGCTTCGTTGCTGCGGCGCGACCTGTCAAGCCAGCTTTGACGTTGCCGGCCACTTCCAGCAACTTCTGCACCTTGGCGCCCATCTTCATGAGTTTGATCAAGGTCGCCGAGTCCATTTTCTGCACATCAGCCAACCAGCCGGTCATCAGCTCAATCAAATCATGCATCTGCTTCATGCGCGCCTGGGCGTGGATGTCATCGCCGGTAGATGGCTGCTCCATCAGCGCGTCGCGCAACATCGACAGCGTGGGGTCGATCTCACGCTTGCGCCGCTCTTCAGCGAGCGTGCGGAAGATGGCCCAGACATCTTCCGGTGCCTGGAAGTACTCGCGCCGGTCATTGGGCAGGTGCTGCAAGCGCACCAGGTTCCACGACTGCAGTTCTTTCAAGCCCATACTGACATTGGAGCGCGAAAAAGCCAGTGCCTCACCAATCTCATCGGCATTGAGCGCACGCGGCGAGACGTACAGCAGCGCATAAATTTGCCCCACAGTGCGGTTGATGCCCCAGCGGCTGCCCATTTCGCCGAAATGCAGGACAAAACGCTGGGTCAGGGGGGCGAGGGTCATGATTTGATTTACTGAATTTTCAGGAATTACTGAAATTATAGGTAGTTAAAGATTTTCTTGCTCGCGCGTGGGAACGGCCTGCTTTAGCCCGCCTTTTGTCGTGCGACAGATAAAGATTCATTACCAAGACCGCAGCTAAGCAGACAGAATGACACCAATTAAGGTATACTTTTTATACTATGCCTGTTTTTGAATTTGACGCTGCCAAAAGTAAATCCAACAGCGCAAAGCACAGCATTGATTTTGTAGAGGCGCAGCTTCTTTGGAGTGATCCTATGCTGCTGGAGGTGGCTGCAAAAACGGAAGATGAGCCGCGCTATCTGGTGATTGGCGTTATTGATGGGAAGCATTGGTCAGCCGTCATAACGTATCGGGGCACAACCATTCGATTGATATCCGTCCGGCGCTCACGCGCAGAAGAGGTGGCACTGTATGAAAGCTAAAGATTTTGACCAACGTTTTGATGAGGTTACCGACCTCACCGCTTCATTGGATTTGTCCAAAGTCAGGCGTGTTTTGCAGGAGCAAAAGCGTGTGAATGTCGATTTTCCGACCTGGATGGTCGATTCTCTGGATAGGGAAGCCAGCAAACTTGGAGTGACGCGGCAGTCTGTAATCAAGGTATGGCTTGCTGAGCGGCTGGAAGCATCGGCCTCCAATTTGTCGTTGCGGCGAACGCGCGACGGTACTGTGCACCGCTGAATTTGACGTTAGCCTCTACGTGACGATCCCCACCATCTCAACCGCCACCGAAGAAGAAGTCAGATCAGGGGCGCTCGGCCGCCGCCTGCGTGAATTCAACTACGGCGTTGTTGGCGAATACCCCGAAACCAAACCCATTTGGCTGAACGCCAAGGATGCAGAAGGCAATCTTGTCGGTGGCTTGCGGGCGATCGTCTTCCTTTATTGGCTTCGCGTCGAAGTCTTGTGGGTCGAGGAAAGCGCTCGCGGCAAGGGGCTGGGTGCCCGACTGCTCCGTCAAGCTGAGACGACCGCAAAAGAAATGGGAGCAGAAAACGCGGGCCTGGAAACGTTCGAGTGGCAGGCACCTGATTTCTACGTCAAGCAAGGCTATGAAGAAGCGGCCCGCGTTGAAAATTATGTGAAGGGTTTCTACCTTGCAATCATGAGAAAGAGGCTATGAAGCGGTGCTGTCGTAATTTGATAGCAGTCAATCAGCTGATGCCGAGCATCTAGGATGCCTGCCGGGCTTGGGAGTCGTCGGCTGCAAATCGACCGCAGCGGTCCATTTTTCACCGTCTTTTTGTCCCATAGCCGGGCCGTGGGCCGGCAAATCCAGCAAAAACTGTCCTCGCTGGGGCCAATTTTCGCTTTCGACGCCCCAAGCCCGACAGGCTCCTAAGCTCTTAGAGCCCGCCAGATGCCCCAGCCAACGTAGTTGATGATCGGCTGCGAGCCGGCGCTCCTGCCTTGAAAGAACCCCGTGTATCGGTTTTCTTTTGGCTGATTCAAGCGCTGGATTCGGGCAAGTTGCCTACAGATTGCCTACAAGGTGAATTTACAACACCAACTAAAAAGCCCCGTGCTATCAATTAAGTAGCTGCGGGGCTAGTGCCGATAAGGCTTTTCGGTGGCTCCCCAACCTGGGCTCGAACCAGGGACCTACGGATTAACAGTCTTCGAGCCAACCTATCCAAAGAAATCTAGCCGGTTCCAAAAACTTCCTAAGTCACTGATTTTCCTGCATTTTTTCCATTCCGATGAATTTTGACATTCCATGCGGTTCCCGCGTTCTGTGTAATTTTCTCTGCCCGATTACACAGGAATTACACAGGGATTTTCCTTGCTTGCTTGGCAATGTGGGTGTGAAGCGGCGGACAGGGAGCGGGACTGCTCTCCATTTTTGACGACGAAGACTCGCAAGACGCTATCTACTTGATAGCTGCTTGCACAATGAATACGAGGGCTATAGGCCGATTTGTTATATAGACAGTGCTGCGCAGGGGCTTGCTCAGCTACCGCTAAGGCGGCGGCCAAAGACAAACCTTCGACGCGCGATGTGGTGCTGTGACTTCCACTAGTCACCGCGTTTCCAGCGGGGGCGTATAGCTTCCTAAAGAGAAGAGTATTCTCCTGCATACAGCTGGCTGCGAGGGTGCCAGCGTTGTGCACTATTGGAGGGTGTCGAAATGACCGGGACGAAGGCAACCAATGTTTTTCTGAACAGTGCCCACGATGGCGCTACCGTGCGGGTTTACCAATGTCAAAAGCAATGGGATGAATTGCAAATATCCGGTCATGACGACGTGCGTTACTGCGACAGCTGCAAGCAGTCAGTGCATCGGGTCATTGATATTCATTGCTTTGAGCGTGCGGTGGCGCATGGGCGCTGCGTGATGATTCACGGGCGTAACGCCGTTGGGGGTGAACAGGTGGTTATTGTGGGTGAACCGGGCGCGGCGCCATATGAAGCTCCAACTGCAAAGCAAACGTGAGATGCGTGATTACCCTGTCTTGAAAGCTGAGCCCACATGACACTCGGCCCGGACACGTTGGAGTTAAGTCTTGCGGAAAGCGGCTACGGGCTTTCCGCGTGCCGCCTGTGGGAGCACACGGAGCTGGGGCAGATCAATGTTTTCATCCAGGCCGTCAGTTCGTTACGTGAACCGAATGATGCGGCAGTGTTTATCGACGTTGTTTGGTTTACGAGCGACGGTTATACGCTGGCAGGCTTTACGCTCGCCGAACTGAAAGCTGGCAGGCTTCCTGAAGATACCAATGTGGAAGACCTGTCCGAGCTGCTTGGACTTACCCAGGCACATGACGCAGTGGCTTTTGTCCGCGCGGTAGCAGAACATGTTGATCAGTGTTCGATGCGGCGTGCCCTGCGTAACCTGCACACTCCGTTCTTGCCGCCTGCGCGAAAGGATGATTCCTTTGGCGTCCCGCACCTCTTCAGCACTCTGCAACGCCGGTTGCAGAGCATGGGTAATTCAAAATCTGCAGCAGAGCAATGGCGCAAAACCATTGATAATTTTCAAAGGAAGGGCCTACGTGCAGATGAACTTGAACGATCAAATTTGATGCCCCAGTTGGCCGCGCTGAATGACACTGGCAATCAGGCCGCTGCTGCTGAACTTGCCAACCTGTGCAATTTCAAAGAGTTGCGGCTTTCGGTGATACCGGTAGTGAACGACGCACATCGGCAGTTGCGTTTTGCCAAACCTCCCAGCAGGAAACTGACGCGCATAAAGAACCTACCCAAAGCCCTAGCGGGTCTACCTCGTGCAGTGTCCAGATTCGACCCGGTTCTCGGCTATCGGATCGAGCAAGTCGAGCACCAAACACTATGGGGTCCGGAGCACAACTGGCAGGCGGTGACTTTCGGCGGAAAGATGCTTCGCAATGCCTCGAAGCAATCTGCTTTTCAGACGGTTGAGGCTGCGGCTTCACTGGCCGCCAGCCATGCCAAACAGCACTTCCCGAAGCGCGTTTCTCTGGGACGTTTTGGCGCTTATGCATGGACTGGGGGTGAGGGATACCGGGAGTGGCTGATTACCCTGCCGTATTACCCCGCAAGTTTCTTTTTAAGTCATTTCGATGTCCGCAACGTACTGGCGCATGTTCGCTGTGATCTGCGCGACGGGGCTGATGGCGAGCGGGTCCTGATGTTGCAGGAGGTTCAAAGCGACTGGGCACAAGACGCGCGCCGGGCAATTAGCTTTGGTGACATGGAGCCGGGCGATGACGGGCGGCCGCCGTTCTTGAAAGAGTGGCCAGCATTGGCGATGAAGCTGGTATTGCTTCACGCGGCGCACCAAGGGCTTGATGCGGTGGCATGGACGCGGGGTGCACATCAGGCTTTTCGCTACAAGGGACTGGGTGCAACGGGGCTGACCGAGTTGTATGACCGAATCTTGCCGCGCGAGGTCAACCGGATGATGAAGTCATACGGCGGAAAATGCGAAACGCTTGGGGTGTTTGTGCCGACTAATTACAGCATCATGCAGACAGAAAGCGGGTACGAGGTTTACTCGCCAGAGCGCGAGTTGTTGGGACGCGCGCCGACGCTGGAAGATGCCAGGGCATTTGTGCCCGACAAAGGGCATGAGTTGCTTTACGAGGTGCATGGGGTCAGGATGTCCGCTGCAACGAGACGAGCGATTCTCACGGCGGGTTTCCCCGCTTGGGGTTGAGGATCCAGACTGGTGCCAGGCGCTGTGGATGGGTGGATTTCTATGTCTATTGGCAATCTGAAGACAGATCAGGAAGGGTCTTGGTCTTATGAATCAACTGACTGAAGCCATGGCTGCGACGGCGTATGCGCGGGCCTGGAACCGCCTCGATCCGAGTGAATTTATCGAATTGCTAGAGCCTGACAGTCGTTATGCTTCCCAATGGGTATTCGAAGAACTGGTAGGTGGGGACGCCATCTCTGATTATCTGATTGGGAAAATGCGAATAGTCAAAGCTCACGCGCTCAACGATCCAGATACAAAGGTCTTGGCGGAGCTGGGGAAGACGACCCAAGGCTTCGCTGAACGTGATTGCGTGCTTCTGGCGCAGGGGCGAAAAGAGAACGTAACCGCCGCTGTTCTTTTCCAGGTGAACGGTGGACAAATCATGCGCTATGACTTATGCATTCCGGAACTGCTGGGAGTTGTTCGAAGCGGCGTGTATCCCATTTGATGGGCCGGAAACTGAAAAAAGGAGCAATGTATATGAAGCGGTTGAACTGCCTTCGGGCGAGACACTCGACCAGTTGCGCCAACGCATCCGGCATTTGACCAGTTCAAGCG
This sequence comes from Thiobacillus sp., assembly GCA_046598305.1. Taxonomy (GTDB): domain Bacteria; phylum Pseudomonadota; class Gammaproteobacteria; order Burkholderiales; family Thiobacillaceae; genus Thiobacillus. Next base: position 5,389 of record JBKJIS010000219.1, read on the forward strand.
CATCTGATCAAGACTTGGGGGACTGCACAAGATGACGTATGAATTCGACCGCTTGCTCTCTGCAGTGCAAAACCCCGCTCACGTCACAGATGTGGCCAATGGAC
>JBKJIS010000113.1:0-3479 GCA_046598305.1 Thiobacillus sp.
TAGCCGTCCATCGCGCTGTTATCCAGCGGCGGCACGGTAATCGAAGAGGTTTGCGGCGCGGCAAGCACACGCCCGAGCGCAGCGGAGATGGCCACGGTTTCGGTTTCGGACGCGCCACGTGCACGGTCGATCAGATTTTCAAGCAGTTGGGTCGCTGAGAGCATGGTTCACAATAAAGTCGGTGATGAGTGGAATCGCATCGATGTCGATGCGCGGGAAAGCGTTGGGGGGGGCAACGTCAGATGCCACCGCCAGAATATGCGGGTCGTCGGGAAACAGCCAGGGTTGTTCGGTTTCGGCACGATGCACTTCGAGCTTGAGGATGGCTTCGCGTTTGTAGCCTTCAACCAGCACCAGATCGCAGGGCGGCAGTTGCGCAAGCAGATCATTCAGCGTCGGCGGCGTATCGCGATGCTCGGTCAACAAGGCGGTGCGGTGGTCGGATGACAGCAGCACCGTCGTCGCCCCGGCTTCGCGCGCGCGCCAGCTGTCTTTGCCGGGGTGGTCCATATCGAAGTCATGGTGGGTATGCTTGATTACCGCTACCTTGAGCCCGCGCGCGGTGAGGTGCGGAATGACGCGCTCGATCAGCGTAGTCTTGCCGCTGCCGCTAAACCCCGCAATGCCGAATATCTTCATGCCTGGTGCCTGCCCGGCTAGCCGGGATGAGATTAATAGGTTATATTTTTCCATATATAACCCCTGCTTGCCAACTGCTGCCCACGCCATGACTTCACCTGTGCTCATCGATCAATTCAACCGCCGCATCGACTACGTGCGACTATCGGTCACGGACCGCTGCGATCTGCGCTGCAGCTACTGCATGCCCGAAGGCTTCAAGGGCTTTGAAGAACCTGAACACTGGCTCACCTTTGACGAAATCGAACGCCTGATCGGCGCCTTTGGCCGGCTGGGCGTCAGCCGCATCCGCATAACCGGCGGCGAACCGCTGCTGCGGCGCGACATTGCCGGCCTGGCACGGCGCATCAGCGCCCTGCCAGGCATCGACGATTTGTCGATGTCGACCAACGCCACCCAGCTCGACAAGCACGCACAGGCATTGAAGGACGCGGGTGTCACCCGCCTCAACGTCAGCCTCGATTCGCTTCAGCAAGCGCGCGTGGAAAAAATCAACGGCCGTGACGTGCTCGCCAAAGTGATGAACGGACTTGCCGTAGCGCAAGACGTCGGCTTTGCCCCGATCAAGCTCAACATGGTGGCGCTCGCAGGCACCAACGACGACGAAATCGACGAAATGGTCGCCTTCTGCATGGAGCGCGGATTTGTACTGCGCCTGATTGAAGCCATGCCGATGGGCGACACCGGCCGCAACGCCGAATACATGGATTTGCAACCGGTCAAAGAGCGCTTGCGCAGCCAGTTTGATCTGATAGAAACCACCCTCCCCGGCGCCGGTCCCGCGCGCTATCTCGGCTCGAAAGACGGCCGCTTCAACGTCGGCTTCATCACCCCGGTGTCGCAGCACTTCTGCGAAACCTGCAACCGCGTCCGCATTGCCGTCGACGGCACCGCCTATATGTGCCTGGGGCAGGACGAAAAGTTTGAATTCCGCCCCATGCTGCGAGGCGGATGCAGCGATACCGAGCTGGAAGCGGCGATCATCCAGGCCATCAACCTCAAGCCCGAACGCCACGAATTCAACGAAGCACCGCACAAAATCCTGCGATTTATGTCGATGACCGGTGGCTGAATACGGGTTCAGAAACGAGCGGAGTGATCTCCAGTATCTGCGCTAATACACGCCCACGAGGTGAGGAATATGCCTTGTTCAGGAAATTCCATGCCACCCCAAAAGGCGGTATCGGTCAGATTACTGAGTTAAAACGTGATTTGCCTGAAGTTTAAACCACGTTCTTGCGCCGGCGAGCGTAACCCAGCCCTGCCCATCCGAGACCCATCAAGGCAAGAGTTCCGGGTTCCGGAACGACCCCAGGCCCATCGATCACGTTACGCAATTCCAAAACAAAATCATTGTAGTCACCGTCAGTTCCGGGAAAACCCAAATCTTCAAAAGCGACGTAGTGTGGAATCAGGCAGTTTTGCCCGGCACCACCGGAACCCCGCTCGCCACGTTGCCACACTGCGCGCGATAGCGCAGCGCATGATCCATCAGCACGATGGCCATCAATGCCTCGGCAATCGGGGTAGCGCGGATGCCGACGCAGGGGTCGTGACGGCCATGGGTAACGACTTCAATCGGCTGACCGTGCAGGTCGATTGAACGGCCGGGCAAGCGAATCGACGAGGTGGGTTTGATCGCGATGTGCGCGACGATGGCCTGACCGGACGAGATGCCGCCAAGAATACCGCCGGCGTGATTACTCAAAAATCCTTCAGGGGTGATTTCATCTCGGTGCTCGGTGCCCTTTTGGCGGGCGACTTCCATGCCGTCGCCAATCTCCACGCCCTTGACAGCGTTCAGTCCCATCAGCGCATGTGCCAGGTCGGCGTCGAGCTTGTCGTAGAGCGGCTCGCCCCAGCCAGGCGGCACATTATCTGCCACCACGCTAACGCGCGCGCCGACCGAATCACCCGACTTGCGCAGCGCATCCATGTATTCCTCAAGCTCGGGGACGATGGCAGCGCTCGGTGCAAAAAAGGCGTTGTTTTTGACCTCTTCCCATGACTCAAAGGGAATATCGACTGGGCCAAGCGCGCTCATGTAGCCGCGGATGACGACGCCGTAATGCTCATTCAGCCATTTTTTGGCGATGGCGCCGGCACCGACGATGGGGGCTGTCAGCCGCGCCGACGAGCGGCCGCCGCCGCGCGGATCGCGCGCGCCGAATTTTTGCGTGTAAGTATAGTCGGCGTGGCCGGGGCGGAAGGTCTCGCTGATGTTGCCGTAGTCCTTGCTGCGCTGGTCTTCGTTGCGAATCAGCAGCCCAATCGGCGTACCGGTGGTTTTGCCCTCATAAGTTCCGGAAAGGATTTCCACTGTGTCTGATTCACGGCGCTGAGTCACGTGGCGCGAGGTGCCGGGCTTGCGGCGATCGAGATCATGCTGAATGTCAGCCTCGGCCAGTCCCATCCCGGGCGGGCAGCCGTCGACCACACAGCCGATGGCGGGCCCGTGCGATTCACCAAACACGGTGACACAAAACAGTTTGCCGAGTGAGCTACCAGACATGGAAATGTCCCAAAAATAGAGCCAAAATATGCGCTGAAGTCTAGCACAGGCGTGTCCTTGGGCGGTGTACTCAACCCCAGTACTCAACCCCGATCTTCACGGTTTGATGAGGGAGGGCAGGCGAGAGCCTGTTCTCTACTCTACCCATTTGTGTGACGTTTCCCATGGAAAATGATGTATCGTTTCGCCCACTGCATAATCGCCTGCTCGGTCTGCAAGCTGTAATGCTTCAAGCGGATGCGATCGCGAAGTTACCCAGCAGTTTTGGGGGCCAAGAAGAAGAATCAGGTGAGGAGGCGTTCATGGGCATGATCGATGTTACCTGACA
>JBKJIS010000257.1:0-5395 GCA_046598305.1 Thiobacillus sp.
GAAGCAGTAAAACGCTCGACCAAACCCGACTGGCCACGAGGCCGTAACTCAAATAAGCCATCGCCGAAAGCTCGCGAATATGGCAGTTTCAAGTTGGGGCCATGTTCGACGAGCAACTCGACAATTCGCGCGGAGTCCGCAAGAACATCGACGGGCCAAGACTCGATCTCGGACCGCACTCGGGCATGGAAATATTCAACAGAAAATGCCATGGATGAAGGTTAGCAATAATGCGAACTCACGTCAATACTGGAACCGGCCGCCTAGTGTGCCCAACGCAAAGTTCAGGGGCGCCCGCTTGCGGGCGTCCCCTGGATCGCCATATTAGCGCTCCCCGCTTGGCGCAAATGGGCGTGGTTGGCTGACAGCCAACCATCTAGCTTGCCTCGATTATCCTGGTTCCAACGATGAAATCGCGGGCTGAGGTAGCGAAGACCATAACCCATCAAATGCCAGCCAACACCATGCCGACCAAGAAAGAACTTCAGCGCTTGGGCGATAGTGCCCAAGAAACGAGCTGGCTTGAAACACCCGTCGCGATGCAATAGGCTGAAATACAGCCGCCCAAACATTAGAGTGAAGTTCACCGTCACCGGAAAAAACATAATCACGCGCCGCAGCCACACGCCACCGGCGGCCTGATACAAGTCGAAGCACACGGATTTATGCTCCGTTTCTTCAGCACAGTGCCAGCCCCAAACCAGCGCCATGCCTGGCTGTGCGGGCTTGAGCACTTGTGGATTACACAGAATGTAATTGCCAAGGATGGCGGTGTAATGCTCATACGCACAGACAACGGCGAGTTTCGTCAGAGACGAGAAATGCCGTTGCAAGCACCCTTGTAGCCGGACGTCCAAAGACTCCACAACGTTCTCATACCCTTGCGTGCGCAGCACTGCGTTGTATTGATTGTGATGATGGCTATGCGTCGATTCCTGCGCGATGAATCCCTTGACTCTCTCGGCCAGCGCCGGATTGGATTCAAGGTCTACACTCACAACCACTTCACGTGCCACATCGATGAAGAACCGCTCCGCTTGCGGGAAAAGGAACGAGAGTGCATTAAATGCATGCGTCACCGCGGGATTCCCGCCGTTCCAATGGCGGTCGAAGCCTTGGCTCCAGTCTATTTTGGGGACTCGTGCTGCGATTGTCATCATGTGCATCTCCTGAGTGCTAACGTTTTGTGCCGCACGCTTGCGGTCATCGCAACTGTTAACCCGTGAAGGTCAAAAGATATTTCCATAGCGAGAATCGCGCTTCGAATCCGGGCTTGTCCAACAACCGGTTTAGATTGAGGCTCGCTTCGCCATCACAATCTAAGCTTATTCGTTGGGCACCATATCAGTCACCATCACGCTGATCCAAGGCAAGCTATTGTTCTAATTGAATTTGGTCTTTAATAGGAGTCGACAATGCAAATCGCCAATACCTCCGGCCCTATCCCCAAAACTGCTCGACCAGGTGCGCGATCGCATTCGGGTTAAGCGTTACAGCATCCGTACAGAAACGCAATATGTTCAGTTGGTTATGAAATAAAGCCCCTATTCTCACACATCAGCCTATGATCATTTTGTGCTGCGTTTGCGCGTGACGGCAAACTCAGTCTTCTAGAGTCGTTGCAAGGAGCATGATCATGGCAAAAGGCCAGGTACGAGGAAACAAGGAAGTAAAGAAACCCAAGAAACCGAAGCAGGTTGCTGTCCCGGTGAGCTCGATCATTCCCCCATCGAAAGCGGCCAAGCCGACCAAGCCCCAACACTGATTGTTGGGGTCGCCTTTGAAAACGCCACCTCAACGGTGGCGTTTTTACGTTCGGGGCATGGGTTCATAGCGTCATGGAGTCTGGTTGTCGGGTGCGTTAAAATCCAGATCGGCAGGGAATTGACTTGTGTCGCGCCGACTCCAGGGCAGCTCCAGACAAATAGGCTTAAGCGGGTAATCCTCGTGAGGATTGCCCGCGCCACGAAAGGATAGCCATGTATAAAACGATTTCTCCATGGGCGCTTGTTTTGCTGACCGGGTTGTTGAGCGCTTGCGACAAGACTGCGGAACCGGTTGCAACTCAGGGGGCGCTTTCGCATGATGGCGCCGTTTCGGATGCTGCTCCGCTGGATCGTAAACTTGACGCTGCACAGATCGCGCGCGGAAGCGCCATTTTCGAGAAAAACTGTGTGGAATGTCATGGTGCCAATGGCAAGGGCCAGCCCGGCGACTGGCGCATTCGCGAGGCGGACGGCAAGTATCCGCCCCCGCCGCTGGACGACAGTGCCCACGCGTGGCATCACCCCACCCAGGTATTGATGGAAGTTATTCGCGATGGCAGCCCGGGTGGCGAGGGCAATATGCCTGCCTGGAAGGGCAAGCTTTCCGAGCAGGAGATGCAGGATACGGTGGTGTACATCAAGTCGTTGTGGTCCGACCCGGTGTACCGGCTCTGGTTGAAGATGGAGCAGCAATCGCTGGAGCCCTGAAACTGGATGGTATTTCTGTCGTCTGCGGAGAATGGGCGGGTAAAATACCGTCATTGAAATCACCCAATCAGGAGTAAACCTATGAGCGAATATGGATTCGACGCAAAGATCAGCGGCCCTTTTAACGACGCTGTTGAAAAAGTGACCAACGCACTTAAAGCCGAAGGCTTTGGCGTGCTGACCGACATCGACGTGCAGGCCACCATGAAAGCCAAGCTCGATATCGACGGCCGCCCTTACCGCATCCTCGGCGCCTGCAATCCACCGCTTGCGCATCAGGCGATTTCGGCCGAACCCGATATCGGCATGCTGCTGCCGTGCAACGTGGTGGTCCGCGAAGAAGAGGATGGCGGTGTGACCGTGTCCTTCCTCGACCCCGGCATCATGGTCAAGCTGGTGAGCAACACCGCCGTGCATGGCGTTGCGAACGAAGCGCGCGCTCGTTTGCTGCGGGTGAGGGACAGCCTGACTGCCTGAGTCTTTTTGCTGGGTATCCGGATTCGTTGGCGTATCTAGCGAATGATGCCCCGGCGTTGACGGAACGGTTAAGGTAAGGCGGTTCCGATTACTGGCGCGTGAGGTGGAGCGATTCTTTGCCGCAGCCGTGCTGCCAGCGGCAACGCGCAGTGGGTGGTGCCATCTTTCACCTGATAGTATTGCCCTATAGCGAAATCATGGAGCGGGACCGCCTTGAGACACGCCACCTTGCATCAACTGAGAATTTTTGAAGCCATCGCGCGCCGCAAAAACTTCACCCGCGCGGCGGAGGAGCTTTTTCTGACGCAGCCCACTGTTTCAGCGCAAATCAAGCAGTTGACGGATATCGTAGGGATGCCTCTGTTCGAGCAGATCGGCAAGCGTATTTTTCTCACCGTGGCGGGCGAGGCGCTTTACAAAACAGCGCGGAATATCTTCGAGCAGCTCGCGCTATTCGAGATGAGCATCGCGGATATGCAAGGCCTCAAGAAGGGCAGTTTGCGTATTGCCACGGTCAGCACCACCAAGTATTTCATGCCGCGTTTTTTGGGGCCTTTCTGCCACCGCTATCCCGGCATCGATGTGTCCATGCAGATATTGAACCGGGAGAAAATACTGGAGCGCCTCAGCGAAAATCTGGACGATCTTTATGTGTTTGGACAGCCCCCCGAAAATCTCGACGTTGAATACCAGCCATTTCTAACCAACCCTTTGGTGGTGGTGGCGCCCCGCAACCATCCGCTCGCGTGGAAAAAGAAAATCCCTCTCCAGCGCTTGGCTGAGGAAAACTTCATCATACGGGAAGCGGGGTCGGGGACAAGAATGGCGACAGAACGGCTGTTCGAACAACATGGGATCCCGATTCGTGTCCGCCTGGAGCTGGGTAACAATGAAGCGATCAAGCAGGCGATCATTGCCGGGCTCGGAATAGCTGTGTTGTCGGCGCACACCCTGGTGCTGGACAATGCATCGGGAGAATTCAATATTCTCGACGTGGAGGGATTCCCTCTCCAGCGCCACTGGTATGCCGTGTACCCAACGGGAAAACAGCTTTCCATCGTCGCCCGGACCTTCCTGGACTATCTGCTCAATGAGGGAGAGCGGCTTGGCAATATCGATGCAAGCGGCATGCCGCATCTTCTTTCAGCCGGGCGGGAAGGTGCGGCCTGAGCTAGTGCTTTACCCACATTGCATCCGAAACCAGGCATACGCCGCCGAAGCGTTTGAGGACCGGCCGCACGATTTCCACGATGCGATTCGCCTCGTCCTCTGAACAGGCAATCAAGAGATAGCTGTTGGTCAATTCACCCGAGAAGCCGTCCCCCGTCCTCTCGCCGCGCCCGCCGCTGCCGACAACTTCCTTGATGACGGTGTAACCGACGGCCATGCCCTCTTTTTGAATCAGCTCCAGCAGCCGCGGCAATTCCAGATAATCGATGATGATTTCAACTTTCTTTATCGCTTGCATGGCCTAGCTCCCCAGATAATTGATCATTTCAAAGTACAACGGTATGCCGACCACGAGGTTAAACGGAAAAGTGACTGCCAGGGCCATGGTGAAATACAAAGTCGGATTCGCTTCCGGTATTGCGTACCGGCACACCGCCGGGACCACGATGTAGGATGCGCTTGCGGACAGCACAGCGAGCATAAAGGTGTCGCCCTGGGACAACCCAAACAGCTTTGCCAGGAGAATCGCGGCGGTGGCGTTCACCATCGGCATAAGCAGCCCAAACCCCACCAGGAACACGCCCGCCTTACGCATCTCCGGCAGCCGTCGGCCCACCATCAAGCCCATTTCGAGCATGAAAAACGCGAGCATACCCTTGAAAATATCGCCGGTGAACGGCTGCATGAGGGCTGCCCCCTCCGTGCCGACGAGGTAGCCGATCAACATGCTGCCCAGCAGCAGCAGGTGCACGCCGTCGGTGAACGCCTCATGCAGGATCTTTCCCATCGGCAGCGCGGAACCGTTCGTCTCCCCAGCGCCGGCGGCGTTGCCGGCCAGCCGTTTCTCGCGCAGGCGGATCATGGTTGCCAACAGCACCGCCATGATGATGGCAGGCGATTCCATGACGACCATGGCCGCCGTCATGTACCCGGCTGGCTCAATGCCCTGGCGGCTCAGGAAACCGCTGGCGACGATGAAGGTGACCGCGCTCACCGAGCCGTAGGTGGCCGCGATGGCGGCGGCGTCGAAAGCGCTCACCTTCTTGTTCCGGCGCAGAATGAAGTAGCTGTAGAGGGGAACCAGCGCCGACATCAGGTGTGCCGCCGACAAGGCGTACAGCACCTCGGGGCCGAAGCCGCTTTTTCTCATGGCGCCTCCGCCCTTGATGCCGATCGCCATCAGCAAATACAGGGACAGGAATTTGGCGATGGCCGGCGGTATCTCCAGATTCGACTTCACCAATATGGCGAATAACCCGAAAAAGAAAAACAGA
>JBKJIS010000168.1:0-5721 GCA_046598305.1 Thiobacillus sp.
GCTTATCCAAACGTCTACGCGTCAGTCGGGGTACACCCCGACCATGAAGATTGCACCGAACCCACCGTGGCTGAGTTGGTTGCGCTGGCTGACCACCCCAAGGTGGTGGCGATTGGCGAGACCGGTCTGGATTATTTCCGGCTGACCGGTGATCTCGAATGGCAGCGCGAACGCTTTCGAACCCACATTCGCGCGGCGCGCGCCACGCGTAAACCGCTGGTGATCCATACCCGCTCGGCAGCAGAGGACACCTTGCGCATCATGCGCGAGGAGCAGGCGGGTGAGGCGGGCGGAGTGATGCACTGCTTTACCGAAAGCCTGGCTGTGGCCGAAGCCGCCATCGAGCAGGGGTTTTATATTTCGTTCTCCGGAATCGTTACCTTCAAGAATGCCACCACCCTGCGTGAAGTGGCCGCTGCCATTCCGCTGGAGCGCATGCTGATCGAAACCGATTCCCCGTATCTGGCGCCCGTTCCGTATCGCGGAAAAACCAATCAGCCGGGATTTGTGCGGTATGTGGCAGAAGAAATTGCACGGGTACGGGGCATTACGGTAGAGGCTGTGGGTGAGGCGACCACGCAGAATTTCTTCCGCTTGTTTGCTGCCGCCGCGCACTAAAACATGAGCGGAAATTTGCTGATCAGCCTTTGAGAGGCAGGTGGTGTATGCCGATGTGAGCGGTGATGGCTTGCCGGGCGATGCAGGAAAAATCCCTGCCCACAATCGACCCCGCTTTCCCCTCGAATGCGGGGAAGCGGGTAGATCGATTTACTGACTGAAGAACGACTTGACCTTGTCCATGAACGATTGCGCACGCGGGTTGTTGTTGCGTCCGGGGCTCAAGGCTTCCAACTCCCGTAACAATTCGCGCTGACGATCGGAGAGGTTTACGGGTGTTTCGATCTGCATGTGGCAGAGGAGGTCGCCTGGTGCATGGCTGCGCACACCCTTGATGCCTTTGCCACGTAAGCGGAACACCTTGCCCGTCTGTGTTTCAGACGGAATTTTTATTTTGGCGTGGCCGTCCAGCGTGGGAATTTCGAGGTCACCCCCCAGTGCAGCGGTGGCAAAGCTGATCGGCATTTCACAATGCAGGTCGTCGCCTTCTCGTTTGAATACGGGGTGTTCCTTGAGGTGAATCACCACGTAGAGATCGCCTGACGGGCCCCCGTTGACGCCGGCTTCACCTTCTCCGCCCAGGCGGATGCGATCACCGCTGTCGACGCCGGCGGGTATCTTGACTGACAGGGTCTTGTGCTTTTTGACCCGGCCTTCGCCATGACATGTCGTGCAGGGATCGGACACCATTTTGCCTGTCCCACTACAGCGGGGACACGTCTGTTGCACCGAGAAGAAGCCCTGCTGGATACGAACCTGGCCGTGTCCACCACAAGTCGTACAGGCGGTGGGCTGGGTACCAGGCTTGGCGCCGCTACCATGACAGGTGCTGCATTCTTCGAGCGAGGGGATGCGAATTTTGGTTTCGGTGCCGCGGGCGGCTTCTTCCAGACCAATTTCCAGGTTGTAACGAAGATCAGCTCCACGATAGACGCGGTCACGGCGATTGCCGCCGCCACCGCCGAATATGTCGCCGAATATGTCTGAAAATGAGTCTGAAAATCCTGCTCCACCGCCCATCCCGGCCTGCTGGTCGACCCCCGCATGGCCAAACTGGTCAAAGGTGGCGCGTTTATCCGAGTCGGACAAGACCTCGTAAGCCAGTTTGGCTTCCTTGAATTTTTCTTCCGCGCTCTTGTCATCCGGATTGCGGTCAGGGTGGTGCTTCATGGCCAGCTTGCGGTAGGCCTTTTTAATTTCTTCGTCCGAGGCGTTTTTTGCAACGCCGAGGACTTCGTAGTAGTCACGTTTTGACATGGGTAAGGGGTGAGGCGTTAGGGGTGAAGAGGGCAGGCAGGGGCAAGGGGCAAGGACATTACACCTTACCCTTCACCCTTCACGCCTTACTTGTCTTTCACCTCTTCAAACTCGGCATCAACCACATTGTCATCGGCAGCGTTGGCACCCGAACCTGCGGCTTCAGTGGGTTGTGACTTGGTCTGCTCATCCTTGTACATCTGCTCGGACAGTTTGTGGCTGGCGGTGGCAAGTGTACTGGTCTTGGCTTCAATCGTGTCTTTGTCGCCCTCGCGCACGGCCTCTTCAGTTTCCTTGAGCGCGACTTCGATGGCGTCTTTTTCTTCGGCTGAAACCTTATCACCGAATTCGGCCAGCGACTTCTTCACCGAATGAACCATGGCATCCGCAGCATTACGCGCTGTGGCCAGTTCAACTGCCTTGTGGTCCTCAACCGCGTGGGCTTCAGCATCCAGCACCATGCGCTGAATTTCCTCTTCGCTTAGCCCCGAACTGGCCTGAATGCGGATGGTGTTTTCCTTGCCGCTGGCCTTGTCCTTGGCTGACACGTGCAGGATGCCGTTGGCGTCGATGTCGAAAGTGACTTCGATCTGCGGCATGCCACGCGGGGCTGGCGGAATATCGGACAGGTTGAACTGGCCCAGGCTCTTGTTGCCGGTGGCAATTTCACGTTCGCCCTGCAGTACGTGAACCGTTACCGCACTCTGGTTGTCATCGGCGGTGGAGAACACTTGTGCTGCCTTGGTCGGGATGGTGGTGTTCTTGGGGATCAGCTTGGTCATCACGCCACCCAGGGTTTCGATACCCAGCGACAACGGGGTGACGTCGAGTAGCAGCACGTCTTTCACTTCGCCCTTCAGTACGCCGCCCTGAATCGCAGCGCCTACGGCCACGGCTTCGTCCGGGTTGACGTCGCGACGGGGATCCTTGCCGAAGAAGTCCTTCACTGCGTCCATCACCTTGGGCATACGGGTTTGGCCGCCGACCAGAATGACATCTTCGATTTGCGCGGTGCTAAGACCGGCATCCTTCAACGCCATCTTGCAGGGATCAATGGTGCGCTTGATCAGTTCTTCCACCAAAGATTCAAACTTTGCACGTGTGATTTTCACCGCAAGGTGTTTGGGGCCGGAGGCGTCAGCTGTGATGTAGGGCAGGTTGACTTCGGTCTGTTGCGCGGACGACAGCTCGATCTTGGCTTTTTCCGCTGAATCCTTCAGGCGTTGCAGCGCGAGCACGTCCTTCTTCAGGTCGACGCCCTGCTCCTTCTTGAATTCATCAGCGATGTAGTTGATCAGGCACTGGTCGAAGTCCTCGCCGCCGAGGAAGGTGTCGCCATTGGTCGACAGCACTTCGAACTGGTGTTCACCGTCCATCTCGGTAATTTCGATGATGGAAATATCGAACGTGCCGCCACCGAGGTCATACACCGCAATCTTGCGGTCGCCTTCCTTCTTATCCATGCCGAAAGCCAGCGCGGCCGCAGTCGGCTCGTTGATAATGCGCTTGACTTCCAGTCCGGCGATACGACCTGCATCCTTGGTGGCTTGGCGCTGGCTGTCGTTAAAATAAGCGGGGACGGTAATGACCGCCTCGGTCACTTCTTCGCCCAGGTAGTCCTCAGCGGTTTTTTTCATCTTGCGCAGGATTTCAGCCGACACCTGTTGTGCTGACAGTTTCTGTCCACGCACTTCCACCCAAGCATCGCCGTTTTCAGCTTTAACGATCTTGTAGGGCATCATGCCGATGTCTTTTTGTACTTCTTTTTCTTCGAAGCGTCGACCGATCAGGCGTTTGACTGCGTACAGCGTGTTCTTCGGGTTGGTGATAGCCTGGCGCTTGGCGGATGCGCCGACCAGGATTTCACCGTCCTCGGCGTAAGCGACAACAGACGGTGTGGTGCGCGCGCCTTCGGCGTTCTCGATCACCTTTGGCTTGCCGTTTTCCATCACTGCCACGCAGGAGTTGGTGGTGCCCAAGTCAATTCCGATAATGCGTCCCATAGTGCTTTCCTTCTAAATAATGTTGAACTGTTTCGAATGTGGGGGAGGGTCACGCCTATTTCAAGGCTGAGGCCAACAGAGGGAAGGTTAATCCTTGCCTTTTGCGACCATCACCAGTGCGGGTCGCAGCGTGCGTTCGTGCAGGCGATAGCCTTTTTGCAGGACCGTCACCACCGTGTTGGCAGGCTGGTCAGATTCAATCATCTGGATGGCTTGATGCTGGTGTGGATCGAATTTTTCGCCCATCGGGTGGATGTCATGAAGATTGAAGCGACCGAAAGCGGCAACCAGTTGTTTCAGGGTGAGCTCAACGCCATCTTTCAGGATTTCAACGCTGGGTGACTCGACTGCAAGTGCGGCTTCCAGACTGTCTTTCACCGCGAGCAACTCGTTGGCGAAGCTTTCCACCGCAAACTTGCGCGCCTTGTCCACGTCTTCAGACGCGCGACGACGCATATTGTCGGTTTCTGCCTTGGCTCTGAGCCAGGCGTCGTGGTGTTCTTCAGCCTTCAATTCGGCATCGCGGAGCATTTCCTCGAGGCTGGGTATTGTTACTTTGGTTTCTTCCGGGGGCGTTTCCGGGGTGCTGTTTTCGGTTTGCATGCGGTCTCCAACAAATGTGCCCCATAACTTGTGACGCGGGCAGGGTTTTCAAGTGTTCACAGCTAAAAATTTTGTCTGTTGCCACAAGGCGCGCTGTTGGGCCGGAATAAAAGGGGATGGTTGAGCGTCACCTTTGACAAGAGCAGCCGTATCCAGCAGGCAGCCCAGCATTTTTCGACTGCAAATCGTCGCGATCCCGGCTACCAGAAGGCGTATCGCAATCTGGCGATCTGTTATCACATAACCGGCTAGAATCCGAAAGCGCTTGAAATTGTCGACGCCGGCCTGCTACTGGATACGGATAGCCGGGAAACGCTGATGTTGAAATCGACAATACTGCATACGTTGGGTAAAACAGAAGAAGCCAAAAAGATTGAGGAACGCGCGGAATTCCTGTCGCAAGGCAACTGGACCGAGCGTAGCGAAGTGGGCACGGCATCCACTCAGGGGGAGGGCGAAATGATGAAATGGATGATCCTGTTTGCGCTAGGTGTAACTCAGGCCGCTGTGGCGGCGCCCTCGCGTCCGGATTTTCACCGTCTGGTTTATGCCTTGCACGAACAACTGCTTGCCAGGCAAGCGGTCCGGACTGATGAGGAAACTGGTGCATACAACGGCTCGGCGGCGGCAGGGTATCGCTATCGCGAAACCCGCTACTACGATTTAAAAACGGGGCGCCTGCTGTCACGAATAAGACGGGATGCCGATGCGCCCGATGCTATCCATATCGCCGAGGTCAATGTGTATGACGCCAATGGTCAGCTGACGCGCGATTATTTGTCCATGGCACCCCCGTGGGGGCCTACCTATCCATCCAACGCGTACCTTAACTTGCATCATTATCCGGGCAAGTTGCATAGCTTTCGCCAATTTGAACTGGATGGACAGGTGAACTATGAGTTTTGCGAGGGCGAACTGGCCGGTAAACCGGTTCGGATATCCCTACCCTGGAATGACATGAATAAAGTGACCCTGTCCACCCCCGAATATCGGGCGTGTTTTGACACCATGAGCAAGGACTGGAAACAGCACGTCAAGCCGTATTAAGCCCGACAGGCTTTTACACGCTTGCGGGAACCTTCATCGGGCCATCCAAGAGCAAGCCAATAATTTGCCTTAAACCCGCCTCTCGATTAGAATGCGCGGCTGCTCGGAGAGGTGGATGAGCGGTTTAAGTCGCACGCCTGGAAAGCGTGTTTAGGTTAATTCCTAACGCGGGTTCGAATCCCGCCCTCTCCGC
>JBKJIS010000292.1:0-7390 GCA_046598305.1 Thiobacillus sp.
ATCGGCAGGCCGGCGGTCACGCTGCCCATTTTTTCCGACACGGTGGATTCAACCTTGCGCACGGCATCATTTACCGCTGCGGCCACCAGGTCTTCCAGCATCTCCTTGTCATCGCCCATCAGGCTCGGGTCGATACTGATGCGGCGCACATCGTATTTGCAGGTCATGATCACTTTGACCATGCCAGCGCCGCTTTGTCCTTCGATTTCGATTTCGGCCAGCGAGGCCTGCATCTTGGCCATGTTCTCCTGCACCTGCTGGACCTGCTTCATCATGTTGCCAATGCCGCCCTTCATCATGTTGATTCTCCTAATGGTTGTATGGAATTCGCATCGATCTGGCCGCCAAATTGGTCAACCAGCTCACGCACAAATGGATCCGATTCAATCGCGGCAACGGCCTCAGCCTGGCGCGCGTCCTTGATGCGCGTGCGCACCTGTTGCGGCGTTTTCTCGGCAGCGGCGCCGATCTCGAACGTAACGTTGAGGCTTGCGCCATGCTTGTCGCGCAGCGCCGCAATCAGCTTATCCTGATAGGCGCGGTCGAGTAAATGTTTATGCGCTTCGCCCACGCGTAGCGTCACCGCATCGTCCGTCTGCGACACCAGCTCGCAGTGGTCGGCCAGCATCTTGGCCATGCCGCCGAGCCGCAGCGCGGCCACGATCTGCAACCAGTCCCAGGCGGCGTGCGGGGCAGGTTCTCGGGCAACGAATACAGGAGCAGGCGGCGCGGTCGGCGCCATCGAGGCGGCGGGCGCACCAGGTGTGGCAGCAGCTTGCACCGTGGGCATCGGTGACGGCTCGGGCGCGGCAGCACGCGGCGCAGGCGCGGCGCGCACAACGGGCGCGGCACGAACCGGCGCCGGACGATCCGCCGGCGCCGTGCCCGGCACGCTGTTCCCTGAGCCAGGGGCAAACGCCAGCATGCGCAGCAGCGTCATGCAGAACCCGGAAAACTCGTCCGGCGCATAGGGCAGATCGCGGCGGCCGTTCAGGGCAATCTGGTAATACAGTTGCACGGTTTCGGCGTCCAGTTGCGCGGCGGCGGTCTGCATCCGTTCGGCATCGGCCGTAGATTCCACCGCATTCGGCGCGTGCAGCATCAGCGCCAGTTGCGTCAACAGGTTACCCAGGTCCTGCAGCGCAGCATCGAAGGCAATGCCGCGCTCAGCCAGCAGCCGCGCGTGACCCAGCAGGGCATCGCCATCTTGTGCCGCCAGCGCGTCGAGCAGATCGAACAAATAATCGCGCCGCACCGTGCCGAGCATGGCCTCGACCGCCGCCGCCTCGACTGTGCCGCCGCCGTAGGCGATCGCCTGGTCGGTGAGCGACAGCGCGTCGCGCATGCTGCCGGCTGCGGCGCGTGCCAGCAGGTTCAGCGCAGCGGGTTCAGCGTCAACATTTTCCTGCGCCAGCACTTCGCCCAAGTGCTGCGCCACCAGCGCGGGCGGCATCGGTTTCAGATTGAACTGCAGACAGCGGGATAGCACCGTTACCGGAATTTTCTGCGGGTCGGTGGTGGCAAGAATGAATTTCACATGGGCGGGCGGTTCTTCCAGCGTTTTCAGCATGGAGTTGAACGCCGGCTTCGACAGCATGTGCACTTCGTCGATGATGTAGACCTTGTAACGCCCCACCGTCGGTGCGTACTGCGCGTTGTCGAGTACCTCGCGCATGTTGTCGACGCCGGTATTCGACGCCGCGTCCAGCTCCAGCAAATCGACAAACCGTCCCGCATCGATCTGGGTACAGGCCGAACACACGCCGCACGGGGTGTTGGTCACGCCGGTTTCGCAGTTGAGGCACTTGGCAAGAATTCGCGCCAGTGTAGTCTTGCCCACCCCGCGCGTGCCGGTAAGCAGATAGGCATGATGCAGCCGCCCCTGCGTCAGCGCGTTGGAAAGCGCCTGCACCACATGCTCCTGACCCTTGAGGTCGGCAAACACGCGCGGCCGCCACTTGCGCGCGAGGGCAAGTGCGGGAGATGCGGAGTCGCCAAAGAGATTAGTCATGGGCATTCAAGAGGCGGGAACCATTCCAGGCTGCACTCGGGTGGAGACAAGACGTGGCGCCGCAGACAGTACTAGAGTACGGCAAGGCGCCACAACGCAGTATCCGCCCGAGTGCAGCCTGGAATGGCGAGCCAGAACCCCGGCACTGGCATCCATCGCTGTGGCTGCTTCCTTCCGGACCTGACCCGATTCACGACTTCACCATGCGGGGAGGCCCGCCACGCGTATTTTAACCCGGAAGCGCGTTCATTCCTCATCTACCGTCACGGTCAACCGACGTTTTTTCACTGCGTCGGCCAGGGTACGCAATAACGGAATCGTGTCGTCCCAGCCGATGCAGGCATCGGTGATCGATTTGGCATATTCCAGTGACTGGCCCTCAATCAAATCCTGACGCCCTGCATTCAAATGACTTTCGACCATCGCGCCGATGATGCGGGTGTCGCCGCCCGCCACCTGCGCCGCGACGTCAGCACCGACGTCGATCTGACGCTGGTACTGCTTGCTCGAGTTGGCATGCGAAAAGTCGATCATCAATTGCTGGCGCAAACCGGCAGCGGCCAATTCGCCACACGCCAGATTCACACTGGGCGCATCGTAGTTGGGCGCCTTGCCACCCCGCAGAATGACGTGCGTATCTTCATTGCCTGAAGTACTGAATACACCGACATGGCCGGATTTGGTGATAGAAATGAAGTGGTGGCGCGCCGATGCCGCCTTGATCGCGTCAACCGCAATTCTAAGACTGCCGTCGGTACCGTTCTTGAACCCCACCGGGCACGACAGACCGGAAGCCAACTGACGATGCGACTGTGATTCAGTGGTACGCGCGCCGATGGCGCCCCAACTCACCAAATCGGCGATGTATTGAGGGGAGATCAGATCGAGAAATTCTGTTGCGCAGGGCAGTCCGATTTCATTGATTTCCAGCAACAGCTTGCGTGCAAGGCGCAGGCCTTCATTGATGTCGAAACTCTCGTCCAGATGCGGATCATTAATCAAGCCCTTCCAGCCCACCGTGGTCCGCGGTTTTTCAAAGTAAACGCGCATGACGATAACAAGATCGTGCGCGAGTTCATCGGCCAGCGGCTTCAGCTTCCGGGCGTATTCCAGCGCCGCTTTCGGGTCGTGAATGGAACACGGGCCCACGATGATGAACAGGCGATCGTCTGCCCCACGCAGCACGTCGTGAATAGCGCTGCGCGCGTGGGTGACATGTGCCAGTACGGTTTCGTTGGCGCGCAGCTCACGCATAATCTGCATCGGAGCGAGCAGTTCGCCGCTTTGCTCGATGCGGGTATCGTCAGTTCGGGTGGCTGTCATATTCAGACTCCATGTTGGGGTATTTGACCCACAGCGGCTTAAACAAAAAACCGCCAGCAGGCTGGCGGTTTCGTCAAGGCTCTGTGCTGTTCGTCTCAGCGCCTCCCGACCGCCCTGGGCGTGGGTAAAAAGCAGCTAAAAAAGAACCAGACGGCCGTATTCATTCGCGTCAGTCTATCAAAACCCACGCGGCTGCGCCAACCCCATTAAAGAATAGCGGGTTTATTCCGTAATTGTCGCTGCGGATTCTTTCTTATCAATGGTTGAAGTCAAGAGTACAAAGAACAATGATGGATAACGGCATCAACACCCAGAACTCAGGTCAGGACTCGCGGCGCGACAAGCGCTTTGAGGTTTCGCAGGCAGCCCTTATCTCGCAGCCAGGGCACCCCGACGTGGCTTGTGAAATTCGTGATTTCTGCCAAGGCGGTTTGTTCCTCAAATTCAGCCACCCGGAGGTGGCGATAGCCTCACTGGGGCAACGCACGGATTCTGCGGTGGAGATCGTGTTCACACCCAGCTCAAACCAGAACGACCAGCCCTTTCGTATTCTTGCGAAAATAAAACGCATGAGTCCTCACGGGGTCGGCGTTGTGTTTCACCGTCAGCCCATAGACGCATTGCGCGCACTACAAAAGCTGCGCATGGCCGAACATCGACAGCGAATTGCAGCTCTACCGGCTTCCGGAGCACCTCAGTTGGGTGAAGCTTGCACCGCCCTGCTACATGACACGCTGCTGCAAGCACACGACCATCTAACAGGCCTTTTGAATGACAAGCTGAATGCTGCAGCGGCCCTCGCTTCAGGGATTGCCGAACATAATGGTCTGCTTAGCGCCACCCATGAGTTCACCAACCGCGCTGCAACCGTACAAACCCGCTTTGTGCATGACGTGCTGGATGCTCTGAAAAACTCCCGATCCGAACAAGTCACCGCGTTTAACGACACCAAAAACGACGGTCTTGCGCTGATTGACGAGGCGCACTTTGAAAACTGGCTTGTCACTTCATCCGAAGCGCTCAGGCTGGAAGAATTGTTTCGTGAGCAACTGGACGATATCGAACCCCGCATTGGTCAATTATTCAATTTCAGCTGCGACCGTAGCAACAATCCATTTGGCCCCGCTGTCATCACCCATGCTTATCGCAGCGTTATAGAGGATGTAGAAGTTTCAAACCGCGCGCGTCAAGTGGCTTACACAAGCTTGCGCGAAATACTGACACATGAGCTTGCGCCGCTTTATGCCGAGCTGCTCGTTTTACTGCCCGTGTCACAGGCCGAAATCACCCATCAGCAAAGCACCCACTCCACTCCGGAACCGGGCGCAGCCTCTACCGCTCCCATGTCAGGAAGTAATACGCAGGCTGAGACTGCCGCTTCATCGGCATCCTCAATAACATCTCCCGCGTCAGCACCGCCAACAAAAGCAACCCTGAGTCGTTTAACGGGCTCGTTGCTGGACTTCTTTCGCGGAGCAATGCCTCAAGCTCAGAATTCAGTGCATTCTGGTTCAGTTCCTTCTCCGGAAACGTCTTCCCCTGGCATGCCCGAATCCTCATCTTCACAGCCCGGAAATGCTACTCAACGCCCCATTGGCACCACCACACGGCCGATGATGACTCCGCCCGGCGTGGCTCATTCGCCCGTGTTGCAGCGTCTGTCTGCTGCCGGCGCGCTTCCGCCCAATGCCACACCGGAGATGCAGCGCTCGGTGGATATGTTTGGTGCCCTGTTCGACACCATGCAAGCTGAGCGCTCAATCATCGAAGGCGCCCGACCCATGTTCCAGCAGATGGAAGCGAGTCTCCTCAAGCTGGCGATGGATGATCCACAATTTTTGTCCTCCCCGGCACACCCGGCGCACAAGGTATTGAATACGCTCGACCGCATCAGCATGGCCGCAGGGGACGACGGGAAAATCGTCGATGCGCGCCTGTTGCGGCTGATGAACCGCTGGACCGACCGCATCAACGCTGAAGCGGACAAAAATCCGGGTGTATTCGAAGAAGCGCGCACCCAGCTGGAGCGCGTGGTCAAACCGCTGCTGAACGAACGAGCGGCTCGGGTTTTCCGCCTGCAGGAAATGTGCGAAGGTCGGCAGCGTGCAGAAGTCGCCAAACTGCGTATTCTGAAAGACCTGCTGGCGAGGATGGATGCACGTAAGGTCCCCAATGCGGTGATCGAGCTGCTCAACGGCGGCTGGCGTAATGTGTTGCTGATTGCTGAATTACGCCATGGCGTTGATAGCCAAGAAGCTGCCGAAGCATGGGCGGTGTTGCAGCAATTATGCGCATGGCTTGATCCCGATCTGATCGAATTCCCCGTCACTGCTGAAATCCAGGGTTTGCTGCAGCGCATCGACCAGTCGCTGACACAAGTGTGTGCCGACAAATTTGCCCAGGATCATATTGTCGACCACCTTGCAGCTGCATTGTTTGATGAAAACAAATCGCAACATCAACACACCTCCGTCGCAGCGCGGCTTAATGATGCCGCAAGCGAACCCCTCAGCGAATCGCAGGACACGCTGATTGAACGTCTGCGCGTAGGTGACTGGCTGCAGTTCAAATCGATGAACGCCCCGCTCAATTTAATCTGGATAGGCGACCAGCCACCGGTTTACGTATTTGCAAACTATCGCGGAATCAAGAAACTCGATCTCAAGCGTCCAGATTTCCTGCAAACACTTGAAAGCGGCGGAGCGGAATGGACGGAAGATATGGAACTCCCGCTGATGGATCGTTCCTACAGCGCGATGATCCAGAAAATGCAACGCGACTTGCTGTGGCAGTCCGCGCATGATCCGGCAACCGGCCTTGCCAACCGCAAGAGCTTCTTCCGCGCCATTCGACGTAACTGGGTACGCAACCAGGCAAACGGCAACGGGTACACCATAGGCGTAATCCAAATCGATATCAGCAACCCGGCGGGCGAGACGGTCAGCGCTGCAATTCGCACCCTAATTCTGCGCGATCTCGCCCAAATGTTGCCCGCACAACTGGACACCAATGCACTGCTTGCGCGTGCCGGTGAATCCGGCCTCTCCTATTGGAGCCAGGCTGCTGATAGCGAATCTGCAGTTGCCCATGCCCATGCGCTGCAACAATTCATCACCCAGCACCCTCATGAAATCGATGGCACACGCTACCAGGTCAAAGCCGCCATCGGCCTGATTTGGGCAAACGATTGCCTCAGCCCCGAAGCTTATTACGACAACGCCAACGCCGCTTGTACCCGCGCGCGCGAATCCCAC
Source organism: Thiobacillus sp. (assembly GCA_046598305.1). Lineage (GTDB taxonomy): Bacteria > Pseudomonadota > Gammaproteobacteria > Burkholderiales > Thiobacillaceae > Thiobacillus. Next base: position 6,589 of record JBKJIS010000292.1, read on the forward strand.
GCCACCACCATGCTTTACGACAGTGAAGCCCATGACAGCGGGGTGCTGGCATTGGCGCAATGGGCACATGTATTGACAGCCATACTCGTCAACAACCAGCTCAGCCTCAATTGCCAACCCGTGGTGGACGCTGCCGACGCAACACGCACCCCGATTTATCACGAAATCCTGCTCTATCCCAGTTCAACCGATGACAAGATCGCCACACGTGATTTGATAAACATTGCCGAGCGGTTGCAGCGCATCGCCGAAATTGACCGCTGGGTCGTGCGCAAGGTTTTTCAGTGGATTCGCGACCATGCCGACAAGCTTGCAACATTGGGTGGCTTCGCTATCAACTTGTCTGGACAGTCGATCACGAATCCCCTGTTCCTGAAATTCATCCTCGGCGAATTTGCACGCGGCGACATTCCAGGCGAAAAAATCATTTTCGAAATCAGCGAAATCGATGCAATCGACGGCCATGCGCAAACTCAGCTTTTCATGCGGCAGCTTCAACGCCACGGCTGTCGTTTCACGCTCGACGAGTTTGGCGCGGGCTCCAGCTCATTCACCCGAATGAAAAGCATGAAACTCGATTACCTGAAAATCGACCGCACGCTGGTACGCGAAGTCACCAGCAGCATGATCGACGAAGCCTTGGTACGCTCGATTGTAGAAACCGGCAGCTTCCTTGGAATCAAGACGGTGGCAGGGTATATCGAAGACGATGAAACACGCATCAAGCTGAGCGAGATGGGGGTGGATTGCATGCAGGGGTATTTGATTGGGGAGCCGGTGGCGCTGGAGAGTTTGGCCTGAG
>JBKJIS010000100.1:0-8944 GCA_046598305.1 Thiobacillus sp.
GCAATGCCCATGAACTCCTTGCCGCGATGACTCATCTCCATCACCGACATGCCGCTACCATGCCAGTCGACCATTTCGGCCTGCACCTGCTGCAATACGTCCTTGGGCAGCACGGCCGGGCCGGCGCTGAAGTTATAGATGGTCATTCGTTTATTCCCCTGCCTCTTCTTCGTTGTCGGCTTCAGCCACTTTTTCCAGACTGATCAATTTCTCACCCTTATCCAGGTTAATCAGCGTGACGCCTTGAGTTGAGCGGCTCATGGCGCGGATTTCCTTGACCCGGGTCCGGATCAGCACGCCGCCGGTAGTGATCAGCATGATTTCGTCGTCCGCTTTCACCAGCGTGGCGGCGACCACTTTGCCATTTCGCTCGCTGGTCTGGATCGCGATCATGCCTTGCGTTGCGCGTGCGTGGCGGGTGTATTCGGTGATCGACGTGCGCTTGCCGAAGCCGTTTTCGGTCGCGGTCAGCACAAAATCGTTTTCATCTTCTGCCACCAGCAGCGAAATCAGCTTCTTGCCGCGGGCCAGCTTCATGCCGATCACGCCGCGCGCAGCACGACCCATCGGGCGCACATCGTTTTCGTCGAAGCGCACTGCCTTGCCACCGTCGGAGAACAGCATCACATCGTGACGGCCGTCGGTAATCGACGCGCCAATCAGGAAATCTTTCTCGTCCAGGCCCACTGCGATGATGCCGGCAGTACGTGGACGCGAGAAGTCCGACAAAGGTGTTTTCTTGACGATACCATTCGATGTCGCCATGAACACATAGTGCTCGTCGTCAAAAGCTTTCACCGGCAGCAAGGCGTTAATTTTTTCGCCTTCAGCCAACGGCAGCAGGTTGACGATGGGCTTGCCACGTGCAGCACGCCCCCCCGCCGGGACGTTGTAGACCTTGAGCCAGTACATGCGGCCGCGGTTAGAGAAGCAGAGGATGAAGTCGTGGGTGTTGGCGACAAACATCTTCTCGATGAAGTCTTCGTCCTTGGTGCCTGCTGCCTGCTTGCCGCGGCCACCACGTTTCTGCGCGCGGTAATCGTCCATCGGCTGCGCCTTCATATAGCCACCGTGCGACAAGGTGACGACCACGTCTTCCGGCTTGATCAGGTCTTCCATCGACATGTCCTGCGCATTCTCGACGATGACCGAGCGGCGCTCATCACCGAACTGGTCGCGAATCAGGGTCAGCTCCTCGCGGATGATCTGGGTGATACGCGCCGGGTTTGCCAGAATATCGAGCAGGTCGGCGATCTTGTCCATGATCTCCTTGTACTCGCTGATGATCTTGTCGGATTCCAGGTTGGTCAGGCGTTGCAGTTGCATTTCCAGAATGCGCTGTGCCTGGATTTCCGACAGGTGATAGCCATCGGCATGCAGACCGTATTCCGCCCCGATAGCCACCGGACGCGAAAACTCGGGATCGATGCGCGCCAGCATTTCTTCAACCATCGCCGACTTCCAGGCCCGCTCCAGCAGGCGTGTTTTGGCGATGATCGGGGTTTCCGAGCTCTTGATCAGTTCGACGATCTCGTCGACGTTGGCCAGCGCGACCGCCAAACCTTCGAGAATATGGCCCCGTTCTCGTGCCTTCTTGAGGTCGAACACGGTGCGACGAGTAACCACTTCACGGCGATGACGCAGGAAGGCGTCGAGCATTTCCCGCAGATTGAGCAGGCGCGGCTGACCATCGATCAACGCCACCATGTTCATGCCGAAGGTGTCCTGCATCTGCGTTTGCTTGTACAGATTGTTGAGGATCACTTCGGCGTGTTCGCCACGCTTCAGCTCGATATAAACACGCATGCCAGACTTGTCGGATTCATCACGCAAGTCGGCAATGCCTTCGATCTGCTTTTCGCGCACCAGCTCGCCGATCTTGATCAGCAGGTTGGCCTTGTTCACCTGGTACGGCAGTTCGTCGATGATGATGGCCTGCTTGCCGCCGTTCTTGTCGAGATCTTCGACGTGGCAGGTGGCACGCATCACCACACGGCCACGGCCGGTACGGTAGCCATCGCGCACGCCGGAGAGGCCATAAATGATGCCGGCAGTCGGAAAGTCCGGCGCCTTGACGATCGCGATCAGCGACTCGATGTCGGTCTCGGGGTTGTCCAACAGCGCGAACAGCGCGCTGCAGATGTCGGTGAGGTTGTGCGGCGGAATGTTGGTCGCCATGCCCACCGCGATGCCGGACGAGCCGTTGATCAGCAGGTTGGGAATCTTGGTCGGCATTACCAGCGGCTCATGCTCGGAGCCGTCGTAGTTGGGTCCGAAATCGACGGTTTCCTTGTCGAGGTCAGCCAGCAGTTCGTGCGCGATGCGGGACATGCGCACTTCGGTGTAACGCATCGCCGCCGCGTTATCGCCGTCCACCGAGCCGAAGTTGCCCTGGCCGTCGATCAGCGGGTAGCGCAGCGAAAAGTCCTGCGCCATCCGCACCATGGTGTCGTACACCGCGGTGTCACCGTGCGGGTGATATTTACCGATAACGTCGCCGACCACGCGGGCCGACTTCTTGTAAGCCTTGTTCCAGTCGTTGGAAAGCTCGTGCATTGCGAACAGCACGCGGCGATGCACCGGCTTCAGACCGTCGCGCACATCCGGCAGCGCGCGCCCCACGATCACGCTCATCGCGTAATCGAGATATGAACGCCGCATCTCGTCTTCGAGACTGACCGGGAGGGTTTCCTTGGCAAACTGTTCCATAACCGGCTTTTTATTTATATTCAGATTTCGAAGCCCGCGATTTTAGCATGGCCGCCGGCTGTGTCTGCCTTTGCCAAACTGCGGCCAAACAGTGAGAATGCAGGCCACCATGAAAGCCCCTGCTGACCTTATTCTCTTGCCGCAATGGATCGTGCCCGTCGAATCACCGGGTACATTGACCGACCACGCTGTAGTTATTCAGGGGGGGAGGATACTCAATGTGCTCCCCGCCGAGGCGGCCCAGACTCAGTACGATGCCAAGCAGACCCTGCATCTGCCCGGCCAGGCACTGATTCCCGGCCTGATCAACCTGCACGGCCACGCCGCGATGTCGCTGATGCGCGGCTTTGCTGATGATCAGCCGCTCATGGCCTGGCTCAACGACCACATCTGGCCAGCCGAGAAGAAACACCTGTCCGAAGCCTTTGTGCGCGACGGCACCCTGCTCGCCGCTGCCGAAATGCTTTCGGGCGGCATCACCACCTGCAACGACATGTACTTCTACCCCCAGGCGGCAGGCGAAGCCTTTCTGCAGGCGGGCATGCGCGCCACGCTGGGCATGATCGTGCTGGAATTCCCCAGCGCCTACGCGTCGGATGCCGACGACTATCTGGCCCGTGGCCTTGCCATCCGCGACGAACTCATGGACGAGCCGCTGCTGAGCTTTGCTTTCGCCCCGCACGCGCCCTACACTATTTCGGACGCCACTTTCGGGCATATCAACACCCTGGCCGATCAACTCGGCCTGCCCATTCACACCCATATCCACGAAACTGCCGACGAAATTCGCGACAGCCTGAAACAATATGGGCTGCGTCCGCTGGAACGGCTGGCGCGGCTGAGTTTGCTGGGGCCAAACTTCATCGGCGTCCATGCGGTGCACGTGAATGACGCCGAAATCGGCTTGCTGGCCGCGCACGGCTGCCATGTGGCGCATTGCCCGAGCGCCAACCTGAAACTCGCTTCCGGGATCGCGCCCATCGCCAAACTCATTCAGGCGGGCGTCAATATCGGCCTCGGCACCGATAGCGCCGCCAGCAACAACCGGCTCGACCTGTTTGCCGAGATGCGTCTGGCCGCCCTTCTGGCTAAGGGAACCAGTGGTGACGCTGCCGTGCTACCCGCCGCCGCCGCACTCAAAGCCGCCACGCTGGACGCCGCCCGCGCGCTTAATCTCGACAGTCAAATCGGCAGCATCGTCCCCGGCAAGCGTGCCGATCTGGTAGCAGTCGATTTGCGCGCCCTGCCCAGCCAACCGCTGTTTGATCCTGTCTCGCATCTGGTTTATGTGGCCGGACGTGAGAACGTCAGTCACGTCTGGGTCGACGGCAAACTGAAGCTCCATGAACGCCGTCTGGTCGACCTGAATACCGACGACCTGACCGCCCGCGCCACTTACTGGCGCAACAAACTCATCGCATAAGGACAGTCATGAGCAACGTAGACGCCGCCGAAATAGCCAAGTTTTCAGAACTCGCCCACCACTGGTGGGACCCGAACTCCGAATTCAAGCCGCTGCACGAAATCAACCCATTGCGCCTGAAGTGGATCGACAAGCAGGCCATGCTTGCTGGCAAGAAAGTACTCGACGTCGGCTGCGGCGGCGGCATTCTGACCGAGGCGATGGCCGCTGCCGGTGCCACCGTCAGCGGCATCGACCTGTCGGAAAAAGCGCTCAAGGTCGCCAAACTGCATTTGTTCGAGTCGGGCCTGAGCGTGGATTACCAACTGATATCGGCTGAAGATTGTGCCGCCGAGCACGCAGGTAAATTCGATGTCGTGACCTGCATGGAAATGCTCGAACACGTGCCCGATCCGGCTTCGATCGTCGCCGCCTGCGCGCGCCTGGTCAAGCCCGGCGGCTGGGTGTTCTTCTCGACCTTGAACCGCAACGCCAAGAGCTACCTGTTTGCCATCGTCGGCGCCGAATACATCCTCAAGCTGCTGCCGCGCGGCACCCACGACTACGCCAAATTCATCCAGCCCGCCGAACTCGCCCGCATGGCGCGCGAATCCGGGTTGGAAACAGCGGAATTGATCGGCATGACCTACAACCCGCTGACCAAGGTCTACAAACTGGAAGCGAATACCGACGTCAATTACCTGATGGCGACGCGTAGTGGCGAATAACACGGCAAAGCTGGATCGCATCAAGATCGCTGGTATTAAAGCCGTGCTGTTCGACCTCGACGGCACTCTGGTCGACACCGCGCCCGACCTCGGCTACGCGCTCAACCTGCAGCGCGCCCGCCATGGTTTGCCGCCGCTAGACGACGCAATCATCCGCCCGCAGGCCTCGCACGGCGCGCGCGGCCTGCTTGGCGTCGGTTTCGACCTGCATCCCGACGACGCGCGCTTTGCGCACATGCGCGAAGAATTCCTGCAACTCTACGCCGACAACATCTGCCGCCATTCGCGCCCCTTCCCCGGCATCCTCGAACTGCTGGCCGAGCTCGAAGCACGCCAGCTTAAATGGGGCGTGGTCACCAACAAACCGGCCCGTTTCACCGAACCGCTCATGTCCATTCTCGATTTGGCCGAGCGCGCCGCCTGCATCGTTTCCGGCGACACCTGTCCGCAGCCCAAGCCGCATCCGGCGCCCATGTTTGCCGCTGCCGAACTCTGCGACGCCACACCTGCGCAGTGTCTGTATCTGGGGGACGCCGAGCGCGACATCCAAGCCGCACGTGCCGCCGGCATGCCCGCACTGGTTGCGGCCTGGGGCTATATAGACGCCACCGACCGGCCACAAACCTGGGGCGCCCACGCAGAAATCCATCATCCGATCGACACCCTCGATTACCTGATTTCCTGAGTTGGACTATATACCTGCTCAAACAGCCGGAACTTTCTATCCTGCGCCCCCTCTATCCGTTACACTTGCAGTTGCAACACATGGGGGCGACCTGGCTTCGACGGGGGTCGCAAAGCAGAGTAGGGCATACCGAGGGTCAGAGTACCTCGTAAATCCAGCTGAAAATCGTTTAAACGCAAACGACGAAACTTACGCTCTAGCCGCTTAATCGCGCTAGACCCTACACCAGCCAGCATACGGGTTGGGCCGGGCAACCGGCAGTAGGGTAATCTCAGTATGATCGTGGCTGTCCGGGTGGCTTGGGCAGACATTAAATCAAGGCCACTCGCCAAAGTTCAGCCTGTTCGGTGGGCGTGACCAAGGCTAAAGCAATAAATTACCGGACTAAGTATGTAGAACTGCCTGTAGAGGGCTTTCGGACGCGGGTTCGATTCCCGCCGCCTCCACCAACACCACCCCCAACGGGGTTCAACGCCGTCCTAGTGACGGCGTTTTTATTTGCTTTGTCGCATAGTTATTGTCCTATCAGGGCACCGCTTGACATGGTTCCATTATTTGATACCATTTCGCCATGAATGCCACGCATCGCAAAACACGGGTTGCCGTCTATGCAGAACCCGTTCCGGCATCCCTCGAATGGAGGCGTATCGAGGCTTTATTGGTGGCTATTGGCTGCCGCGTGATCGAAGGTAATGATTCGCGGGTGCGTTTCGAGAAAGATGGGTATATCGCCACGTTCCACAGGCCGCACCCAGCCAAGGAAGCGAAGCCTTACCAAATGCGTGATGCCCGGCACTATCTGGAAAATACAGGAGTGAAACCATGAACACAATGACTTACAAGGATTTCGCTGCCCGCGTTGAATACAGCGAGGAGGATGGCTGCTTTGTCGGCCACATCGCGGGTATTCGTGACGTGATTGGCTTTCACGGTGAGACTGTTGCAGAACTGCGCGCAGCCTTTGAGGAGGCTGTAGATGATTACATGGCAACGTGCAAAAAACTCGGGCAAACGCCCAACAAACCCTACTCCGGCCAATTTCGTTTGCGGCTGGCTCCAGAGTTGCACGCCCGCGCTGCGATGGTGGCGGAAGCACGCGGTAAAAGCTTGAACACTTGGGTGTCAGATGTCATTGAGAAAAACCTCGCCGCTTGAGCCACAAGGAAAATTACCGGAATTGAACCGCCGCCCCACCATTTCCAAAGCCCAACCTCCCCTGGTTGGGCTTTTTCTTTGCCGGCGTGCACCAGTAAGTAGGGTCTTTATTAATACGCTCACCACACACCATGAATGTCCCGTTCGGGATATTTACTAAAGACTCACACACGAAACAACACAACATTCCCGATCGGTAAATATCACTTGCACATGCGCGAATTCTAGTCAATAATTTCCCGAACGGGAAACTAATCAAGCCATGATATCTATTCGATCACCCCAACAACTCGGCGACACACTTCGTATAGCCCGCAAGCAGCTCGGGTTGACGCAGCCACAGTTGGCTCTGGCGGCAGGGGTTGGCGTGCGCTTCATCGTTGATCTTGAAGCCGGAAAGCCCACCTTGCGACTTGAAAATGTCCTACGAGTCATTGACGCCTTGGGTGGAGAGATCAAGCTGGACGGATTGCCATCCGAAATCGCCGAAAATCAACGCGAGGGCAACGACTATGGCGCATGAACTGGATGTGTGGCTGTTCGCCGACCGCGTTGGCACCTTGGCACGGGTCGATGGGCGGTTAAATTTTCGTTACGCCCCCGATTGGCTGTCCCGGCAAAACGCCGTGGCATTGTCCATCTCGCTGCCGTTGCAAACAGAGCCCTTCGACGATCACAAATCCCGCCCTTTCTTTGCCGGGCTACTGCCAGAGGGACGGATGCGCCGCCTGATCGCGCAGCAGTTCCAGGTTTCGGGGCAGAACGACTTCGCGCTGCTGGACCACATCGGTGGTGAATGTGCCGGGGCGGTGACATTTCTGGAGCCAGGTCAGTTTTTGCCTGCGCCAAGCCCGCAGGGCGATGTTCAATGGCTGAGCGATGAGGAAGTCGTCGCCATCCTGGATGAATTGCCTCGGCGACCGATGTTGGCAGGCTTTGACGGCTTGCGGCTTTCATTGGCTGGCGCACAAGACAAATTGCCGGTGGTTTTTGATGGTGCCCGCATTGGTCTGCCGCGCAATGGCACGCCCAGCTCCCACATCTTGAAGCCGGCCATTCATGCCGTTGAAGACAGTGTGATCAACGAAGGCTTCTGCATGGCGCTGGCCGATGCCATGCAGCTCAAGCCAGCGAACTCAAACGTTCACTCGATCTTGAATCGTTCGTTCCTGCTGGTTGAGCGCTACGACCGGGTCACAGACGCCCAAGGGCGTAGACAGCGCCTTCATCAAGAAGACTTTTGCCAGGCCTTGGGCATTGTTCCTGAAATGAAATATCAAAACGAGGGCGGGCCAAATCTGGCACAGTGCTTCGAACTGGTACGCCGTATCACGCGCCCGAGTGCGCCGCAGATTCTGCGCTTACTCGACTACGTAATCTTTAATGCACTGAACGGCAATCATGACGCGCACGCCAAGAATTTCTCACTGCTTTACCTGAATGGAGCGCCGGGTAAGACACCCGTCCTGGCTCCATTCTACGACACGCTCTCGACAGCGATATATCCGACACTGACGCCCAAGATGGCGATGAAAATCGGCAGCAAATACCCATTCAGCGAAGTCCAGTCGCGGCACTGGGACCAGTTTGCAGAAGGTGCCGGGTTTACCAAGGCACAAGCCAAAAGGCGCATTCTGGAATTGGCAAAGTCGCTGCCTCCGACCGCACGAAAACTCCAGTCTGATTCCGGGCACGGATATGCTGGTAATGAAGTAGTTGAGCGAATCATTGCCCTGATTGAACAACGCTGTGCATTGACGATTCGGCGGCTGACTGAATCTGCTTGATTGACCACATCACAGTGGCAGGTTCAGGCACGATTCGATTGAGTTCGTAAGGGTTCAGCACCCTCTGCTAGACTGATAACGATTTAAGACGACTTTGAGGCTTTAACCTGAGCGCCAATGCCATGAACGCCGAACCGTGGGTCACCGCCATCGAAGTTGCCCAGCATCTGGGCGTCGTGAAAGACACCGTCTACCGCTGGCGCGAGCGCAAGGGCCTGCCTGCGCACAAGATCGGGCGGCTGTGGAAGTTCCAGTTGTCCGAAGTCGATGAATGGGTGCGGGCAGGCGGCGCGGACGAAAATCATGATCGCGTTAACAAGGGAGCGCTCTGACATGAACAAATATCAGCTCAGCGAGCGCGATATCTGCACCAAGTTCATCACCCCCGCTATCCAGCAGGCAGGTTGGCAGCAGCATCAATTTCGTGAAGAGGTTGGTCTTACAGATGGACGTGTAATGGTACGCGGTAAACTGGCCG
>JBKJIS010000199.1:0-6109 GCA_046598305.1 Thiobacillus sp.
GGGCCAGGGCCTGGAAACCTTGTGGAACAACAAGTTCGCTGAATACAAAGCAGCTTACCCGGCTGAAGCGGCTGAGTTTGTGCGCCGCATGAACGGCGAATTGCCTGCCAATTGGGAGGCGCATGTTGCCGAGAAGCTGGCTGCATGTAACACCAAGGCAGAAACCGTTGCCAGCCGCAAGGCGTCGCAGTTTGCAATCTATGCGCTGGCGTCCGCGCTACCCGAGTTCCTCGGTGGCTCGGCCGACTTGACGGGTTCAAATTTCACCGACTGGGAAGGCAGCCACCCGGTGCGCCACGGCAACCCCGGCAATTACATCAGCTACGGCGTGCGTGAATTCGGCATGGCCGCGATCATGAACGGCATGGCGCTGCACGGCGGCCTGCTGCCTTTTGGCGGCACCTTCCTGATGTTCTCCGAGTATTCGCGCAACGCCATCCGTATGGCAGCGCTGATGAAGCAGCGCGTGATCCATGTGTTCACCCACGACTCCATTGGCCTTGGCGAAGACGGCCCGACCCACCAGCCGGTGGAGCAGACCGCGACCCTGCGCATGATGCCCAACAACGATGTATGGCGTCCGTGTGACACGGTGGAAACCCTGGTGGGTTGGGCACATTCGGTTGAGCGTACCGACGGCCCCACCTGCCATATTCTGAGCCGCCAGAATCTGCCGTTCATGGCACGCGATGCCGCCACCATGGCCAACATCACCAAGGGTGGCTATGTGCTGAAGGATGCCGCCGGTGCCCGCGCCATCATCATCGCCACCGGTTCCGAAGTCGAACTGGCGATGAAAGCCCAGGAAGCGCTGGCGGCTGAAGGCATCGCGGTGCGTGTGGTTTCGATGCCGTCGACCAACACCTTCGACCGTCAGGATGCGGCTTATAAGGCCAGCGTGCTGACCCGTGGCCTGCCACGTGTGGCGGTGGAGGCCGGTGTAACCGACTTCTGGCGCAAGTATGTGGGCCTGGAAGGTGCTGTAGTGGGCATGGATTGCTTCGGCGAATCCGCTCCGGCCCCTGCGCTGTACAAGCATTTCGGCATCACCACCGAGGCTGTGGTGGCTGCGGTTAAAGGCGTGCTGTAAAACCCATTCACCACAGAGGCACGGAGACACAGAGAACCCCGATGGATTCGTTTTTCTCTGCGCCTTTGTGTCTCTGTGGTAAAGATTTTTTGTTTAATTCTGGAGACTGACACATGGCAATCAAAGTGGGTATTAACGGTTTTGGCCGCATCGGCCGTATGGCTTTTCGCGCAATCGCCAAGGACTTTCCCGAAATCGAAGTGGTCGCGATCAACGACCTGCTTGACCCCGATTACCTGGCGTACATGTTGAAGTACGACTCGGTGCATGGTCGGTTTAATGGTGACATATCGGTTTCCGGCAGCAATCTGGTCGTCAACGGCAAGACCGTTCGCCTGACGGCCGAACGCGATCCCGCCAACCTGAAGTGGAACGAAGCAGGCGCCGACATCGTGATCGAATGCACCGGCTTCTTCCTCGACGATGAAACCTGCCAGAAGCACATCGCTGCCGGCGCGAAAAAAGTGGTGATGAGCGCCCCGTCCAAGGACGCGACGCCGATGTTTGTGTATGGCGTGAACCACGAAACCTATGCCGGCCAGGCGATTGTGTCGGCCGCTTCGTGCACCACCAACTGCCTGGCGCCGATCGCCAAGGTGTTGAACGACAACTGGGGCATCAAGCGCGGCCTGATGACCACGGTGCATGCGGCCACGGCCACCCAGAAAACTGTCGACGGCCCGTCGACGAAAGACTGGCGCGGCGGTCGCGGCATTCTGGAAAACATCATTCCGTCGTCCACTGGCGCTGCCAAGGCCGTGGGTGTGGTGTTGCCTGAATTGAAAGGCAAGCTGACTGGCATGGCCTTCCGCGTGCCGACCTCCGACGTGTCGGTTGTCGACCTGACCTGCGAACTCGACAAGCCCGCTACCTACGCAGAAATCTGCGCAGCGATGAAGGCCGCCTCCGAAGGCGCGATGAAGGGTACGCTGGCCTATACCGACGAAAAAGTGGTTTCCACCGATTTCCGTGGCGTCAGCGCGTCGTCCATTTTCGATTCCGAAGCCGGTATCGCACTGGACACCACCTTCGTCAAGGTCGTGTCCTGGTACGACAACGAGTATGGCTACACATGTAACATGCTGCGTTTCGTCAAGCACGTAGCGAAGTAAGTCCGTAAGGCGTGAGGGGGGAGGAAACGGGCAAAGGCCCGTCCGCTTCACCCCTTACGCCTCACCCCTAACCCGTTGAGCTTTAAGGTCTGGCGCGTCTCTATTTCTTGATGGTTCGCGCCAACCCTTAAAACTTACTTTTGGAGAACTGCATGTCTTTTATTCGCGTCACCGATCTCGATCTGGCGGGCAAGCGCGTATTTATTCGCGCCGACATGAACGTACCGGTCAAGGATGGCAAGGTCACTTCTGATGCCCGCATTACCGCGTCGATGCGTACCATCGAACACTGCCTCAAGGCTGGTGCCAAGGTGATGGTCACCTCTCACCTGGGCCGCCCCAATGAAGGCGAGTTCAACGAAGAGGATTCCCTGAAGCCCATAGTCGACGTCATCGCGCAGAAACTCGGCAAGAACGTGCGCTTGATTCGCGAGTGGACTGACGGTGGTTTTGACGTGGCCGAGGGCGAACTGGTGGTGCTGGAAAACTGCCGCGTCAACATGGGTGAAAAGAAAAGTGTCGACGAGACCGCCAAAAAATACGCCGCGCTGTGCGATGTGTTCGTGATGGATGCGTTTGGCACCGCGCACCGTGCTGAAGCCTCGACCCACGGCATCGCCAAATTCGCGCCGGTGGCTGCAGCCGGCATCCTGCTGACCGAAGAGCTCGAGGCACTGGACAAGGCGCTGGCCAACCCGGCACGTCCGATGGTGGCGATTGTCGGCGGATCAAAGGTTTCGACCAAGCTGACCGTGCTGGAAGCGCTGTCCGAGAAGTGCGAGCAACTGGTGGTTGGCGGCGGTATCGCCAACACTTTTCTTGCCGCCACAGGCAAGAACATTGGCAAGTCGCTGTGCGAAACCGACCTGATCCCTACCGCACAGGCTCTCATCACCAAGATGACCGCGCGTGGCGCGACTATCCCGATTGCCGTCGATGTCGTGTGTGGCAAGAAGTTTGATGCCAATGAACCCGCAGTACTGAAGGATGCGGGTGAGGTGGAAGACGACGACATGATTTTCGACATTGGCCCGAAATCCGCACAAGAGATCGCCGACATCATCATGAAAGCCGGCACCGTGGTGTGGAACGGCCCGGTGGGCGTGTTCGAATTCGATCAGTTTGGTGAAGGCACCAAGACCATTGCCATGGCCATCGCCAACACCAACGCGTTCACTTTGGCGGGCGGCGGTGACACCATTGCGGCCATCCAGAAGTACAACATCTATGACAAGGTGAGCTACATCTCCACCGCCGGCGGTGCTTTCCTTGAATACCTTGAAGGCAAAGTGTTGCCCGCCGTGGCAATCCTGGAGGAACGTGCTAAGGGCTAACCCCCTTCACGGAAAAGCCCGAGGGGCGCAATGCGCCCCTCGGGCTTTTCCGCTTCTTCCTCAAACTTACGTAGTGCTCAAAAAATGATTCGTAGAACCAAAATCGTCGCCACCCTCGGCCCCTCCTGCTCCGATCCTAAAACCCTGGATCGCATGATGGAGGCTGGGGTGGATGTGGTACGCCTGAACTTTTCCCATGGTGTGGCGCAGGATCATATTGATCGCGCCGAATTGGTGCGATCGCTGGCCCGTACCCGCGGCCGCGCCGTGGGTGTACTGGTCGACCTGCAAGGCCCCAAAATCCGGATTGGCAAGTTCACGGACGGAAAAATTACCCTGGCCAAAGGGGATACCTTTGTTCTCGACGCGGCATGTCCGCTGGGCGACCAAAATCGCGTGGGTTTGGATTACAAGAATTTACCCAATGACGTGAGCCGGGGCGTGACGCTGCTGCTGGATGACGGTCGTATCGAATTCTGGGTTGAAGAAGTCAAGGGCACGGAAATTATCTGCACCGTGGTGCAGGGAGGCGTGCTGTCCAACAACAAGGGCATCAACCGCAAGGGCGGTGGCTTGTCAGCTTCGGCGTTGACTGAAAAAGATATCGAAGACATCAAGACCGCAGTCGCCCTGAAAGCGGACTATCTGGCCGTGTCATTTCCGCGTTCCGGGGCGGACATGCACCAGGCGCGCGAGCTGTTGCGCGCGGCCGGTGGCAAGTGTCAGCTCATTGCCAAAATCGAGCGCACCGAAGCGATCGAAAACCTGGAAGAAATTCTTGATGCCTCGGATGCCATTATGGTGGCGCGGGGCGACCTTGGCGTGGAAGTCGGCGATGCCGCTGTCCCAGGCCTGCAAAAGCGCATGATCCGCATGGCGTTGGAGCGCAACAAGGTGGTGATTACCGCGACCCAGATGATGGAGTCGATGATTTCCAGCCCGATCCCGACCCGCGCCGAGGTGTCCGACGTCGCCAATGCCGTGTTGGACGGTACCGATGCAGTGATGTTGTCTGCCGAAACAGCGGCGGGCCAGTTCCCGGTCGAAGCCATACAGGCGATGGACCGTGTTTGTCTGGAAGCAGAAAAAGAAGCCGATAATGTGTTCTCGGGCGCGCGCCTCGATCACAGCTTTTTGCGCCCCGATGAAGCAATCGCAATGTCGGCGGTGTTCACTTCAGTCCACCTCAACATCAAGGCAATTGCCTCGCTGACTGAATCCGGCAATACCTGTTTGTGGATGAGTCGCCTGTCGACCCGGGTGCCGATCTACGCCTTGACACCGCAGGTTGAAACCCGTAGAAAAGTCACTCTTTTCCGCGGCGTTTATCCGATTAACCTGAAAACCGCCAGCAAAGAGCGGGATGCGTTACTGGCCGAGGCCGAAGAAGAATTGCGGCGGCGCGGCGCAGTGCGCGATGGCGATTTGATTCTACTGACCATCGGTGAACCCATCGGCCAGTCGGGCGGTACCAACACCATGAAAATCGTCCGCGTGGGCGGCGCAAAAAAACCTGATTTCACATAAGTAATTAGCTGAACATTTTTAACCTAGGAGACTTAAATGGCCCTGATATCCCTTCGTCAATTACTCGACCATGCCGCTGAAAACAGCTATGGCTTGCCCGCGTTCAACGTCAACAACATGGAGCAGGTCAAAGCCATCATGGAAGCCGCCGCTGCGGTGGATTCCCCGGTGATACTCCAAGGTTCTGCCGGCGCCCGTTCCTATGCCGGCGAACCCTTCCTGCGCCACCTCATCCTGGCCGCGATCGAAATGTATCCGCATATTCCCGTCTGCATGCACCAGGATCATGGCGCGGCCCCCGATATCTGCTTCCGCTCCATTCAGTCGGGCTTCAGCTCGGTGATGATGGACGGCTCGTTGCTGGCCGACGCTAAAACCCCCGCCACCTACGAATACAACGTCGCCACCACCGCCAAAGTGGTCGAGATGGCGCACGCTGTCGGCGTATCCGTGGAAGGCGAGCTGGGTTGCCTGGGTTCCCTGGAGTCCGGCATGGCGGGCGAGGAAGACGGCCACGGTGCCGAAGGCAAGCTGTCGCACGATCAGATGCTGACTGACCCTGACGAAGCTGCCGATTTCGTTTCGAAAACCGGCGTGGATGCCCTGGCCATCGCCATCGGCACCTCCCACGGCGCTTACAAGTTTACCCGTCCGCCCACCGGCGAAATTCTGGCGATGGAGCGCGTCAAAGCGATTCACGCCCGCATCCCCAATACCCACCTGGTGATGCACGGTTCGTCTTCGGTGCCGCCGGAATGGCTGGACATCATTAACAGCTACGGCGGCGACATGGGTCAAACCTACGGCGTACCGGTGTCCGAAATTGTTGAAGGCATCAAGCATGGCGTGCGCAAGATCAACATCGACACCGACCTGCGGATGGCGTCCACCGGCGCGATTCGCAAGCATCTGGCCGAAAACACGTCGAACTTCGACCCGCGCAAGTTCCTGAAAGAAGCCACCAAGGGCATGAGCGACATTTGCCGCAACCGCTACGAAGCGTTTGGTGCAGCCGGCATGGCCAGCAAAATCACCAAGGTGTACAA
>JBKJIS010000311.1:0-21853 GCA_046598305.1 Thiobacillus sp.
TGTGCGGCTGGGCGCCGGGGTGCTGCTGGAAGCCTTTGCCGGCAGCGAGCCCCTGCGCGCGCTGCTGCCGCGACTGGGCGAACTGTCGCAACATGAAGACGCACGGGTGCGGGCGGATGCCTGCCATTATCTGGGGCTGACCGGCGATGCCGCTGCGCGCCCGTGGCTGGATGCGCGGCTGACGGACGAGGATGCCGATGTGCGCGAGATTGCGGCGGAGAGCTTGCAGGGTATTTTGGGTTAGGGTTCAAAATGAATGACATATCGGGCCAATGTCTCTGCGGTGGCGTCACGTTCGTGCTATCGGGCGAGCTGCCGAATATCTATCAGTGCCACTGTTCCTTATGCCGAAAGGCAACGGGTTCTGCCTCAAATTCTGCGCTCATTATCCCAAGTGAGCGTTTTCAGTGGATGCACGGTCAGGAACTCATTCGTTCCTATGTGAAAGAGGGGGGCTACCGCACTGATTTCTGTTCAACATGCGGCAGCCCGTTGCCCAATCCGATTCGGGGCGGAACCGAGTTTTGGGTACCTGCGGGTTTACTGGAAGACAAAGCAAACTTCGAAATTGCGGCGCATCTACATGTTGGATCAAAAGCCTCTTGGGATGCGATCGTCTCAAATGGGATTCAGCATCAAAACACGCCAGACCTGGATCGTCTCCTAAAGCAACTCCAGCAACGATAGCTCTCATCCATGTCTATCCCCGCCGCCTATCTCGGCGTCATCCTCATCTGGTCCACCACGCCGCTCGGCATTCAGTGGAGCGCGCAAGGGGCCAGTTTCAGCTTCGCGGTGATGGCGCGGATGCTGATCGGGCTGGCGATTTGCCTGCTGCTGTTGCGCGTCACGCGCACCGAATTTCCGTTCACCCCGGCGGCGCGGCAGCTATACGCGATCAGCGGCTTGTCACTGTTCGTATCGATGCTGCTCACCTATTGGGGCGCGCTGCACATTCCATCGGGGCTGATTTCGGTGATCTTCGGGCTGTCGCCGCTGGTTACCGGGGTGTTCGCTGCACTGTGGCTGAGTGAGCGCACGCTCACTCCGTTGCGCCTGACAGGGCTGGGGATCGCCCTGGCTGGCTTGTGGCTGATCTTTGGGCAGCCATGGCCGGGCGACGACACACAGGCCACGCTCGGCACGGTTGCAGTGGTGGCGGGGATGGTGACGCAGACGCTGGGCCTGGTATGGATCAAGCGGATCAACCTGCGCGCTTCGCCCCTGGCGATCACCACCGGCTCACTCGGGGTGGCGACGCCGCTATTCGTGCTGGCGTGGCTGATCGCCGACACGGCCCAGCTTCCAAACGACATCACGCCTCGCGCCAGTGCCGCGATACTCTATCTGGGCGTGCTGGGCTCGGTGGTGGGATTCACCCTGTATTACTACATCATCAAACATCTCGATGCCGGCCGCGTGGCACTGATCATGTTGATCACCCCCGTGATGGCCTTGTTGCTCGGGCAGACACTCAATAACGAATTCATTCCGGCGACGGGCTGGGCCGGTATCGCGCTGATCGGAACGGGCCTGGTGTTGTATGAGTGGCGCGCGTTGCGCTCGCTGCAGTCCCCGCGCCCGACAACCGATAATGGCCCATCTTCCCCTTAACATGATTAGTTCCATGCGCGCATTATTGCTTAATCTTCTGGCTGGATTTCGGCTCGCGACATTTCTGCGTGTCACTGCAGACCAATTCCACGTTTCGATTCCTCAACTGGTACTGTTATCCGGCGTCGAATTTGGGCTTGGCGTGGGGGCTGCCTATCTCAGTCTCGACGGCGACGGTTATTTTAATACCGGTTATATCCTCTATGCGCTGGCCTACGTCACACTGACCCTCGGCATGGCCGCGCTGCTGGCTTTCTGGACGCAAACGCCTGCGCTGTTGCCGGGTTACGCCGTGGCTGCAACAGCCATGTCGCCCATGCTGATTGCCTATGGCTACGCCAGCCGCAGCGCCTGGCAGACGCTGGAACTGGGCCAGGTGTTTACGTGGGCCTGGATGCTGGGGTTGCTGCTCTTGATCATGCTGCTGATGATGCGTGCCGTGGGGGTGTGGGCCCCGCTGAAGCATGCGAAACGGATCGCAATCAGCGGATTTCTGGTCGCCGTATTGGCCGCCCAATTATGGCTACTGCCGCGCGAAGAAGCCTGGTACCCCGCTTCAGCCGAAACGGAAACGCTCGGCATAGGTCGCCACGAAGCGCTGCTCTACCAGCAAGCCGGTCTGCTGGAACACACCCTGAACACGCTGCAACCACAGCGCCCCAACGCGCCTGACCTCTATTTTGTCGGCTTTGCCGGCTACGGCTGGCAGGACGTGTTCATGAAGGAAGTGAATACGGTTCGTGCGCTGTTCGATAAGCGATTCGATACACAAGGTCGCTCGGTTGTGCTCATCAACAGCACTAAGGAAACCTCAGGGGTACCCATCGCCAGCACCACCGCGCTGCAAATCACGCTGAAGCACGTGGGCGCACTGCTCGACCCCGATGAAGATGTGCTGTTCCTGTTTGTGACCAGCCATGGCTCGACTGATCCCGCGACTATCTCGGTGAACAACAGCGGCCTCGACCTGACGCAGCTGACGCCCGAACGCCTGAAAACCGCGCTGGCCGCCACCCCCATCAAATGGAAGGTCATTGTCGTTTCTGCCTGCTATTCTGGCGGCTTCATCCCCGCGCTACGCGACGACAACACGTTAGTGATCACCGCCTCGAGTGCCGACCGGAATTCTTTCGGCTGCGATGACCGCAACAGCATGACCGACTTTGGCCGCGCCTATTTCGAAGAGGCGCTCAACACAACGCGTTCGTTCACGGCCGCATTTGAAATGGCCAAAAAGCGCATAGCCAAACGGGAAAAGGCAGCGGGGCTCACGCCCTCACAGCCGCAAATGGCTATGGGCAAACAATTTGCGGCACATTGGCAAGGTCGGTTTGACTGATAAATCCAGCAAGCGACTCAGGCTAGTCGTCTCGCTGCTTGAACAAATCATCGAGTGCGCCCCGACTGGCCTGTGCCATGATGGCGCCGCCTCCGCGATAGGCTTCCAGCCGCTGCACAAACCAGCCGCAATCGTTGACGCGTATTTTGTCAGCCACGCGCTCGGCCGCCAGTTCGCGGCACTGGCCAGCGCGATGCGCATCAAAGTGCCGACACAGCCTGCAAACGTGCAAGTCGGTCCGGCAACTGGGACACGTATCCTGGCGTGACAGCGGCAGCCGTTTTCCGGCCAGACTGGCGCCGCATTTCCAGCACACCAGACTCATGTGTTGGGCAATTCTTTTACACGCAAACCATGGTATTCCAGGTCGGCCAGGGTGGTTACCTGTAACGCGCGAATGTGGGTGGCGTCCAGGATCACGGGAGGCGCCACGCCGTCTTCGGCTGCGGCAAGCCAGCGCGAGGCGCACATACACCAGCGGTCGCCTTTTTTCAGCCCGGGGAAATCGTATTCCGGGGCGGGGGTAACGAGGTCGTTGCCGCGGCTGAGTGAATACTGCAAAAACGCATCGGTCATCTGAACGCAGACAGTATGGCTGCCGATATCTTCCTGCCCGGTATGGCATATGCCGTCGCGGACAAAACCGGTCATCGGCGACACGCCGCACACCTGCAGCAGGGTACCCAATACATTTCGCGCGTCACTCACCCATCTCTCCCCACAATCGAATTGAATACCGAAAAAACCCCTTATACGGGAAATGTGGCATCAAGGTTGCGCTTCCGGATCGGAAAACGTCGGCACAATCGCGCCAGTCAGCTTTCCAGCGGCCGCTGCAGCGGCATGCTGTGCTTCAACATGGGCAAGCAGGCTGGGCGCAGGGTATCCGTCCGCGGGCAATTGATACACCGCCTGGTAGATCCGGATGGCATTTTGTGTCCGTGCGCCCAGCAAGCCGTCGACCGGGCCGGCGTCATAGCCCATTTCATTCAGCGCCTGCTGCATTGCTTTCAGTTGCGCCGTGCTCAGTGCGCCGGTCTCAGACCCCTGCACAGTCAGCGCGCTGCCGCCCGCAAGTTGATGCGCCAATTGCGCCACTGACAACGCGTAATTCACCGAACGGTTCCACCGCATCACCACATTAAAGTTGTCGAACACCATGAAGGCCGGCCCCTGCCAACCCTGTGGCAAAAGTATGGCGGCATTTCCAGCCGCACTGGGCAACGGCGTGGCGTCCGCCGTCAATACACCGAGTGCGGTCCACTGCTCCACCGGCAAGCGGTAAGCGGCACTGGCTTGCCGGAAATTAAAGCCTTCCGGCAGCCGCACTTCCCGCGCCACCGGTTCATTTGCGCGCCACCCTGCACGCTTCAGATAATTGGCCCCGGAGTTCATGGCATCCGGGATCGACTTCCATAAATCGATACGGCCATCGCCATCCCCATCCACCGCATAGGCGCGGAAGGTCGACGGCATGAACTGCATGTGCCCCATGGCGCCTGCCCAGGAGCCGTTCATGTCGATTGCCTGAACGTGACCGGCATCGATGATGCGCAAGGCATCGAGCAGCTGGTTGCGAAAAAACTGACTGCGCCGTCCGTCATAAGCCAACGTGGCCAGACTGGCCGGGATATTGAGGCTGCCAAGAGTCTTGCCAAAGTTTGTTTCCAGACCCCAAAACGACACCAGAACAGCCTTGGGAACACCATGTTTCTGCTCAACGGCATCCAGCAGCGCGTTGTGTTCCTGTAGCAGCAGCCCGCCCTGTGAAACCCGATTCGCGGTCACGCGACGGCTCAGGTAGTCGTAAAAAGTTTGCTGGAATTCCGGCTGTCGCTGGTCGAGCTCCACCACGCGTGCAATCGGCGTAATGCCGGTGAGCGCAGCATCGAGCGTTGCGGTGGAAATACCCTGTGCCGCCGCTTCCAGACGGAACGCAGCCAACCAGACGTCAAAACCACTTTGCGCGTGGGCGGGGAAAACAGTCAGCGCGGCCAATACTACAAAAAATTTAACAAAAAATTTACGCATTTTTTTGTAACCAGTATTCCAGTAATGCCAGATGCCACAGCTTGCTGCCCTGAATCCGGGTGTGGTGCTGTTCTGGCGCATCCAGCAGTTTGTTCACATAGGCGCGTTGGTACAAACCGCGTTCGCGGCAGGCCTGCGAATTCAAAATATCCTGCATGAAATTCAAAAAATCTCCCCGTACAAACTTGAGCGCAGGCATCGGGAAATAGCCTTTTTTGCGGTCGATTACCGCATCGGGTACCCGCCCACGCGCGATGGTCTTCAACACGTGCTTGCCCCCGGATGCCAGCTTCAGTTCGGGGGGCATGGCAGCCGCCAGTTCCACCAACTGGTGATCGAGAAACGGCACCCGCGCTTCCAGTCCCCACGCCATGGTCATGTTGTCGACACGTTTCACCGGATCGTCGGTAATGAGCATCGTGGTGTCCATGCGCAATACCTGATCGATGAATTCATCGGCAAAAGGTTCCGCCAGATGCGTAGCGATGGTCTCCGCGGTGTAATCCAGGCCGTGATACGCCGGCATGGCCATTTCAAGAAATTCATCGTGATCGCGATCGAAGTAATGTTTTCGAAAGCGGTCCAGCGGCGAGCCGGTGGTTTCTGCCGCCATCCGTGAATACCAGAAATATCCGCCAAAGACTTCGTCCGCGCCCTGTCCGCTTTGCACCACTTTCACGGTTTTGCTGACCTGCTCGGACAACAGATAAAAAGCCACCGCATCCTGCGCGAACATCGGCTCGCTCATGGCGTCCACCGCTTCGGGCAGGCGGCGCAGGACTTCCGAATTGGGGATCAGGAATTTGTGGTGGCGCGTGCCGTACAGTGCGGCCACCGGGTCGGAGTACTCGAACTCGTTGCCGCGCTCTTCTGGCTGGTCCTCGAAACCGACCGAAAAGGTCATCAGGTCAGGCACACCCTGCTCGGCCAGCAGCGCCACCAGCAAGCTCGAGTCAAGTCCGCCCGAGAGCAGCACGCCCACTTTCACATCAGCAATTTCGATGCGCTTCTTGACTGCCTGGCGCAGGCTTTCGTGGATGGCTTCGGTCCACTCAGCGGCGGTTCTGGGTAACGCCAGACGCTGTGCCTTGAGCGACCAGTACCGTTTATGGCTCAGCTTGCCACGCACATCCAGCGTTAACGTAGTGCCGGGGGCAAGCTTGCGGATGCCGTTGTAGATCGTGCGTGGCGCGGGCACCACCGCATGCAGGGTAAACAGATGGTGCAACGCGACTGCATCGATCCCGGTGTCGACCCCGCCCGCAGCAAGCAGCGCCTGCGGCGTCGAAGCAAACCGAAAGCAGCACTGGTTCTCGCTGTAATACAGCGGCTTGATGCCGAGCCGATCACGCGCCAGAAACAGCGTCTCGCGGTTCCAGATGGCAAATGCAAACATGCCATGCAGACGCTCAACACACGCCTCATCCCATTCAAGATAGGCGCGCAAAATGACTTCGGTATCGCCATCGGAATGGAAACCATGGCCCCGGTCGATGAGCTCAGCACGCAGTTCCGGGTAGTTGTAAATGGTGCCGTTGAACACCACAACGGTTCCGGTTGCGGCATCGAGCATCGGCTGGTGCGAGCGCGTCGACAGGTCAATAATCGACAGCCGCCGGTGACCCAGCCGCACCGGTCCATCGGCGTGCTGACCTTGGGCATCGGGGCCGCGCCGCTCAAGCTTGGCCAGCATGCGCGCCATCGCCTCCGCGTCGGGGGCGGTGTTGTCGAATCGAAACTCGCCTGCTATGCCACACATGCCACTGTCCTCATTACCCCTGTCCTCATTACGCCACCAGCGGCGCTTCGTCCATCAGAGCAATCTGCTCGCGCAATTCCAGTATCCGCGCCTGCCAGTACAGCTGGGTATTGAACCACGGAAACGCTGCGGGGAAAGCCGGGTCGTCCCAGCGGCGGGCCAGCCAGGCCGCGTAATGGATCAGCCGCAGGGTTCTGAGTGCTTCGATCAGATGGAGTTCACGCGGGTCGAATTCGGCGAAATCCTCATAGCCTGAAAGAATCTCGTTGATCTGCGCCTGTTGCTCTTCACGCTCGCCCGACAGCAGCATCCACAAGTCCTGCACCGCCGGCCCCATGCGGCTGTCGTCAAAATCCACAAAGTGCGGGCCGTCTGTTGTCCACAACACGTTACCGGCATGGCAGTCGCCATGCAACCGGATGGCGCGCACCTTGCCAGCGCGTTCAAAACACGTCGCCACGTTGGCGAGCGCATGCTCGACGACGCTATCCCACGCGGCAATCAGATCGGGCGGCAGCCAATTGCCCTTTTGCAGAAAATCGCGCGACGCAAAGCCAAACGTTTCGAGATTGAGCGTCGGCCGGTGCAAAAAGTCTGCCTGCGCACCGACCGCATGAATCCGCCCAAGAAATCGCCCCATCCATTTCAGCGTATCGGCACGATCGAACTCAGGCATGCGTCCGCCCTGCTTGGGGTAAACGGCAAAGCGAAAGCCGCCGTGCGTGTGCAGGGTCGCGCCGTTCAATTGCAACGGTGCGACCACCGGGATTTCGCGTGCAGCCAACTCGGTCGTATAGGCGTGCTCTTCATGAATGGCCGCATCGCTCCATCGCTCCGGGCGGTAAAACTTGACCACCACCGGATCCGCGTCCTCGACCCCCATCTGGTACACCCGGTTTTCGTAGCTGTTCAGCGCCAGCAGGCGGCCGTCCGCACGCAAGCCGGTACTATCGAGCGCATCGAGCGCGCAATCAGGGGTCAGCGTGGAATAAGGATGCAAGTTCATGAGGGTGGAACGGTAAACGGCTATACACAGATGATGCCTCAAAACCTGCACCGAGTTGGCACGCCATCGCGAACGCCATTCTGAGCCCGTCTCTCGTAAGCCCGCAGATGCGCTGCTGCCGCCTGAAACGCGGTGCGAACCAGCGTTCCTCTCCACTTATGTCAAGTCCCGCACAGATGTCGGAAAACCATCACCCAACAGCCTCCAATGCATTGATTCCACATCCAAAAATACCACTTCAGCGGCCTCAAGTTTGATCCGGGATTTCCGTTAGCTGATTCGAGCTTGCATCCAGGTGTTTTTGCTTCTGGCCTGATTCGGTAACCAAGCTTTGTTCCGTACCCATAATTAGACAAGGAAACTGACATGACCCATTACAAAACCCTGACCCGGGCAGCGATTCTCGGCGCTGTCCTTTCACTGTCTGGCGTGGCACACAGCGCCGAATACCGGATGGGCATCTTTGCCGGCTCGGCCAGCAAGGACAACCAGACCGAACTCAAAGCTATGTACAAACCGCTGGTCGACTACATTGCCAAGGCGACCGGCGACACCATCAAGCCCGAAATCAGCCAAAGCTTTGGCAACATGGACCGTCATCTGGGCAACAGCCGTTATTCGATTTTCCTGGGCCCCCCCCACGTTACGGCAGGCGCCATTGAAGAAGGCTTCGAGCCGGTTGCCAAATGGAACAAGCCTCTTTTCAGCCTGTTCATCGTCCTTGCCGACAGTTCATACAAAACCATTGCTGATCTACGTGATGCCCGTGTGGGCCTGGCTTCCCGGGAGACGGTCGCCGGACCGCTGTGCATCAACGCTCTCAACAAAGCCGGGCTCAAGGCCGACAAAGACCTGGCGTCGGTTTATGAAGGCAAGTTTATGGACGTGATGGCACGCCAGGTGCAAGATAAGGGCTTGGATGCGATGTGTGCCGGTCCAGGCGTATGGAAGACCATGAATGAAGAGTCCCCCGGGAAATTCCGGGTGATTGGTGAATCCATTCGGGTGCCTGGCTTTGCCTTCAGCATCGACTCTGAGCTTTCCGACAAGGAAAAGAAAAAGCTGACCGATGTGCTGACTGGAATGGGACAAACGCCTGAAGGACTGCAAGCACTTAAAGCGATTTCAGGCAGCGCAGCAGGTGCTACCGACACCCTGGCAACCAATGCCAAGGAATACTTTACCGCCAACATGTTGGTGGAAGAGAACAAGCGCCGGTTTAATGCGCAAGTCCCTAAATAAACATTCCTGCTTCCTGAATGCGGCCTCAATTCGAGGCCGCATTTTTTTGGACGCCGTGTTTGCGTTGCGTGGCCATCACCCCCTACTGGCTATTCTGCCCAGACACGAACACGTCTGATAGATGCGCAGTAAGCGCCTGTAAGTTAATAACATGTTCATTTTATTTACTTACGTCTGCATAAGTGGCTGTGAAATAAAGTTTCAAATGAACAAAATGAACAGTTTATTTATTAACAGCCACTAAGTTTGGACAGGGCTAAGACTGCGGTTTGCACAGCGCCAGCTTGTGCGTTCGGTCCAAGCGTTTGATCGCCGCTTCACGCCGCGACGCGGCTGCCCGATGCTCGGCTGGCTCCGAATAAATCAGCGTCACCGGGCGGCGGCTACGGGTATAGCGTGAACCCAGCCCGCCTTCGCCGTTATGTTCGGCCAGTCGGCGCGGAATGTCGGTGGTAATGCCGGTGTAAAGCGACTCGTCGGCACAGCGCAGCATGTAGACAAACCAGGCTGCGAGGCCGGCGGCTTTTGTCATCCTGGGGTCAGACGTCAGACACTTGTTGCGCCCACAACAGCGCCTCCATGTGAATTGCGTTGATTTCGTCGACTTCGCGGCCAATCTGCTTCGCCAGTGCACCAATACCAGTCTGATCGTCCTGCTCACAGGCAATGGCCAGCGCGAGATAAGGCGCGTAGGGGCCACGCTGCGAAAGGATCGCTTCGGTAATCTCGGCCGGCAGGTTGATCTGGCCCAGTACTTGTTCCATGGGCATGCCCATCACCACATCCAGCAATGAAAACAAGCCGGCCACGAAAATTTCATCGCGCGCTTTGGCAAACAATGCGCGGCCGGCGAGCTGCTCAGCCATGCGCCCACGGGTCAACGCATTTTCAAGCACCGCATTGTCCAGTTCATGGGTCTGGCCGCCGGTAAACAGAATCATCGTCAGCCAGCGATAAAGCTTGTCCTGCCCCATCACCATCAACGCCTGCTCGATGCCGCCGATCTTGTTCATCAGCCCCATGCCGGGCGAGTTGACATAACGCAGCAAGCGCACCGAAAGGGCCGGATCGTAGCGAAATTGCGCAGCCAGAACCGGCTGCTCGGCGCCGGTTCGAACCCGGTTCATCAGATCCAGCACCTTGGCGCGTGATGGCCCCAGCGCCGGATGGTCCAGGGTTTCGCGGCGCGTAATAAACGGGCCCATGAAGAAGGCGAACTGAAGCTTGTGGCACATGTGAAATGCTTCCAGCGTCTGCACATCGCCCGCCACAAACTGTTTCCCCGGGGCGATCCGGGATACGGCAGCCATGCTGGCGGTAATGGCCGGGATATCCTCGCTGCTGACATCCATCAATACATAATCAACACGTTGCAGCAATGCTTGATACTCGGGACGTACCATGTCTACGGCCTGCGCGGCGAAACGGCCACCGCGTGCTTTAAGATCGCTCATGCGTTCAAGCAGAGGCGCATCGATGAGCATCCGGGCATCGAGCTTCAGGAGCCATACCGTACCGGTCTCAGGCCAACCATCCACCAATGGATTGAATAGTGTGGCGGCGGTAACCGGGACAAAAGCCAGGCGCTGGCCGAGCAGGCGCGTGATATCCATGCGCTGCAGACTGACGAGCAGGGTTTCGTCGCGCAGTTTTTGCACCATGGGCAACGCATCATTCTGTTGCGGTTGCCCTTCCGTCTCGCTGCGCAGCATGAAGGTGTAGCCCGCGACTTTGCGGTCTCGCCCCAGCATGGCCTCACGGCGCATGACTGAAGGCACATTGGTTTTGCTGACTGGCGTGGCGGGAACGACCTTGACGACCTCTCCCAACGCAGCCTGCTTGTCCGGCATGGGCGGCTTATCCGCCTTACCCGATAACATTCCCACAAAACGACTCAGCACGCTGCATTCCCCTATAAAACCACTTGAGTATCAAACCTTGAAACGGCATCAGCGAGCAGGACTGTAGCCTGATTTCAATAATTTTTTAAGGAATACGCAGAATGTCTTTCGCGCGCCCGCCCTGGCGGGCCGTGACCATGGCTGTCCATCTGTTGATCCCATGGGCCCCCTCGGGGGTTGGGGGGCAAATTATGCGTGAACGAAGTCATGGCCCGCTGCTATCCTAGCCAGACTCATTATTACGAAGACACCCCTCCACGGAGTACCCAATTGACCAAACTCATTTATCAATATTTTTTCCGCGGTCTGATTACCGCCCTGCCCCTTGGGCTGACGGTCTATCTGCT
Organism: Thiobacillus sp.; assembly: GCA_046598305.1. GTDB lineage: Bacteria > Pseudomonadota > Gammaproteobacteria > Burkholderiales > Thiobacillaceae > Thiobacillus. The sequence continues at coordinate 11,240 of JBKJIS010000311.1, forward strand.
TTACGTCTTTCTGAGTTGGAGCGAAACCCTGGCGATGCGATTGATGCACCCCTTCATTGGTGACGTCTATGTGCCCGGGATGGGCCTGCTTTTCGGCATTGTCGGCATATTGCTGCTGGGCTTTCTGGTGTCGCAGCGTGGTGTCGGCAAGCTGCTATTGCTGGTGGAACTGCCATTCACCAACCTACCCGTGGTTAAGAGCATTTATTCCTCACTCAAAGATTTTGCTGATTATTTTTCGCCACGGAGTAACGAGGGTGCGCAGCAAACTGTGGTGGCACTGAAAATGCCAGGGCACGAACTTGAGATAGTGGGGCTGGTGACCCGGCAAAACGTTGACGACCTGCCCACCGGCTTCTTGCTGGGCGACCGTGTGGCGGTTTACTTGCCCATGGGCTACATGATTGGCGGCTACACCGTGTTCGTGCCACGCGAATGGGTGCAGCCTATCGATATGACGGTGGAAGAGGCTATGCGCTCGTCGTTGTTTGCCTGGATGAGCAGAACCAGCAATACAGCCCAGCCCCCCCAATCCTGATTTGTTGCCAAAGACTGCGGGTGTAAAGTCTATGCAGATCGAATGCTATGCACAGCGGTTGCTCAACCCGTTTCGTGGGGTGGTCCACACCATTCGCTACCAATCCGCCGAAGCGGTCACCACGGACGGAATTGAGTGGGATATTTATGTGGCCAATGATGCCTTGCTCGAAGGGCTGGGCTCCGCCGGCCGCCGCGCCCAGATATCCGATATTCGCTATGGCCACTGGTCGGCGGAAAAAGGCCTGAAACGCGGGCCGCTGTTTCCGTCCGAAGATTTCAAGCGGCTGGAGAACATGGGCGCCATCGTTTACGAAAATCTGCGTCTGGTTCACCGTACTGTGCCTTTCGCGTTTCGTGATCTGTTCGAGCTATGGTTGCTCGACCGACACAACCAGCCGCTGGCCTTGTTGCACAGTGTGCGCACCGACACCGAAACCGACACCCAACCGCCCCTCGATTGGCGGGCGGGCATGGCCGCGCGGGAACGCTTCCAGAGCACCGCAGTTCCCCACATGGGCGAACCGGCCGGGGTGTATCTCTCGGAATATGTGAACAGCTTGTCTGACGGCGTAGCGCAGTGGGTTCGTCGTTCCGATGATGGCGCCGGGCTGGGGCTGCATGCCCTGAAAGGCGGGGCGTCGCTGTGCGGAAGGGTGTTGGAAGCCGATACGTTCCCCCCGCTATTCATTGCCACTTCAGCCATGGATCCACCGCACATTCAGCTGGTTCACGACTACCATGCCTGGCAAGCACCCTGGATGTTGCTGCTACCGAACCTCGACTTCGCCGAGCGCCGCACGCTGGAAGTCAGCGCCTGCCGGCAAGCCGAGCTGGTTGAAAAGTATTACAGGTTGTATCCCGCCGTCATCGATCAGCAGGCCTTGCTGACAGCGCGGGTGGCGGCGGCATTGGTTCGCAATTAACCCAAGCCCACCGAGGTGGACGAGACTATATCGATGGCCTACATCTAGCCCGAATAATCAGGGAACACACAGCCGCTCCGGAACATTACATCCGGATCGGCTCAAACGTTGCGTCCAGATTCTGGTCATCACAGTAATCCAGAAAATTGCCGCGCAGCGTGGCGATGTGGGTATCGGCCGGTATACCCAGCGTCATGTGGACTGCAAACATCGGGGCGCCGGTGTGCGGGGCCGGGTAGGTTTCAGTGTCGAGTTCTTCGATGTTGATATTTAACCGCGCAAAGAAATTGGCCAGGCTGTTGACGATGCCAGGCTGGTCCAGTGCGGCCACTTCGACGGTGTAGGGAATCAGTGGCTTCTCGGAACGGGTGATGCGGGTGCGCTGCAGTATGAGCGACAGCCCCAGCTCTTCGCCTACTGCGGGTAACCGCGCCTCCAGCTTGGCCAGCGCGTCCCAGCTGCCGGACACCCGCATCAGCAAGGCAAAGCGGCCACCCAATGCGGCCATGCGCGATTCCTCTACATTGCAAGCCGATTCGCTGATGCGGCGGGTGAAGCCTTCCACCAGGCCTACTTTGTCTTCGCCACAGGCGGTGATGACGAGTGATTCGGCGTCGTTAGACATTAAACAAGCTCCCGGTCTGACAATTCTTTTTTAACATAGGCATAAATAATGGGTGCGGCGATGACGCCCTGAACCCCAAATGCGGCTTCCATCACCACCATGGCGATGAGCAGTTCCCACACTCGCGCCTGAATCTGCCTGCCGATAATGCGGGCATTCACAAAATATTCAAGCTTGTGAATGACCACCAGAAACGCCAGCGATGCGGCTGCAATGTAGGGGGAATGCGACAACGAAATAATAACGATCACCGTATTGGACACCAGATTGCCCAGCACCGGCAGCAGACCCACAACGAAGGTAACCACAATCATCGTTTTGGTAAAGGGCAACTGCACCCCGAAAGCAGGCAGCACCAGCATCAGGTAAATCGCGGTCAGTAGAGCATTGAGCGCCGAAATGCGGACCTGTGCAAACACCACCCGGCGGAAGCCATCCGCCAGACGATGAACACGCTCACACATGGCTTGAGCCATCGGGGCCAACGTCTGGTCATCGCGCGCCTGTCGCAAAGCGATAAAGCTGCCGATGACGAGCCCAATCATGAAATGCAGCAGTACCCGGCCGGCGTCCCCACTGAGTTTTCGGATATCCAGCGCATGACTACGTAACCAGTCGACCAGTTCAACCCGGATTCCCGTACTATCACCCTGCGGCAACCAGCCTGCAGCCCAAATCGGCAACAATTGACGCGCGTTTTCGATCACTTCGGCCATCTTGGTCAGTAACCCAGCCAGCCCCCCCTCGGAACGCAGATACAAAATCACCCCTGCGGCAAACCCGCCAAGTGCACCCAGCACAATCAAGGTAATCAGCGACACCACCAGCACTTTGGCCCAGTTATGGTCGAGCCGACCGATGACAAATCGCGGCGCCAGCAAGTGCACCAACTGCACCACCAGCAAGCCGGATAGCAGCGCGGGCAGCAAGTGAAGGGTCAAGGTTAGCAGCAGTGTTGACGCCATCAACAGCCAGGCGGCGATTTCGTATCGAGATGCGGAATGAACAGGCGGCGAGGTCATGGTCAGCACAGTGCCAAGAAACCCGTCAATCGGCAAGAACTAAAGTAGGCAAGCACGGAATGCGTGTGCTGAGTACACGCTCGGCACGGTGCATTTCAAGTGGTCTCGGGGTATAGGGTGGATAGCCCGGTTAACCGATGCAAGCTTTGTATCCCATCACACCGATTGGGTTATCTTCTTCAAAAAAACGGCTTGCCGACTGCAGTGGCGTAAAGCGGTGCATGCGCACCCACCTCATGCACCACCTGAATTACCGTCCGTACACCGGACACACATTCAACGTAAGCCGCTACTGATGATGTAGATAAAGAAGCCGTACATCATCAGCAGATGAGAAAGCCGCCTCGGCCATTTGCTGAACTCGCCGGAAACCGCAGCCTCTGTAACCGTCTCCGCCGCTAGTAAAAACCTCTCGCCGCCGCTAAGGTGCCTTTTGCGGCAGCATTTGATTTCTCCTTCCGCAGCGCGAAGAACTTGGCGCTGCCCTTGTGAGGAATGTCGAACAACGTTCCGATGACAACTGCCAGGACCATCAGAACGAGGTAGACCTGCATGGCGAGCGGCGATAAGAAATCGGTCACCGCTGCGAACGGATTATTTGTGAACATCGTTACCTCCACGTCCAGTCAGTGTGCCTTCGGAGCATAGGAACGCGTGCTGTTGCTGGCGAACACTCGTTGCGAATCGGGCTGCTTCTATTTTTGGATAAAGTGGCTCTTGCTACAGCGTGCTAGGCGGGGAAAATTCGGTCTTTCGATTCGAGTAATACATTTCCATCGCCAAGTTGGCTGCGTGCGTTTCGGTCAGCCTCTCGATGACAGATTCCCATTTGTCACCGGGAATGGCCACATACATTTCTTCGTCCGGCAGGCCGGTAAATGTCCGGTTGCCTTTACAGCCGAGCGAGATTGACGCCTGGCCGTTGGTCGTTGTCAGTGGCAGGACAGCGCAGGCCGGGCGACCAAGAGCATTAGTGAGCGCGCACCCTGCCCCTGCCTTGATGGCGGCTTCGTAAATCAGCATGGCCTGCGCCGGTTTCGCCGCAATCAGCACCACATCAGGTTTGAAGCCGGCCCGATCCACCGGGCCGTAGGCCACAGCACCAGGGGATTTGGTCAGTGTGGGGATGCCCGGCACTTCAGAGGTGGCGATGTAATTGTTTTCAGCCATGAACACAATCGTGTTATTCAGTTCGTGCGCGCGCTCCGCCGGCAGAGCAATCTTGTGGGTGTGGCTACCTACCGCGCAGTTGTAATGGTCGGATGGAATGGTATAAAAGATATGGCCACTCATGGCTTTGTGCCAGAAGACGCAACCGGTGGCCACCGATTCGCCTTCCCATCGAGGGACTCCAGCGGGTGGCGATTCGAAAAAGCCGATAGCGATGGGTGATTTGCTTAGTCCTAGAATTTCCTCTGCACTCGACACTTTACTCATTGTTACCTCCTTAAGATAAGGTTACGGCATCACACAAAATTAATATGCTGCTTTGTGCCCACGCGGTTGGAAATCAGGTTCAACGGCAAACGCGTTAAACGGGCGCACGAACTGGGTCAGCTATTTACCTTAGAGCCTGTAACGAAATAACTTGGACATTTGGCGCTGAATTGGGATGCGATGTTAGGCGCGGAGCGCGCCGTGTAGCGAGCCACACAAGCGATTCGCAACGACGCAGCGCGCCCAAGCCCATCGAGTCAAATGTCCGGGTTATTGAGGAACAAGCTCTTTGAAGCTTTTTATGTTTTCCATCCGGGCTGTTGCGAGTGTCATCAACACAAACCTTTGTCCTGAATTATTCCCTCATTCAATCAAGCGTGAACAACGGCGGCAGGACGGGGCGCAGACCTGCCTTTACAAGACAAAAGCAAGACCGGATTATCCAGCCTTGAGTTCCTCGGCCATCTTCTGGCACACCGCCTTGGCGTCGCCGAAGACCAGCGAGCAGTTGTCCTGGGAGAAGAGCAGGTTCTCCTCACCCGAGTAGCCGGGCTTCATGGAGCGCTTAATAAAGAAGACGTGCCCGGCGCGGCCGACGTCGAGGATGGGCATGCCGTAGAGCGGGGACGATTTCTGGGTCTTGGCCGCCGGGTTGGTTACGTCGTTTGCACCCACGACCAATGCGACGTCGGCCTGCGCGAACTCGGGGTTGATCTCGTCCATCTCGAACACCTTGTCGTAGGGCACGTCGGCCTCGGCCAACAGCACGTTCATGTGCCCGGGCATGCGCCCGGCCACCGGGTGGATGGCGAATTTTACCTCCACGCCCTTGTGTTCCAGGACATCGGTGAGTTCCTTCAACGCGTGCTGCGCCTGGGCCACGGCCATGCCATAGCCGGGGACGATAATCACTTTTGAGGCATTGCCCATGAGAAACACGGCGTCCTCGACCGCCGCTGATTTGATGCCCTGACCGGTGGCGGCGGCGTGCGGCGGCGCAGCGCCTGCCGACCCGCCAAAACCACCGAGCACGATGGAGACAATTGATCGATTCATGGCGCGCGACATGATGTAGGACAGGATCGCGCCCGAGAAGCCCACGAGCGCGCCGGTGATAATGAGCAGGCTGTTGCCGAGCGTAAAACCCGTGGCCACCGCCGCCCAGCCCGAATACGAGTTGAGTAGCGACACCATCACCGGCATGTCGGCGCCGCCGATGGGCAGGATGACCAGCACGCCGAGCGCGAAGGCGATGAACGTCGCGGCGAGGAGCGAATGGAGGTTGTCGTGCAGCACGAAATCAACGCCGAAGCCCAGCATAGCCAGCACCAGCACGAGATTGATGATATTCCGGCCCGGGATAAGGAGCGGCCGGCCGGGTAACAGCGCCTGCAACTTGCCGAAGGCCAGCACCGAACCGGTGAAGGTGACGGCACCGATCACGCTGCCGATAAAGATCTCGGTCAGCAATACAAAATCGGGCGCGGCGGCGCGCGCGTGGGTGAGGTAGGTTCCAACGGCGACGAGTACCGCGGTCAGGCCCACGAAGCTGTGCAATGCCGCGACCAGTTGCGGCATTGCCGTCATCTTGATGCGCAGCGCTACGACCGTGCCGATGATGGCCCCGCCAAGGAGCCCGGCAACGATGAACGTATAGTGTTTGACCGCGGGGTGGAACAGTGTCGCGGCGATGGCGAGCGTCATGCCGGCCATGGCGTAGACGTTGCCGCGCCGCGCCGAGGCCGGGTGCGTGAGCCCCTTCAATCCGAGGATGAACAGAGCCGCCGCAACCAGGTAGACCAGCGACAGGGCTTCGGTGACGAGGGTCATGGGCGTTCGTCCTGCTTTTTCTTCTTGAACATGGCGAGCATGCGCTGTGTCACGACGAAGCCGCCGAAGATATTGATCGAGGCGAGTAGCACGGCCACAAAGCCGAGGATCTGTGTGCTTAAGCTTGCTTCGGTGGTACCGGCCACCAGAATCGCGCCGATGATAATGATGCCGGAGATGGCATTGGTGAGCGCGATGAGGGGTGTGTGCAGCGAGGACGTGACACCCCAGATCACCCAGTAACCCACGAAGCAGGCCAGGACAAAGATGTACAGTGCGGTCATGGGTTCGGACATGGGGTTATTTTTCCTTTGCTTTGCGGGTTGTTTCGAAGCGCACCTTGCCCTGATGGGTGATGAGCGTCTTCGCGGTGATTTCGTCGGCGAAGGGGTCCTTGAAGCGCAGCGCGCCGTTGAATGGGTCGAGCATCTGCATTAAAAAGTTGTACACGTTACGCGCGAAGAAGTTGCTCGCATCGGATGGCATCAACGCCGGGAAATTGGTGATCCCGCACAGAATCACGCCGTGCTTCACCACCACCTGGTCCGCTTCGGTGAGCGGGCAGTTGCCGCCGCTGGCCGCGGCCAGGTCCACGATCACCGCGCCCTCATGCAGGCCCTTGACGGTTTCTTCGGTAATCAGCAGCGGCGCCGGCATGCAGGGAATCAGCGCCGTGGAGACGATGATGTCAGCCTTCTTCAGTTCTTCTTGGAGAAGCTGTTGCTGTTTTTTCTGCGCCTCGGGCGAGAGCGCCTTGGCGTAGCCGCCGCTGCCGGCACCGGATTCGCCCAGATCGAACTCGATAAACTTCGCGCCCAAGGACTGAATCTGCTCCTTCACTTCGGGGCGCACGTCGTATGCCCAGACCTGCGCGCCCAGGCGCCGCGCCGTGGCGATGGCCTGCAACCCCGCGACGCCCGCGCCCAGCACCACCACGCGCGCGGGTTTGGCGGAACCCCCGAGGTCATCATCATGGGAAAGAAGCGCCCGTAGAGCCGCGCCGCCTCGAGCACCGCGCGGTAGCCGGCGATGTTCGCCTGCGACGAGAGCACGTCCATGGTCTGCGCGCGCGACAGGCGCGGTATCATTTCGAGCGCGAAGCTGTCCACGCCCTGCGCGGCCAGGAGATCGAAGGTGCCATCGTCATGACACATGTCGAGCAGCGAGATCAGCACCGCGCCGGACTTCATGCGCTGGATCTCCGCGGGCGTGGGCTTGTGGATCTTGAAAACGACATCGGCGGCCAGCGCGTGGGCAGGATCCACGATCTCGGCGCCGGCCGCCGCATAGGCCTCATCGGTGAAATGCGCGCCGAGTCCGGCGCTGGTTTCAATCGCAACCGCAAGCCCAGCAGCGCGCAGCTTCTTGACCGTCTCGGGCGTGGCCGCGACGCGCGTCTCGCCGGCGGCGTATTCCTTGGGTATACCTGTTTTCATCGCTTTTAAGCACTCTCACAACTTGGTAGACAAAGCCACTTCCTCGACCAGATCATTGATCCCAGCGAGAAACGCCGTCTTATCAGAGACTTCCGATAACAAACGTTTTTTGGTAGCGCCCATCAAGTCTGATCCTCCTAAAAGTGCATGCCTGATGTAGGAATCAAATTACGCCTCACGCGCCAAAGCAAAAAATTCCGCGCGCAGCGCCTGGTTAGGTTGCAGTGCGCCGAGCATGGATGAGGTGACGGTTTCCTCGCCCTGGGTGCGAATGCCGCGGCTTTCCATGCACAGGTGGCGGCAGCGAATGACGACGCCAACCGCTTGCGGTTCCAGATGCGTCATTAAGGCGTTGGCAATTTGCATCGTGAGTCGTTCCTGCACTTGCAGTCGATGGGCAAAGCAATCGACCAGGCGCGTCAATTTTGACAAGCCCACTATTTTTCCGTTGGGAACATAGCCGATCGTGGCGCTGCCAAAGAAAGGCGCTAGATGGTGCTCGCAATGGCTATAGACAGGGATGCCGCGTACCACGATGAGTTCGTTGTACTGCTCAGCCCCGTCTTCAAACACTTTTAGACATTCAGCCGGGTCTTGGGCATATCCGGCAGTCCAATGCTTCCAGGCCTTGGCAACGCGAGACGGTGTTTCGACAAGGCCGGCTCTATCGGGGTCCTCCCCCAAACTGGCCAAAAATCGTCGCCAGTCCTGTTCGGTAAACGCGGGTTCTGGCATCTGTGTTTTTTCTGTCGGGGCCGGTGCCTGTAAAACGGCTGTTCCGATTGCTCTCGCGGTAAAATTTTGATTCATACGATACCTTAGCCTTATCGAGTCTTTTGCCGATCCTGCGCCAGCCCAATCAACCATTGGAAACCGGCCGAGGAATAGGCTATTTAGAAGGGCTCTGCTGAACGGTCGATGCGTGCCCGGCTTCTTCCAGAGTTATGGCGATGATGTTCAGTGCGTGCACCCGCTCCGGCATCCAGTCGGACACGGCGTCATAGACCAGCCGATGCCGGGCGATGCGCTGCAATCCATTGAACCTGGCGTCGATCACCCGCACTCGAAAATGACCGGCGCCACCCGCGGCGCCGGCGTGGCCGACGTGCAAATGGCTCTCGTCATCGAGCTGGATCGCGGCCTCGGGAAAGGCCTGCCGAAAGCGTTCCAGCAATGCATCGTGCGTGGGTTTTATGGCGTTTTCTTGCTGCATGTTTTCCTCTATTTAAAGATTCCGCTGGTTTGGGCTTACAACCTCAGATACGCGAAGAGAAATAACGAGTTGCCGAAAGCAAGCGTGGCCCCCGCGAGGGGAGCCGTTTCGAGGTCAGCGACGGGCGGAAATGCGATGTTCATGTCTAAATGGGAACGCGTTGATTTAAAACCTAAACAGCCACGACTTCTATGTCTGGTTCAATTGATCGAACCAGATTCTCGATGCCCCTGAGCGTGCCGGATATCGAGCTTGGACAGGTGCCGCATGCGCCCTGGTAATGCACGCTGAGTTGGTTGCCAACCAGGCCAACCACATGCAGATCGCCGCCATCGCTCTTCAGATAGGGGCGTATCTGAGCATCCAACAGCGCGCTGATCGTATCGAGGCGCTGCTGATCTTCAGGGGTAAGATCCGCAATGGCTGTGGTCGCCGCCGCCACTGTGGCGGCCGATTGCGCATCCGCCGCGGGTGCGGCGCGAATCGGCTCGGCGATTTTGCGCACCAATTCCGGCCAGTCGGCTTGGCCGTCCTGTGTGACGGTGAGCCAGCGATCAACGTAAAACACATTGGTCACATGCTCGATGCCGAATAGCGCGGCGGCAAGCACATTATCCTGCGCTTGCTCGGCGTTTTCATACGAGTGCGTGATGCCCCAAGTCAGCGGCTCCTTGAGTATGAACTTCACCGCGTTCGGATTGGGCGTGTCTTCGATTTCTGCGATTTTCGGCATCTCAAGCTCCTGAAAGCGGGGCACCCTCATGGTGCCTGGAATACGACAACCCTACCCCGCCTATAACCCGTTTCATTGTCATCAAGCCGTCGCTGAGCCGAGCAATTTCTGCAATTCACCTTGCTGATACATATCGCGCACAATATCGGCACCACCCACCAGCTCGCCCTTGACGTAGAGCTGAGGGAAAGTCGGCCAGTTGGCGTAGAACTGTAGGTTTTCGTAGATCCCCTTGTCGGCATAGACGTTGACCGCGACGAGATTGTTCACGCCGCACGCCTGGAGTATCTGCACCGTCGCGCCGGAAAAACCACATTGCGGGGCCTCCGGCGTTCCTTTCATGTAAAGCACGATCGGGTTTTCCGTAACGGTTTGCTTAATTGTTGCCAGTACGCTCTGATCCATAATCCACTCCTAATATCAAACGTGATTCAACCATTGCTGGGGGGGTAAAGGTTTTCATCTTCAGGCGTTGCCGATCGGTGCGTGCATCGGGTCGGCCTCTGCCTCGGTCGAGGCGCTGGCGACCGAATTGAACGCGGCGTGCAGTGTGTGCCACGGCAGGATTGCGCATTTGACGCGTGTCGGCAGGTCGCACACACCGGCGAATACCGCGAGCCGTCCGATGTGATTCGGGCTGTTCAGGTCGAGCTTGCCGGTGGCCATGGCGAGAAATTCCTTGATCAGAATTTCCGCTTCCGCGCGCGGCTTGCCCTTGACGGCGACGGTCATCATCGAGGCTGATGCCTTGCAGATCGCGCACGCTTCACCCTGAAACGCGATGGCGTCGACGCACTCGCCAGCGAGATTGAGCGTCACGCTGATGTGGTCTCCGCACAGCGGGTTGTGACCCTC
>JBKJIS010000024.1:0-10290 GCA_046598305.1 Thiobacillus sp.
ATTCGACTATTCCGGCGCGCAGGCATGCAAGGCGCTGCGTGAAGAAGGCTATAAAGTCATCCTCGTCAACAGCAACCCGGCAACGATCATGACCGACCCGGACATGGCCGACGTCACCTACATTGAGCCGATTACCTGGCAGGTGGTCGAGAAGATTATCGAGAAAGAGCGCCCCGACGCGCTATTGCCGACCATGGGCGGGCAGACCGCGTTGAACTGCGCGCTCGACCTGGCCAAACACGGTGTGCTGGAAAAATACAGCGTCGAGATGATCGGCGCGTCGAAGGAAGCCATCGACAAGGCGGAAGACCGCGAAAAATTCAAGGCGGCAATGACCAGGTTGGGTCTCGGTTCGGCGCGTTCGTCGATCGCCCACAGCCTGGAAGAAGCCCTGCAGGTGCAGGCCGCGCTGGGCTTTCCCTCGATCATCCGGCCGTCGTTCACCATGGGTGGCTCGGGTGGCGGCATTGCGTATAACCGCGATGAATTCGTCGCCATCTGCGAGCGCGGACTGGAAGCCTCGCCGACGCACGAACTGCTGATTGAGGAATCGCTGCTCGGCTGGAAAGAGTACGAGATGGAAGTGGTGCGCGACCACAAGGACAACTGCATCATCATTTGTTCCATCGAGAACTTCGACCCGATGGGCGTGCACACCGGCGACTCCATCACCGTGGCGCCGGCGCAGACGCTGACCGACAAGGAATACCAGATCCTGCGCAATGCGAGCCTCGCGGTGCTGCGCGAGATCGGCGTCGACACCGGCGGCTCCAACGTGCAGTTCGCCATCAACCCGGAAGACGGGCGCATGGTGGTGATCGAAATGAACCCGCGGGTGTCGCGATCAAGCGCGCTGGCGTCCAAGGCAACCGGTTTCCCCATCGCCAAGGTGGCGGCCAAGCTGGCGATCGGCTACACCCTCGACGAGTTGCAGAACGATATCACCGGCGGCGCGACCCCGGCCTCGTTCGAGCCGTCGATTGACTATGTGGTCACCAAGATCCCGCGCTTTGCGTTCGAGAAATTCCCGCAGGCCGACGACCGCCTGACCACCCAGATGAAATCGGTGGGCGAGGTGATGGCGATCGGCCGCACCTTCCAGGAATCGCTGCAAAAAGCCCTGCGCGGGCTGGAGGTCGGAGTCGACGGCTTCGATCCCAAGACCACCGACCAGGAAGAGATCGAGGCCGAGCTGATGTCGCCCGGTCCCGAGCGTATCTGGTTCGTCGGCGATGCCTTTCGCATCGGCATGAGCCTAGCCGAAATTCACGCGCTCTCGAAAATCGACCCGTGGTTCCTCGACCAGATTGCGGGCCTGATCGAGATGGAAGCCGCACTGGCCGGACGTGCCTTGGCCGCTCTCGGGCGCGACGAATTGCGCCAGTTCAAGCGTGCCGGATTTTCCGACCGCCGCCTGGCCAGGTTGCTGAACACCGACCAGCACGCGGTGCGCGCGCGCCGTCACGAGCTGGCGCTGCATCCAGTCTACAAGCGGGTGGACACCTGCGCGGCCGAGTTCGCCACGCAGACAGCCTACCTGTATTCAACCTACGAGGAAGAGTGCGAAGCGCTGCCGACCAACGCGAAAAAAATCATGGTGCTGGGCGGCGGACCGAACCGCATCGGTCAGGGCATCGAGTTCGACTACTGCTGCGTGCACGCCGCGCTGGCGCTGCGCGAAAACGGCTTCGAGACCATCATGGTCAACTGCAACCCGGAGACCGTTTCCACCGATTACGACACGTCCGACCGCCTGTATTTTGAGCCGTTGACGCTGGAAGACGTGCTGGAAATCGTCCGCATCGAACAGCCTTTTGGCGTGATCGTGCAATATGGCGGTCAGACACCCTTGAAGTTGGCGCGTGATCTGGAAAAGTACGGTGTGCCGATTATAGGCACCAGTCCTGACATGATCGATGCGGCCGAAGATCGCGAGCGTTTCCAGAAAATGCTGCACGAGCTGGGTCTTAAGCAGCCGCCTAACCGCACTGCGCGTGACCCTGAAAGTGCCATCCGCATGGCCGAGGAAATCGGCTATCCGCTGGTGGTGCGTCCCAGCTATGTGCTGGGTGGGCGAGCCATGGAAATTGTGCGCGAAGAATCCGACTTGCGCCGTTACATGACCGAAGCGGTGAAAGTATCGAATGATTCACCGGTGCTGCTCGATCGATTTTTGAACGACGCAATTGAAGTCGATGTGGATGCGCTGTCCGATGGCGAGCAAGTGGTCATCGGCGGCATCATGCAGCACATCGAGCAAGCTGGTGTGCATTCCGGCGATTCGGCGTGTTCACTGCCGCCTTATAGTTTGTCAAAGGACGTACTGGACGAAATGCGTCGCCAGACCGTGGCGATGGCGAAGGCTCTTAATGTGATCGGCCTGATGAACGTGCAGTTCGCTATTCAGGGGGATACGGTGTACGTATTGGAAGTGAACCCGCGCGCATCGCGCACCGTGCCTTATGTGTCCAAGGCCATCGGTGCACCGCTGGCCAAGATTGCCGCACGCGCGATGGCAGGTATTTCGCTCAAGTCGCAAGGATTCGAAAAAGAAATCATCCCGCCGTATTTCTCGGTCAAAGAAGCGGTATTCCCATTCCGTAAATTCCCGGGTGTCGATACCATCCTTGGTCCTGAAATGAAGTCGACGGGCGAAGTTATGGGAGTGGGTAACAATTTTGGCGAGGCGTTCCTCAAATCGCAGCTGGCGTCGAGTTCTGAACTACCGAAGCCAGGTGGACGTGCTTTTGTGAGTGTGCGCTCGAGCGATCGTGAAGCCGTAATCGAAGTGGCTCAGGCTTTACGTGATCTGGGATTTAATCTGGTCGCCACACGGGGTACCGCACAGGCGATCGAAGCTTCGGGGATTCCCGTTGCTGTGGTGAACAAGGTCAAGGAAGGCCGTCCTCATATCGTCGACATGATCAAGAACGGAGAAATTGATTTTATTGTCAACGTGGTTGAGGATAAAAAAGCAGTGAAGGACTCTTACACGATTCGTGCCGAAGCACTGGCGCGCCGGGTGGTGTACTTCACGACGCTGGCGGGTGCGCAGGCTGCATGCATGGGCATGCAGCACGGCACCGAACTCGAAGTGTATTCCTTGCAGTCGCTGCATCAGCGCCTGCAATGAGTTAATACAGCACTGAATTAAAACAGTACTGAGCTAAAACAGCACTGATCTGAAAAGGCAAGCAAGTGACCAAATACCCTCTTACCGTGGTGGGCGCCGAAAAATTGCGCGCCGAATTGCAACATTTGAAAAGCGTTGAGCGTCCGACTGTAATCCTGGCGATTGCTGAGGCACGCGCGCATGGCGACCTGTCGGAAAATGCCGAATACGATGCGGCCAAGGAAAAACAAGGCTTTGTGGAAGGGCGGATTGCCGATCTGGAAGGTAAGTTGTCGAACGCCCAGATTATTGACCCAACTACGCTGGACGCCGATGGCCGGATTGTCTTTGGTGCTACGGTCGAACTTGAGGATGCCGCTTCTGGTGATAGCGTGACCTACCAGATCGTGGGCGACGACGAAGCCAACATCAAGCAAGGCAAAATATCTGTCTCGTCACCGATCTCGCGTGCATTGATAGGGAAATATGCGGGCGATAACGTGGATGTACAGGCGCCCGGTGGTGTTCGCAAATATGAAGTGTTAGACGTTCTGTACAAATAGTCATGCGGCGCTTTTGGGATGGCCTTGCCGGAACGTCACTGGTGCTATGGATAGGCGGCATGTGGGCGATTGGCTACATTGCAGCCCCAGTTATATTTTCCAGTCTGGGCGACAAGCAACTTGCAGGAATGCTGGCCGGAAAACTATTTGGCGTCATCGCCTGGGTCGGGATCGCTTCAGCAATTTATTTACTTGTTTATCGTTTTGCCTGCGATGGCGCCAATGCCTTGAAAACTCTGTTCTTCTGGGGTGTTGTCTTGATGCTGGGGTTAACGTTGGCGAGTCACTTTGGTGTCCAGCCCATCATGCAGGGATTGAAAGAACAGGCAATGCCGCTGGCCGTGATGCAAAGCGTATTTGCCGACAGTTTCTCCCGTTGGCACGGGGTATCGAGCATTCTGTACCTGCTTCAGAGTGCGCTGGGACTGTTTCTGGTTTGGCGGGCGGGGGTGGCGCGCTAAATTGAGCCTGGCAGCAGAATGTAATCCGGTGCCCATCAGACCGGCAATGCGATCACGGGCTTGCTGGCTGCGCGATAAATCACCAATATTTTGCCTATTTGCTGAACTGGGCTGGCTCCGGTGCCAGCACATATCTCAGCCATCCAGGTGCGGCGGGTTTCCAGTTCGTTGCTGGCTGCTTTGATTTTGATGAGCTCGTGTGAATTGAGCGCAAGTTCGATTTCTTTTAATACGGTGGCGCTGAGCCCGTTGTTACCTATCATGACGACCGGCTGGCGGGTGTGTGCCAAACTTCTGAGATGTTGCCGCTGTGCGGCCGTAAGAGATTTCATGCCGTGTCCTTAATTAAACTGAACCCTTAAACTGAAGGCGGATTGTAGCCGATAGAGATGGCAGAGAAGCCGAAACGAACCAAATCAGGCAGTGCCTGGATGCACGAACACGTGACAGATCCCTACGTCAAAAAGGCGCAGTTGGATGGGTACCGTTCACGTGCCGCCTATAAATTGCTGGAAATCAATAAACGAGATCATCTGTTTCGCCCCGGTATGACGGTGGTGGATTTGGGTGCGGCACCCGGTAGCTGGTGCCAACTGGCCGTGCAAATGATGAAACAGCAGGGCAGAGTGCTGGCTATTGACCTTTTGCCCATGGCATCGATACCAGGTGTGGATAGCCTGGAGGGTGACTTCACCGAACCGCTAGCACTCGCCTGGCTGGAAGAAAGGCTGCAATCCGGCCGGGTTGACCTTGTATTAAGCGATATGGCGCCCAATATCAGTGGAATCATGTTGAGTGATCAGGCCCGGCAATATGAGCTGTGCGAGCTTGCGCTCGACTTTGCGGTGAACTGGTTGAAACCAGATGGCGTTTTTTTGGTCAAAGTTTTTCAAGGTGTCGGGTTTGAGGAATTTCGTGCACTCATGAGGCAGGCCTTTGAACATGTACTCATACGAAAACCCGATGCCTCGCGTGATCGCAGTAGCGAGGTGTATTTGCTTGGTCGTCGCTCCGTTGCGGCGAATAATGGCAAGACATAATGCTGCCGTGACAACCGGGTTGGATAGGGTTTAGAATGAGTCTAAATATGCTGCGCCAGATTAAAATGTGCCAACTTGGCATCAAGGAGTAAGAGTGAACAATTTGTCCAAGAACATTGCAATCTGGTTGATTATCGCCGTCGTCCTGATGACGGTGTTCAACCAGTTTGGCGCGCAACGCTCCGAGCAGAAGCAGGTGCCGTATTCGCAATTCATAGAAGAAGTGCGCCAGCAGCAGATTACCAAGGTCGTAATCGAAGGCAATGTGCTTAAAGGCGAGCGCAGCGACGGTAAGCTCTTTACCAGCTATGCGCCAAGCGATCCGGGGATGGTGTCCGACCTGCTTAAGTATGGCGTGGCATTTGAGGCCAAGCCAGAAGCGCAGCCCTCATTCCTGATGAGCCTGTTCATTTCGTGGTTTCCAATGTTGCTGCTGATCGGCGTATGGATTTTCTTCATGCGTCAAATGCAGGGTGGAGGAAAAGGGGGGGCATTCTCATTTGGTAAAAGCAAAGCACGCCTCCTGGACGAAAACACCAACCCGGTGATGTTTTCAGATGTCGCAGGATGTGACGAGGCCAAGGAAGAAGTCGTTGAAATGGTCGAGTTCCTGAAAGATCCGTCCCGATTCCAGAAGTTGGGCGGACGGATCCCGCGCGGCGTGTTGCTGGTGGGCCCCCCGGGAACCGGTAAGACACTTTTGGCACGTTCGATCGCAGGTGAGGCAAAAGTACCGTTTTTCAGCATTTCGGGTTCTGACTTTGTCGAGATGTTTGTCGGTGTCGGTGCTGCTCGCGTACGCGATATGTTCGAGCAGGCCAAGAAAAGTTCGCCTTGCATCATTTTCATCGACGAAATCGACGCAGTCGGTCGCCAGCGTGGCGCCGGATTGGGTGGCGGTAACGATGAACGTGAGCAGACACTGAATCAGTTGCTGGTTGAAATGGATGGTTTTGAAGCGAATGCCGGGGTGATCGTGGTTGCTGCGACTAACCGCCCTGACGTGCTTGACCCCGCTCTGTTACGCCCGGGTCGGTTTGATCGCCAGGTGTTTGTAGGCCTGCCCGATATCCGCGGCCGCGAGCAGATTCTGCTGGTGCATATGCGCAAGGTGCCTCTGGCGCCCGACGTGCGGGCCGATATCCTGGCGCGCGGCACGCCCGGCATGTCCGGCGCCGATCTCGCCAACCTGATCAACGAAGCGGCCCTGTTTGCCGCCCGCGGCAACAAGCGCCTGGTCGACATGGACGATTTCGAGAAAGCCAAGGACAAGATCCTCATGGGCGCCGAGCGCAAATCCATGGTGATTACGCCCGAGGACAAGAAAAAAACGGCTTACCACGAGTCGGGACATGCCGTGATCGGAATGTCGCTGGAAGGCTGTGACCCGGTACATAAGGTTACGGTGATTCCACGTGGGCGTGCACTGGGCGTGACCATGTCCTTACCGGAGGTGGATCGTTTTAGCTTGTACAAGGATCAAATGCTGGATCAAATTTGCATGCTGTTTGGGGGTCGTGTAGCTGAAGAGATATTCGTTGGCAGTATTTCAACCGGAGCCTCCAATGACTTCGAACGTGCTACCAGCATTGCGCGCGACATGGTGACGCGCTATGGCATGTCCGAAGCTTTGGGCCCGATGGTCTACGGTGAGAACGAGGGTGAGGTGTTTTTGGGACGTTCAGTGACCACGCACAAGAACATGAGTGAAGCTACCATGCAGAAAGTCGATGCTGAAATTCGTCGTATTCTGGATGAACAGTATGCAATTGCTACAAAAATCCTGTCTGAAAAGCGTGACATCGTTGAAGCGATGACTGCCTCTTTGATGGAATGGGAAACGATTGATGCTGCGCAGATAGCCGACATCATGGCAGGAAGGCCACCCCAGCCACCCAAGCCAGCGACTGTGCCCTCTGCACCGCCGCCGAGTGGGGATGACAAACCCAGTGCACCCGAGCCGACCGTACACCCTGCTCAGGAAGCCTGAGCGTTTAACCCTTGAGCGTTAACCCGCATCACGCACGACACACGCACTACAATGGAGGGGCTTTTTAAGCCCCTCCATTTTTATGTCCGACCTTCACGCTGGCTCACACCGCCTTTCACTGACCAGGCCCCTCATCATGGGGATCGTCAATGTCACCCCGGATTCGTTTTCGGATGGAGGACGTTTGGCTAATGTGCAGAGTGCCATTCAACATGCGATGACGCTTCAGGAAGAAGGGGCTGTTATTCTCGATGTGGGGGGAGAATCGACCCGCCCTGGTGCTGATGTGGTATCGGTTGAAGAGGAAATGGGTCGCGTATTGCCCGTGATCAAGGCGCTGGTCGAACAGGGATGTGTGGTTTCGGTTGACACGAAAAAGACCGAGGTGATGCGGGCCGCGCTCGATGCGGGTGCCTCAATGGTTAATGACGTCATGGCCCTTCGTGCACCGGGTGCGCTAGAAGCGTTAGCCTCATCAGACGCGGCAGTGTGCCTCATGCATATGCAAGGTGACCCACAGGGCATGCAACAGGCCCCGTGTTATGCCGATGTTGTCGGTGAGGTGAAGCAGTTTCTGCAGGGCCGGTTGCACGCATGCGAAGCGGCCGGGATCACGCGTGAACGGCTGGTGATCGACCCTGGCTTTGGATTCGGGAAAACGCTGGCGCACAATCTGGCCTTGCTCAACAACTTGTCTGAGCTGGTTGATTTGAATGTCCCGGTGTTGGTTGGCCTGTCACGTAAGACGATGCTGGGGTTGCTGACCGGACGTGATGTCCCTGCGCGGGAGTTTGCCGGCGTGGCAGCACATCTCGCCGCCATAGCGCGCGGGGCGCGGCTAATCAGAGTACATAATGTGTCAGCCATGCATGATGCCTTGGCAATTTGGAATGCAGTGGAGGAGCAACAAAATGGGACGTAAATACTTCGGCACCGATGGGGTGCGTGGCAAGGTGGGTGTATCGCCGATTACCCCGGAGTTTGTGATGCATCTGGGCTATGCGGCCGGCCAAGTGCTGGTGGCAGACCGGGGCAGTTTGCCGCCCAACCAGCATCCTACTGTGTTGATCGGTAAAGATACGCGCATTTCTGGCTACATGCTGGAAGCCGCGATGGAAGCCGGTTTCACAGCTGCTGGCGTGAATGTGTTGATGACCGGACCGATGCCGACCCCGGCCGTGGCTTACCTGACCCGCGCATTGCGCCTGCAGGCGGGTGTGGTGATCTCGGCCTCGCACAATCCGTTTGAAGATAACGGAATCAAGTTCTTTTCGTCCAATGGACAGAAGTTGCCAGACAGTGTTGAAGAAGCCATCGAAGCACGGCTGGATTTTCCCATTGTTACTGTCGAGGCACGTCAGCTGGGGCGTGCGCGCCGGATTGAAGATGCTGCAGCGCGTTATATCGAGTTCTGCAAAAGCACCTTCCCCAACCACCTCGATCTGCGCGGGATGCGCATCGTAGTGGATTGCGCACATGGCGCGACCTATCATATCGCGCCGCACGTTCTGCATGAACTGGGCGCGGAAGTGATTCCTATAGGCAATGCGCCGAATGGCTTCAATATCAACGACCAATGCGGGGCAACTCACACTAAAGCGCTGTCCGACGCGGTACGCGAACATCGGGCGGATCTGGGTATTGCACTGGACGGCGACGGTGATCGATTGATGATGTCCGATGCTCAGGGCCGGATTTATGACGGCGACGAACTGTTGTACGTGATTGCGCGCCACCGCATTCAGACCGGCTATATGAAAGGTGGCGTGGTGGGTACCCTGATGACCAATCTTGGGACTGAGCATGCGCTCGGGCGGATTGATGTTCCTTTTGAGCGCGCAAAGGTAGGGGATCGCTATGTGATGGAGCGCCTGCATGCCAATGGGTGGACGCTCGGTGGTGAAACCTCGGGTCATATATTGTGCCTGGACAAGCACACGACCGGAGATGGCATCGTGTCAGCGCTACAGGTGCTTCGTGCACTACGTGAAACGGGAGAAACACTTGATGTGTGTACGACCGATCTTGAAACCTACCCCCAGGTCATGATCAACGTGCCGGTAAGCAAAGGCTTCAAACTGGATGCCTCGCCTGAAGTAGGCGCTTCGGCCGCGGAAGCGGAGGCAGTCCTTAATGGTACAGGCCGGGTTGTTCTGCGTGCGTCGGGTACAGAGCCCTTGATAAGGGTGATGGTTGAGGGCAGGAATGCTGTGCTCGTTCGTGAAACGGCAGAGAAAATTGCCGTAGCTGTGCGGGTATCTGCTGCGAGTGCTTGTGCTGCGGGTACTTGATTTCCTGAGCTAAAATAAAACTGTAATATTCGCCCGTTAGTATGTCGATGTCGCCCCTGAGGCAACGTCTATTTACTACCGGAGATCAAATATGCATACTTTCAACAAAATGGTTCTAGGCACTGTAGCTACGGCTGCGGGTTTGGTTTTCTCGGTTAGCGCCCTGGCCGCTGACATCACCGGTGCGGGCGCGACTTTCCCCTACGCCGTTTATACCAAGTGGGCAGAGGCTTATCAGGCGGCGACCGGCAACAAGGTCAACTATCAGGGCATCGGCTCGTCTGGCGGCATCAAGCAGATCAAGGCCAAGACCGTCGATTTTGGCGGCACCGATGCGCCGCTCGAAGAGGCAGAACTGGATGCGGGCAACCTGGTCCAGGTCCCTACCGTGATGGGGGGCGTGACCATTGTCATCAATGTCCCGGGTATTAATTCCGGCAAGCTGAAGCTGGACGGTAACACCGCCGCCAATATCTTTCGTGGCGCAATTACCAAATGGAACGATCCCGCTATCGCCAGGCTGAATCCGGGCGTGACGCTGCCGAATCTGGCCATCACGGTGGCAAATCGCTCGGACGGTTCCGGCACCACCCACGTTTTCACCCACTATCTGGCCAAGCAGTCGTTGGCTTTCATGCGTGATGTCGGCGCAGGAAAAACGGTCAACTGGCCGTCCAACGCGGTAGGCGGCAAGGGTAATCCGGGGGTGGCGGCCAACGTGCAGAAGATCAAGGGCGCGATTGGCTATGTGGATATCGCCGACGCGATGAAAAACAACATGAATTTTGTGGCGCTGAAGAACCGTGCCGGTAACTACATCGTGCCAAACCAGG
>JBKJIS010000045.1:0-3982 GCA_046598305.1 Thiobacillus sp.
TATTTTTACCTGAAGGGTAATATCCTTCGCATCGCGCTAGGCCAGACCAACGCCTCAATCGCCTATTATGAGGCCGCGTACAAACTTGCCCAGACCATGCTCGACAGGCTCGATTTCGTCTACAGCATAGAGGCTGGCAGCCTGGTCTGGGTTATGCGGGTGCTCCATGCATGCTGCTGTCTGCAAACGGGGTACGTCCAACCTTCGGTGGATTTGATCTCAACCATAGGCAAAAGCCTGAACGTCCCCCCTTTTTCAGAGTTGGGATTCAAAAAATTTGGGGCGGCCGATGTGGTTACCGTTTTCGAGGAAATTGGCGCAGCCTTGACAATGCGGAAAGACCCCCATACCGTGCACGCGCTCATCGACGCTCTGACTCCCTATCTCGCGGCCCGACATGGTGTTGCCACCGCCGAGGGCGAACCGAAGCGCGGGCTGAATGTCCCGACGAACTTCTTCGACTGCAATCTGGCCGCTTTCCAGGGCGCGCTGCTCGCAGACACTGCGCCGGACTTTAGCGAGGCAATCCGGCTCCTGACTGCCGCGCTCGAATCGTCTCGTCGGATCGAGTGCGGACCTGAGGTGGACCGGATCGTCCAGGCGTTTCGGGAAAAGACCGAAGCAGTCTTACGCCGTATCAATACTGTTGCGGTTAAAAGGCCGGGCATCGCCCAGCCGGGGATGGGTTCGCCGTGGAAATTCTATTGAGAACGTGCGCTCACGAATGCCACGGTTCAGCCCCCAAATTCATTAGCCATGCCCATGCCTGATCGTTCGACTTTACGGGCCACCAACACCACGCTCTGCCTCGTCGACACCCAGACCCACGCGCTGGCCGCAAGGGCGATGCGTTTGTCGCTGGCGGCGATGGATTTCGCCGATGCCTTGTTCATTTCGGATTCTGCGAAAGATACGGGGGGTGCCCGTCATGTCGCCATCGCTCCCTTGGCAGGCCGCGCGGCGTATTCGCGCTTCGTCATCAAGGACTTGCTCCAGCATATTGAAACCGAGCATGTGCTGCTGATCCAGTGGGATGGCTACGTGGTCAATCCCGACGCCTGGAGTCACGATTTTCTCGATCATGATTTCATCGGCGCGCGCTGGGGATTCCACAAGGATGCGCATTGCGTTGGCAACGGCGGCTTTTCGCTGCGTTCACGGCGACTGCTGGAAGCGCTTCAGGATCCTGCGATAGACCGTTTCGAGCCCGAGGACGAAATAATCTGCCGGTATTTCCGGCCGATGCTGGAATCGCGCTACGGCATGCGTTTCGCGCCACCCGAGGTGGCGGACCGTTTCTCGTTCGAAACCACCTATCCTCAAAGCATACCGTTGGGGTTTCATGGTTTGTTCAACATGTGGTTGTTTCTCGACGACGCGGAAGTGTCCGGCTTTGTCGCGGCGATGCCTAGACCGGTAGTGGGTTCGATCCAATTTCTGTCGCTGGCGAAAAACTTCATCGATCTGAAGCGATTCGATTCGGCGCGGAACTTGCTGGAACAGCGCCTGCGCGCCTTTCCCGCCGATGCCAAATGCGCCGAGATGCTGGACGCGTTGAACGGCTCGACCGGACAACGCCACACCGCACCGGTGAGTCGCAACGCGCCCTGCCCCTGCGGCAGCGGAAAACGCTACAAGCATTGCTGCGGCCAGGACGCCTCCGCTCAAGGCGCAACTTCGGTTCCAACAGGGAACACCTCTGAGGCTTTGTTAAGGCAGGCCATGGCAGACCATCAGGCCGGCCG
This sequence comes from Thiobacillus sp., assembly GCA_046598305.1. GTDB lineage: Bacteria > Pseudomonadota > Gammaproteobacteria > Burkholderiales > Thiobacillaceae > Thiobacillus. The sequence goes on from JBKJIS010000045.1 coordinate 1,746, forward strand.
CCTGGCCGCCGCGCGGAAAGGCTACGATGCTTTGCTGGCGCTGGGTGATGACGCGGTCGCGGAACATTATCTGGGTGTGCTCGACATGCAGGAAGCCCGGCCCAGTGAAGGAGAAAGACGGATACGCGCAGCCTTGGCGAAACGGAATGACGTGCCGGACTTCTTCAACAATCTCGGCCTGTGCCTGCGCGCGCAAAATCGTCTGGAAGAGGCTGTGGCCGAGTATCGCAAGGCACTGGACCTGCATCCGGCTTATGCGCCAGCCTGGAGCAACCTTGGGCTGGACCTGCACAAGCTCGGTCATCTCGACGCGGCGCTGGATGCCTTCAATCGTGCCTTGGCATTGGATGCCAGTCTGACGCAGGCGCGCTTCAACCGGGCGCTGGTGCAGCTGACGCTGGGCGATTATGCGCAGGGTTGGGCGGAGTATGAATCGCGCATGCAGTGCCCGGAATACGCCGCCGGCTACCGGTTGCCGGCGATGACCGGCTCGCCCCGTCTCTGGCAGGGCGAGGCATTGGAGGGAAAGCGCCTGTTGCTGATTGCAGAGCAGGGTATCGGTGACACCTTGCAGTTCATTCGCTATGTCAAACCGCTCGCTGACCAGGGGGCCGGGGTCGGCTTGTTTGTTCGCCAGTCGCACCTGGCCAGGCTGCTTCGCAACGTACATGGCCTGTCGGAGGTGTACACCGGCGAAGCGGTGATCCCTGCCCACGATTATTACTGCCACCTGTTGAGCCTGCCGCGCCTGTGTGGCACCCATTCGCTGGCTGAGGTTCCCGCCAACGTGCCTTACCTGGCGGCACCGGCCGACCGGCGCGCCTATTGGCGACACCGTCTGGACGCGGTTCCGGCACGGCTGCGCATCGGCCTGGCCTGGGCCGGTAGCCCCACCAACGTGGATGACCGCAATCGTTCCTGTTCTCTGCAGGCTCTCGCCGGTTTGTTCGAGTTGCCCGATGTGGCCTGGATCAACTTGCAACTCGGAGCCGGACGCGAGGAACTGCAGGCGGTGCAAACGCCTGTTCTCGATTGGGGGGACGAACAGATCGATTTTGCCGAGACCGCCGCGCTGATGGCCGAGCTCGACCTGATCGTCACCGTCGATACGTCCATCGCCCATGCCGCTGGCGCATTGGGGCGTCCGGTCTGGATCATGCTGCAGTACATCGCGGATTTCCGCTGGCTGCTCAATCGCGCCGACAGTCCGTGGTACCCGAGCGCGCGCTTGTTCCGCCAGCCGCGCGCCGGCGATTGGCCTGCGGTCACTGCGGAGGTGCAAGCGGCGTTCGCTGATTTCGCGGCCGAGCGGTCCTCGCCATGAACAAGGAAAATCATGAATCCGCTGGATGAACTGAACGCCGCCGTTGTCGCCCGCATGCATTCCGCCCTGCTCGAATACCTGAAGCTGGGCGGTGAATCGCCTGTGATCCCGTCCACGATGTTGTGGCAGGCGATCGAGCATAACCACCGTTGCAATATCGCGTTGTGGGATGAAGAGGATCAGGCGCGTCGTCGCGATGTTCCCGATAGCGCCATCGCCAACAGCAAGCGCCTGATCGACGGCCATAACCAGCGCCGCAACGATGCCATCGAGCGTATCGACGAACTGGTCCTGAGCGCATTGCCGAACGTGCTGGAGACGGCGCGACTGCATTCGGAAACCGTCGGCGCCCTGATCGACCGGTTGTCCATACTCAGCCTGAAGATATTCCACATGGACCGGCAGACCCGGCGCGCCGACGCCGACGCCGCCCATCACACGATGAGCCGCGAAAGGCTGTCCCGCCTCCTGGAACAGCGTGCGGATCTGGCGTGGTGCCTGGCTGAACTCACCCGCGGTTGCCTGACCGGCACGCTGCGCATCAAAGTGTATCGGCAGTTCAAGATGTACAACGATCCCAGATTCAGCCCCTGGTTGGCGGCCTCCAGTACAAAGCCATCAGCCTGAACGCCTAGCTGGCGGGTGAAGCCAGCATCGGCATCGATGCCGTGCCATCCGCCCGGTGATAATCATCCCGCAAATTGCGCCGTGCGCACAGTACGAAATCTACGGTATCAATGGGTTGCATGGTATTTCTTGAAAACCGCTTAGCCAGAGCTGCGAAAAATCGGTCGGTCAGGATGCCTGTTCCAAGGTACGTGCAACCCTTGATAGGCAACAGGCGCGAATGCCGGATTTCTACCTGAGCCGGATTTCTACCTTGGCTCCCCCGCGATGATGGAATAGATTGGCA
>JBKJIS010000077.1:0-4330 GCA_046598305.1 Thiobacillus sp.
AGGGGCGCTGCCCGATGGTTTTGTGTACGACACTGAGCCGGCCAGCCGCGCCGTAGTTGCGGTGAGTTCCATCGCGCCAACCCTGATTTTTCCGCTGTTCCAGGCAATTCAACACGCGTTTTATGCACAGGGGCGTGATGTAACGCAGGCTGCGGTTCTGGCCGAGCTTGCAACCGAACTCGGCGTAGATGGCACCGTTTTTCTAGACCTGTTTGACAGTGACGCGGCACGTGCCAAAACGCAAGCGCATTTCCAGCAGGCACGAAAAGCAGGGGTCAAAGGATTTCCCACCTTGATCATTCAACGGGAGATGCAATTACACCCCATCAGCAACGGCTGCCTCCCGCTGGAAACCGTCCGCACTGCGATTGACCAAGCCCTGCAAACAAAATCCTGACTCAATAATTCACGTGCATCCTTTGAGCCAATTGCGTCCACCATTACACTCTCCCCACCCTCAAATCTGGAGTTTTTCCCATGACGCGTATTTCCCTGTTTTCCACCCCGCTGTTTATTGGCGTGCTCATGCTCGGTATCTCAGGGTGTGGCACCAGCGAACCCGGCAAGCAAACCGCTTCCACCGCCCCGGCTACCGGCCAGCCCGCCAACCCGCGCGTGCTGATCGAAACCAGCAAAGGCAACATCACGGTTGAAGTCTTCCCCGTCCAGGCACCGCAATCGGCGGGAAACTTCATTAATTATGTGAAGACCGGTTTTTACGACGGCCTGGTGTTTCATCGTGTCATCCCCGGTTTCATGATCCAGACCGGCGGCATGACACCGGACATGGCAGAAAAGCCGAAGAACGCACCCATCCAGAACGAAGCCGACAATGGCCTGAAGAACCTGCGTGGCACCCTGGCGATGGCGCGTACCGGTGAACCGCATTCGGCAAGTTCGCAATTCTTCATCAACGTGGCGGATAGCGCGTTCCTTAACCATCGCGGCAAAAGCTTTGAAGGCTGGGGCTATGCCGTGTTCGGCAAGGTGGTCGAAGGGATGGACGTGGTCGACGCCATTGTTGCCGTGCCACGCGGCAACCGCGGCCCACATGGCGATGTGCCAGTCGAACCGATCGTGATGAAACGCGTCACCCTCCTGCCTGGGACGGGCTCACCCACCGTTCAGGACGCGCCCGCCAAAGGCAAAAAACAGTAGGAATCGATTGTGGTGCCCTTGTCACCGTTTACCAAACTACTGCTGCTCGGGCTGTCTGCGCCCCTGGCCATTGCGCTCGGTCTGATGGCCGGCGCACTGCCCGACGATCACGAACTGGCGTTGCAGATTCTCACCGAGCTGCGCGGGCCGCGCGTGGCGGCGGCGTTTGCCTGCGGCGGCCTGCTGGCGCTGGCGGGGGCGCTGATGCAGACGCTGTTCCGCAATCCATTGGCTGAGCCTTATCTGCTGGGTGTTTCCGGCGGCGCCGGCCTGTTGGCCCTGCTCGGTATGGCAGCGGGGCTGGCGTGGCCGTGGATATCAGCGCTCGCCTTTGCCGGCAGCCTGTTGGCGCTCGCGCTTGCCGCCACGCTGGGTGGCAGGCTATTGGCGCGCGACCATACCCCGCTGCTGCTCGCCGGCGTCATGTTGGCAGCCGGTTTCGGCGCATTGATCGCGCTGGTGTTGAGCGTGACACCCGCCGAGCGTTTGCCGGGCATGCTGTTCTTTTTGATGGGCGATTTGTCATGGGCCAGCCAGCCCACCTTGCTGTGGGCAGCGTTGTTATTGGCGGTGACCGCCGCGCTGACGCTCGCGGGGCGGCTTGACGTGCTCCAACTCGCGCCGCTGAAAGCCGCCTCCCTCGGCGTCGCTGTCGCGCCCACCCGCTGGATGCTGTTTACCCTGGCCGGCGCCTGCACCTCGTTGGTCGTCGCGCAGGCCGGCAGCATCGGATTTGTCGGCTTGATGGTGCCGCACGCGCTCCGGAAGATGGGCCTGGCCGGCCACCGCACCCTGCTCCCCGCGTGCGCGCTGGCCGGCGGCAGCCTGCTGGTGCTGGCCGATGCGCTGGCACGCACCGTGATTGCACCGCGCGAACTGCCGGTGGGCGTGCTCACCGCGCTGCTGGGGGTGCCGCTGATGTTGTGGCTGCTGCGCAAACCCTGATTCGGAGCGCCATATATGAAGTGTCGGAGCGCAAGTCCGTGGCATCGACAGGGTTTAACAAGCATCGTTACGACGTCTATACTTTTCGTTATGGGAACTTCTATAATCCGCACATTCAAGGGAGAGCACGCGAAGTGACGGAACCAAGTAGCCCGGTAGATTCAGAAAACAGACCGACTCCCGGGCGAAGCACAGAGCAGTCTTTCCGGGCGCAGGTCGGTGCAGGGATGCTTGGTCCGCACGTTGCCTGGATAGTTCTGCTTCTCACCTTGCTGGTGACGTTCTTGGCCTGGAAGAACGCGCAGGAAGCACTCGTACAGGCACAGCAGGTGCAGTTTGAAAACCGTGCTTCAGAGGTAACCAACGCCGTTCTCAAGCGTATACAGGGCTATGAGCACGTGTTGCGCGGCGGTGTCGGGCTGTTTGCAGCGTCTACAAGTGTTACCAGAACCGAATGGCGGGACTATGTCGCCAGCCTGAGCATTCAGGAACAATACCCTGGCATACAGGGCATCGGCTTTTCAGTCCTTATTCCAGCGGCGCACCTGGATGCGCATCTGCGCACGATCCGTGCTGAAGGCTTCCCCGATTACGCGATTCATCCGGCGGGCGTTCGTGCTGAATACACCGCTATTATTTATCTCGAGCCATTCGACTGGCGTAACCAGCGCGCCTTTGGTTTTGACATGTTCTCCGAAGCGACTCGGCGTGCGGCGATGGAGCGCGCACGTGACACTGGCGGCACAGCCATTTCCGCGAAAGTGACACTCGTTCAGGAAGACGGCAGGAGGGTGCAGCCAGGCATGCTGATGTACCTTCCTTACTACAAGAATGGAACACCTCACAATACGCTGGCAGAGCGGCGTGCCAATCTGGCGGGCTATGTCTTCAGCCCATTCCGGCTAAACGATCTCATGAGCGGAATCCTGGGAAAGCATCTGACTGATGCAGAGCCGGATATTGATATCGACGTATACGACGGCACGCTGCGCTCGGCTGATAGCCTGCTCTATGACGATGACGGAATTGCGCACGCGCTGGTCAAACCTCCCGCTGGGCGTTTGACGCTTACCCGATCTATAGATTTATATGGCCATACCTGGTCCTTGACTTTCACCTCGCGCCCGGCATTTCATGCCGCCTTTGACATTAACAAGCCGTTGCGCTTCCTGGTAGTCGGAACGCTATTGAGCGTGATGCTCGCGGGGCTGATCTGGATGTTTGCCACTCAGCGCCGGCGTGCGCTGGAACTGGCCAGTCATCTGACCGGGAAGATCGCCGAGCGCAGGCAAGCCGAGGCGGAGATTCTCCGGTTCAAAAATGTTCTGGACAACACGCTGGACATGATTTTCATGTTTGAGTCGGAGTCTCTGCGCTTTGTTTACCTGAATCAGGGGGCGGTCCTGAGCATGGGTTATAGCCGGGAAGAGTTGCTCGGGATGACGCCCTGCCAGATCAAACCTCTTATGCCCGAGGCAAAGTTTCGGCGACTCATCGCGCCGCTGCTCTCCGGTGAACAGCCATCGCTTCACTTTGAAACGGTGCACCGGCGTAAAGACGGCACCGATTTCCCGGTCGATATTTTCTTGCAACTGGTGAGGGAGCGCGCCGGCGTCAACCTGTTTATCGCGATCGTGAGTGATATCAGCGAGCGCAAAAAGACCGAGGAGGAACTGCATCTGGCCGCCATGGTGTACCAGAATAGCAGCGAGGTCATGCTGGTTGCCGATAGCGAGGTTGCCATGGTCAGTGTCAACGCTGCCTTTACAGAAGTAACAGGTTACACGCTGGAAGAGGTCGTCGGCAGGAATCCCAGTATGCTCAGTTCCGGCCGCCATGACCGCGAGTTTTATCAGGCCATGTGGAACGAAATCAACACTACCGGGCATTGGCAGGGCGAGATATGGAACCGGCGCAAGAATGGTGAGTTCTATCTGGAGCGGCTCACCATCAATACCATTTACCACGATGATGGCTCGGTACACCGCTATGTCTCGCTGTCCTCTGACATTACCAAAAAGAAGGAATCTGAAGAGATTATCTGGCAACAGGCCAATTTCGATCCCTTGACCGGCCTGCCCAACCGCCACATGTTTTACAACAGGCTGGAGCAGGAAATCAAGAAGTCGCACCGTTCCGGTTTGCCGATGGCACTGATGCTGCTGGATCTGGATCACTTTAAAGAGGTGAACGATACCCTGGGGCACGCTCAGGGCGATGTGTTGCT
>JBKJIS010000210.1:0-7067 GCA_046598305.1 Thiobacillus sp.
AGCAACACATCGCCCTGAGCGTGCCCCAGGGTATCGTTCACCTCTTTAAAGTGATCCAGATCCAGCAGCATCAGTGCCATCGGCAAACCGGAACGGTGCGACTTCTTGATTTCCTGCGCCAGCCTGTCGTGAAACATACGGCGGTTGGGCAGGCTGGTCAAGGGATCGAAATTGGCCTGTTGCCAGATCATATCTTCAGACTTCGCCCTTCGCTCCGCGGAAAGTACGCGCGCGGCAAGGTCTGCCATCGACGCGCCGAAAGCTTGCTCCTCCGTCGACCACATTCGATGCGGGCCTACGTGCTCGGTGCAGACGACGCCCCAAAACTTTCCTTCGAAGCGCACGGGCGCGTCGAGCATCGAGTTAATCCCCAAGGGGGTCAGATACACCGATGAGAACTCAGCCGTCGCCGCGTCGGTGTGGGCGTCATGCGCCGCCAGCACACGCTCTTCGCGAAGATATGCAAAATAATTAGGAAAGTCCTTCTGAAAGAGCGTGAGCCCAGATGAGTGAGTGTCGGTGCCTTGCTCATAAAGTTCTTCGCAAACGATCGCGCGGCGATCGGCGTCGAAAGACCATATCGAAACGCGGGCGGCGTCTAGCGCTTGGGACGTGGCCTTGCAAATTTCCTGAAACGCTGACACTCGCGCACCCGCGTCGATGGCGGTGTTTTGCGTGAGCGCGAGGAGTGTGGAGCGCTGAAGCTCCGAGCTGCTTGTTGCCGTAATTATCTTAATCCTCTCCTCGTGGGCTTCTGCTTCCGAGCGAACCAGCCTGACCACCAGCGGGGTAAGTAGCCAACGCAGCAACAGCAGCGCGATGATAAGCACGCCAGCCAGAAGCGGAATCAGAAAGCGCAGTTGCATCCACACGGGTGCATGCAATTCAGCGCTGTCCATTTTCAGCACCATCCCCAGCCCGAGATCGCCAACCGGCGCGTAAGCCGCCACCACTTCCTGATGGCGATAATCCTTGGCGATAACGAATCCGGTGTCGCCCTCCAACGAGTAAGCCATCGGCAACCGAACACCGTCAGGCGACCTTTGAGGTGCCGTGAAAACTCTGGGATTGCGTGCTGTTGGAAAGCACTGATAGGTGATGCCGAAGGGCGCGCACAGCACCGGCTCTGCCGTTTCACCCAGACGGGAGGCGTCCTTGAGCGCGCCTGTGGTGACAGGCAGCGACGACTCCGTCATTACCTTGCCGACAACACGTCCTTCCTGTTGCAGGTCTACCACGGCATGCAACAACAATTTCCCATCCCACAGTAATTTCACATGCCCCGGCAAATTAAGCGGCACTGCCAGTTCGGGCTGCTGCGTAAAAACACCGGAACGTGCCAGCTCTTGCCCGTCCTTGTCATACACCGCAAGGGCCGAGAGTCCGGTCTGGAGAAAGAGCCGGGCCATGATCATGTTGATTTCGTCCCGGACAGTGCCCGGGTCCGCTCCCATGTTCGCCTGCTCAAGCAGCATAATCAGATGAGGGCGATTGGCAACGGCAATCGTTCTGTCAAAACCTGCTCCAATTTCAGTCTCGATTAGTTGTACGCGACTTTGCAGGGACAACTGGAGGCTATTGCTCAGCAGCGTTTCGGCTTGGCGCTCCATGACAACAAAGACGCTTACACCAGCCAGCAGGGTGACGACAGTCAGAATTATTCCCGCGATCAGAACAATTCCCGGTTGATGGATTTTTGGATGTGGCATGTTTTTCCGGGTCGTTTCGGAGAAGAACATGAATTACAACCCCCTCTCCCACGCCGAAATCTACCCCACAGCCGGGTGAGCGTCAACGTGGAGCCTTGTCCAACGAGGAGAGCCTGAACGGCTGGCGGATCTCAAACATGGGGTCAGACAGTGCGTGAGTAACGCGGCTGCGCGCTTGCCCCTTCCTTCAGATAGCGGTCGAAGCACATGCCGATGTTGCGCAGAAACAATCGGCCAGTCGGCGTGACCTTGATCTTGTCGGCCCGGACTTCCACCAGGCCATCATCGGCCAGCGAACGCAAATCAGTCAGCGCGTCGGCGAAATAGTCGGTAAAGGCGATCCTCCACTCGCGCCCGAATGCAGCGAAATCGAGTTCCAGATCACACATCACGCGGGTGATGGCATCACGCTGAATCTGGTCGTCACGGGTAAGTTTGAGGCCACGTTCGACCGCAAACCCGGTCGCGGCAATGCGTTCCTGATAGCGCTTGAGACTCTTTTCATTCTGCATGTACACATCGGCCGTCTGGCTAATGCTGGACGCGCCAAAAGCGAGAATGTCGCTGTTCTTGTGCGTGGTGTAGCCCTGAAAATTGCGCCACAGGGTTTTGTTTTGCTGCGCACGAACCAGCTCGTCGTCCGGACGCGCAAAGTGATCAAGACCGATATTGATGTAGCCCGCCGCGCCCAAATGCTCATTGACTGCCTGCTGCAACCCAAAACGGGTAGCCGCATCAGGAAGATCAGATTCATTGATCAAATTCTGGTGCTTTTTCATCCAGGGTACGTGCGCATAACCAAACACCGCCAGGCGATCCGGTGCCCACACGGTCACGCGTTCCAGCGTGCGGCTAAAGCTTGCGACCGTTTGTTTCGGCAGGCCGACAATCAGATCGAGATTGATACTGGAAAACCCCAGTTCGCGCGACCAATCGAGCACCTGCTGAATCAGGAATTCAGACTGGATGCGGTTGACCGCTTGCTGCACGTCCGGGTCCATGTCCTGCACGCCAAACGATAGACGATTGAAGCCGCATTCGCGCAGCGCCACCAGATGCGCGTGTGTCAGTTCACGCGGATCAACCTCACAGCTGACTTCGGCATCGGGTGCCAAATTGAAATGCGAGCGCATCATCGCCATCAGGCGGCGAATGTCATCGGGATTCAAATAGGTTGGGGTGCCGCCGCCCCAGTGCAGCTGACGAACCACGCGCCGGGGATCAACCCGCTGCGCGGTACGTGCCATCTCCTGATCGAGTGTCGCCAGATAGGGTTGGGTTTTCCGATAGTCGCGCGTGGCCACCATATTGCAGCCGCAGTAGTAACAAAGCGAATCGCAGAAGGGTATATGGACATAAAGCGAAATCCCGCGGTCCATCGAGGAGGCTGCTAACGCGTCGGTCCAGTCTGCCTCACTAAATTCAGTGCGGAAATAAGGCGCAGTGGGATACGAGGTATAACGCGGGCCGGGAACACTGTATTTCTGCAGCAGCGACGTTGTTGTTGACGTCATAAGCGACATCCTTGCAATAGATATTATTATCTTTTTATCATATCCAGCGCATGAAATCCAGTCCAACGACTGCGGCGCAGCATTGACCAAAAAGTTCTTTTTCGCTGCTTAACCGCCTACGGCACAGACAGCTTCAGCGCACCAAATTCATCGCTGAACAATGATAGTTCGTCACCCGAAGCAAACTGCCATCCTTCCAGATGCCCAAAATCGGTTCTGGACTGGGGTTCCAGGTTGAGTTTGAATCGTTTGGTCGTCGACAAGGTGGGGTTACGCAGACTGAGCACGACTGTCAGATAGCGGTCACTGGTGTTTTCGAATACCGCCACCAGTCCCTGGCCTAACATTGACGAACGAAAGTTAACCACCACTGGCAGGGCCGGTTTTGCTTTTACCGCTGCCTGATAATCCGTTTCCTTATAGGCCAGTTGCGCTTTCAACTGCTCAATTTCACGCAGGCTTTCGGTGAGATGATTGCGGGTTTCAACCAGATAGCGCTCGGCTTGTTGCCGGGTTTCAACTTCCTTGTACATGCGCCGCTTCAAATCGCCCAGATCAACATTCAGCATAAAAGCGTATAGCGCCAACCCACATACCAACACAAGCAACGCTATATTCAAGCCAATTGAAATGATCAGTCCGCGCCGCTTGGGCCGAACAGGTGGGATGATTGCTGTCTTTTCTGTATCCATGCCTAACCTGTATTACGCATCCCGGCAGCGATGGCGTTAATCGTGCGTTTCAAAGGCGTGAGCCAGGATTCCCGTTCTGCATCCCACACACTCTCGGAACGATAGTGTTTAAGCAATCGCACCTGGATGTGGTTAATCGGATCGAGATAGGGTCGGCGGCGCGAAATCGACAAGGCCAACGGCTGATTATCCTCAAGCAGGGAAGCAATCTGTACAACCTGTTTAACGCCCTCGACGGTTAGGGCGTATTCGTCGGCAATCGCACGGTACACCCCCATCGTGTTGGGGTGGTCACACAAGCGCGCATATTCCTCGGATATTTCCATGTCAGCCTTGGTCAAGGCCATCTGCACATTGGACAACAAACTACGGAAGAACGGCCACTCGCGGACCATGGCCTGCAGATGCACCAGACCGTCCGGCTGCGTGTCGATAAAATCCTTCAGCGCGCTGCCGATACCGTACCAGGCGGGCAGCGTGTGGCGCGACTGCGCCCAGCCGAACACCCAAGGGATGGCGCGGACCGATGCCAGCGAGCGATCGGATTTTTTGCGATGCGAGGGGCGACTGCCAATATTCAACAAGCCAATTTCGGTGACCGGGGTGCTTTCGTAAAAGTAGTCGATAAAACCGGGCATTCCAATCAGTGCGCGATAAGCCGCTTCGCCCGCAGCGGCGATATCGCGCATCCAGTCGAGATAATCCTGCGGGTAGCGCGCACCGCTGGACGCGAGCGAAGTGGCACTGGCCTTGAGCAGGCCAGTGACGCCCATACCGATTTCATAAGTGGCTGTTTCAGGTTTGCTGTATTTGTAATACAGCATTTCGCCTTGCTCGGTAAACTTGATCTCGCCGTTTACTGTGCCTGGCGGTTGCGACAGAATGGCTTCGTGCGTGGGGCCACCACCGCGTCCCACCGTACCGCCGCGTCCATGGAACAGCCGGCACTCAACCCCGTAATGCTGGGTCAGCGCGATGATGGAAAGCTGGGCCTGATAGAGGTTCCAGTTCGACGCCAGAATGCCGCCGTCCTTGCACGAATCCGAATAACCGAGCATGACTTCCTGGTGGTTGCCATTGGCAGTCACCAACGCACGATAGACCTTGTTCGACAACAGTTGGTCGAGGATGGATTCGCTGTGCTGCAGGTCTTCCACTGTCTCGAATAGCGGGGCAACCTGAATACGACAGAACCAGTCACGCCCATTGTGACCGCACAATCCCACCAGTCGGGCCAGCAGCATCACTTCCATCACATGCGACGCGCTGTGCGTCATCGAAATCACATAGGTGCCAAAGACCTCGTCACCTACTTCGGCCTGCAGCTTGGCCATGCGCCGGAACACGGCAAACGTTTCACGCTCGACATCACCCAGCGCAACGTCGCTCACTGAAATCGGATCGATGTGGCCAACCCAGGCCGCCAACCGCTGCAAGCGCTCGGGTTCAGCCGCACCCAGGTAGTCAAAATCGGGATCAACCTGCTTGAGCACCGCAGCGACGGTACGCGTATGCACCGTCGACTCCTGGCGGATATCCAACTGCAGCAGATGAAAGCCAAAGCTTTCGACCAGGCGGATCAGGACATGCAAGTCCTGCATGGCCACAATGCGGTCACCATGGCTGATCAGCGAATCACGCACCAGATAAAGATCGTTAAGGAACGCAGCGGCGTTCTCATAGGCCATGTGTGAGGTAAAGCTCGGCACGTCTGCCAGACACTGGTGGACGTAAGACAGATTGGCATCCAGCCGCGCCAGCATCAACGCGGCCATGCGGCGATAGGGCTCACGGCTGTATATCTGCACGGCCGTCCCGCGAAATACCTGTTCGCCGAATTCGGCTTCGTATTCGGCCAAACGTTCAAGGAAAGGGGTTGAAGGCGTACACCAGCCACTGCTATGCGTCAGCGTATGCCGCAACCCCAACACCCGCACCCGGTATTCGTCGAGCGCGGCCTGCATCTGCGTGTGCACCGTCCACTCGGTCACATCGGCGGTCACAAACGGATTGCCGTCACGATCGCCGCCTATCCACGAACCAAAGCGGATAAAGCTTGGCACGTTGACCAGTGCAGCGCCATCCGTTTTTACGCCGTAATGCTTACGCAACGCTTTTTCAAAATAGGAATAGGCTTTGGGGACGGCATCGAACAAGCTTTCACGGACGTAATACAGACCATTTCGCACTTCATCGCGGACTTCGAGCTGGGCAGTACGCAGTTCGTCGGTACGCCACATCACCTGAATCTCGGCCGCCATTTGGGTTTCCAGGTCGTGTTGATCGTTCACCCCCAGGCTGGCGCTGTACAACTGATCACAAATCAGAAAAATACGGCGCATGCCTTCCATCACTGCGCGGCGGCGGGCTTCGGTTGGATGGGCCGTAAAGACCGGCGAATAATGCAGTCGATTGACCATCTCCTGCAGGGCGTTGATTGAGACGCCCTGCCCTTTGAGCTCCGCCAGGGTGCGATCGAACGACCCCTCCCACAGCGTCATGCCGTGCGACAGCATGCGGCGGCGATTGCGGTGTGCAAAGCTTTCTTCCGCCACGTTGACCAGCTTGAAGTAGCTGGAGAAAGCGCGCACCACCAACTCCACCTTGTTGGCGGGCATGGCGTCGATCATCTCCATCAATTCGCTACGACGTTTTTGATCTTCCTGCTGCTGCAATTCGGCAAAGCCACGGCGCAGGGTTTCCACCGCTTCGAACACGTCTTCGCCGGCAAATTGCAGCAGCACCTGGCCGAGCAAAGTGCCGAGCAATTTAACCTGCGCGCGCAGGTGGTCGTCCGTCAGGAGGCTATCAGGTGCATTCATGGTTAAAATTTCAGGTCCGGCTCAGCGTGGATTAACGTAGATTAATGCGGCAAAGCCGACTATTTTCTCATACTCAGCCCGCATCACCCAAGAACGCGCCGCGCGTTGCGGAACATGCGCAGCCAGGGGCCTGCGCCCGTCATGCCTTGCGGTTTCCAAGACAGTTGCGCGCTGCGGAATACCCGCTCGGGGTGGGGCATCAGGATGCTAAAGCGGCCCTCTGCGGTGGTAAATCCGGTGAGTCCCCCAGCCGAGCCATTGGGATTGTGCGGATAGGTTTCGGTTGGTGCGTCCCGGTGATCGACATAGCGTAGCGTCGACACCGCTTGC
>JBKJIS010000094.1:0-4282 GCA_046598305.1 Thiobacillus sp.
GTGTGCGATCACTTGCAGTGCCCGCGCCTCCCATCCGCGCAGAAATTCGCGCAACGCGGTTTCCGGCGAACTACCCAACGGCTCGTGGTAGCTGGCAACGGCTTGCGCCACGCCCGCTTCGCGCGCCTCGAATAAATCCAGGCGTACCGACGAACTGCCTGTATTGACCGTCAGCAGCAATTTCTAGGTCTCAAGATCGCGCTGCTTCTGCTCGAATTCTTCCTTGTCGATTTCGCCGCGCGCATAGCGCTCTTTAAGTATCTGCAGCGGCGTCTTATCGCCCCTCCTCGCTGCGGCGCCATTTCCAAGAAAGCGCACAGCAAGCACGATCACGGCGATGATCGCGCCCCAGAACAACACCATCCCCAGCCCCATGCCGCCACCCCATCCCCAACCGCCGAAACTCATGTCGTTCCACATACATTACCTCCTCGTTTCAGGTTGTCCGATACCGGGCGCCGGACAACGGTGCGCATTAACGCGATTTCGCGGCTAATTCCATTTCCCATTCAATCGTACGCTTGCTTGCCGGACGCATCGTTACCGCACACCGCTCAGACGTAAAAATGTTTATCGCGTTTTTGCCCCACGCCTACCGCACCCTTGTCCAGGTACAAGGCCCACGCCCAGTCGGGCTCGAACGCGCTGGTCGTGGACGACCAGTATCCCGCTCGCAGATCCTCGAAAGGATGCCCCTGGGGCAGCGCCGGACTATGCATGGCGCAATCCACCAAGGATTCGAGTTCGTTGATATTCGGCAAGCGCCACTGAGCAGCCTCCCTCGTATCGCTGAGCCTGAGTTGGGCGACCGCAGCCAGGGCTTCATTCCAGGTCACCGGCTCGCGCGTCACGTTCGCATGGCGCATCCAACGCAGGCCGGTCAGCCGGTCTACTTCCACAGGATGACGAAAATGGTATGCGTAAAAAATACGGCACGCATGCACGGGCCGGAATAGCAGCGGTTATTTGGCGTCGCGCGGATGCGAATGCGGTGCAGGTTTTTTCGCCCCGGTCCCCGGCGCAGTGTCCTTGTGCATCATATCCATTTGCTTGCGCATTTCGCCCATCTTCTGCTGCTTCTCGGCGTCCATTAACTAGCATCGCTGCTGGCGCGGGCTTCCCAGCCAAAGGGCTAAGCTTCATTCCTTCTCCATCGCGGCACTGTATTGGCCTCGCGTTGCAGCGCTATTTAAACGTGCGCGCTTGTATAGCGCTTGTTGCGCGGCTGACTTGTTCGCGACGTCGCCGCGCCAAGCCTGGAGCACGGATGCCTGCAACGCGCGGCCATATGAAAAGCTCAAACTCCATGGTGGCTGCCCTGTCGCAGCATTCAAAGCTTGCAGATTGGCGGTAGCGGTAGTCTCGCTCTGGCCACCGGAGAGAAAGGCGATTCCGGGCACCGCTGCCGGCACCGTGCGCCGTAGGCAAATCAGCGTGGCTTCGGCTACTTGCTGCGGCGTGGCGGCCTCTGGACAGGCGCGGCCGGGCTCGACCATATTGGGTTTCAAAATCATATATTCCAGTGCCACACGTTGTTGATGCAGCGCGTGAAATACCGCGTGCAAAACTTCCTCGGTGACACGTGCGGATGTCGCGAGCGTGTGATCGCCGTCCATTAAAACTTCGGGCTCGACGATGGGTACTACGCCTTGCTCCTGGCAAAGGGCCGCGTAGTGCGCCAGCGCATGCGCATTGCTGGAAATTGCCTGTGGCGTGGGTATGTCCGCGCCGATGTGAATTACCGCGCGCCATTTGGCGAAACGCGCGCCCAACTGTTTGTATTCGCTAAGCCGCTGCGCCAAGCCGTCCAGGCCCTGTGTGAATGTTTCACCGGGAAATCCAGGCAGCGCCACTGGCCCCTTGTCCACTTTGATACCGGGCACTATGCCCTGCGTTTTCAATAGCTCTGGCAGAGGCACACCAGCGACACTTTGCTGTTTAAGCGTCTCTTCGAACAGGATCACGCCGCTGATAAAGTCGCTCAGGCCCGGCGTGGAAAATAACAGCTCGCGGTAATCGCGCCGGGCTTCTTCCGTGTTCGTTATGTTCGCCGCTTTGAACCGTTTTTCTATGGTGCCTCCGCTTTCATCGGCTGCGAGAAGTCCCTTACCTGGCGCGGTGAGTTCGGCGATCGTTTTTGCTAACGCTTGTGTGGGTATCGACATAGAAACTCCATTCAATTATTGAAGTCTGGCGTTATGCGCGTTGTTGAGCCGACGGATCACAGGCTCGTTCAAATTATGGTCATACCCCAGCGTACTCACTGAAGCCGTTGCAAGATCGAGACGACGCGCTTCAATCGCGGGCAGCGCAATCCAGCGCGCGATGAGGATGCGCAATATGTCCCGGTGCGCAAACACCAGCACGTTGTTTTCCAGCGCACGAATCCGGGCAATCACACGATCCGCGCGCGTGGCTACCTGCACTAGTGTTTCCCCTCCGGGACAACCGTTTTCGAATAAGCCCCAGCCGGGATGTTCGGCGCGAATATCTACCGTACGCCGACCTTCGTAATCTCCATAGTCCCATTCCATCAAATCCGGATCGGGCTCCGCGGATGGACCAAAGCCCGCCAGCTCGTCAGTCTGCCTGGCTCGTTGCAGCGGACTGGTGAATACTTGAGCTAGGCTCAACTCTTCTAAACCCGCACGCAATCCCTGCGCGGCATGCTCGCCATGCTCGGTCAGCGGAATGTCAGTGCGGCCGGTGTGCTGTCCGCTGATCGACCAGGCGGTTTCGCCATGGCGGACCAGATAAAGTTGGGGCAATGTTTCGTTCATCGCGTAAATACTTTCTGTATCGAAGGCGTCAGTAGATTGTGGCTTATGCCACTAACGCGGGTAAAGCGTTCAATAAGAAGCCGTGACTACATTCGAATATATCGGCCGCATCCTTACTTACGCATCAACACGACAATGACCACAACGACCAGCGCGACGACCAATATCGTGACTAGCCCGCCCGACCCGCCCATACCCGTTCCCCAATTTCCCCAATTGCCTTGCATCATCGTCATCACCTTTTGATTTGAATGCCGTCTATCGTTACGGCAGATTACGGCAACGATTTCGTTGCATCTCCAACCCATTTCCACTCACGGATTTCCGGCATGTCCTCACCATATTGTCGAATGTACAGCGCGTGTTCGATCAGTTTGTCGCGGATGAGCTGGCTTAGATAGGCAGCCTGCGACCCCAGGCCCGGCACTCGGTCGATCACGTCCTTAGCCAGATGGAAGCGGTCGATGTCGTTCAGCACCGCCATGTCGAAAGGCGTGGTCGTGGTGCCTTCTTCCTTATAGCCGCGCACGTGCAGGTTGGCGTGGTTGGTGCGCCGATACGTCAGCTGATGGATCAGCGAGGGATAGCCGTGGTAGGCGAAGACGATGGGTTTATCCGGGGTAAATAGCCCATCAAAATCGGGGTCGCTGAAGCCATGCGGATGCTCGCTTTGCGGCTGCAGCGTCATCAAGTCCACCACGTTGATCACGCGGATTTTGAGTTCGGGTAAATATTGGCGCAGCAGGTCTACTGCGGCCAAGGTTTCCAGCGTCGGCACATCGCCCGCACACGCCATCACCACATCGGGCTCGCTGTCCGCGTCGTTGCTCGCCCATTGCCAGATGCTCATGCCGGCGTTGCAATGCTTGATCGCCGCATCCATATCCAGCCATTGCAACGCGGGCTGCTTGCCCGCAACGATCACGTTGACGTAATGGCGGCTGCGCAAGCAATGATCGACGACCGAGAGCAAAGTGTTGGCGTCGGCGGGCAGATACACACGGAGGACGTGGGCTTTTTTGTTCACCACATGGTCAATAAAGCCCGGGTCTTGATGGCTGAAGCCATTGTTATCCTGCTGCCACACGTGCGACGTCAGCAGATAGGTCAACGACGCGACAGGTCGCCGCCACGGAATCTCGCGCGAGACCTTGAGCCATTTGGCGTGTTGATTGAACATCGAATCGATGATGTGGATAAAGGCTTCGTAGCAGGAAAAAAATCCATGACGACCGGTGAGTAGATAGCCCTCCAGCCAGCCTTGGCACAGGTGTTCGCTCAAGACTTCCATCACGCGACCGTCAGGCGAAAGCTGCACGTCGCTCGCGAGAATTTCTTCCATGAAAGTCCGGCCGGTGACTTCAAACACCGGCGTCAAGCGATTCGAGGCGGTCTCGTCGGGGCCGAACACGCGGAAGTTGCGCGCGCTGGCATTCAGCTTCAGCACATCGCGCAGAAACGCGCCGGTTACGCGCGTGGCCTCGGCTTTTATCGAACCGGGC
>JBKJIS010000272.1:0-34579 GCA_046598305.1 Thiobacillus sp.
GATACTGCGTAAGGTGAATGAGGCGCGGCCACGTCTTGGGCAGAAAATGGCAGGCCAAAAGTTTCTGCACCGTTAACGCCAATAGAGCTCACGAACACAAAGCGTAGCACACCCGCTGCAGCAGCTTGGCGTGCTAGGTTCAGGGTGCCCTGCACATTAACCCGGCGAAATTCAGCCAGTGGGTTGGCCGCTGTATCCGCCATCACATGCACGCGGGCGGCACAGTGCACGACAGCCGATATACCCCCCAGCGCAACCGACCAGTCGGTAGAAGGTTCCAGGTCACCCGTCACGTGGGGCTGCACTCTCTCTGGCCACTGCTGGTCATCCCGACGCACAGCCACTGCCACGCGCCGCGACTCGTCTTCTGCCAGCAAGCGTTGCACCAATGCCTGACCAACAAAGCCTGCGGCCCCGGTCACCAGAATCATGTCCGAGTACCCCGAACCGGATTCACGCCTTGCGCCAGACTTTTCTGTTCACAAAATCCGTATAGCTCAGAATAATTCGCACAATCTTGTCTGACACGTTGTCGGTCGCATAGTCGTTCACCAGGCGCAACCCTCGCTGTGCCCCGCGTGGCTGGGTCGCCAATACGTCCAGCCCCTGCAACACCCGGTCAACATCCATGCCCACAAACATGACCGCAGCCTCTTCGAATCCTTCGGGCCGCTCATGCACTTCGCGCAAATTCAGCGCCGGAAAGTTCAAGATTGACGACTCTTCCGTGATCGTTCCGCTGTCCGACAACACCGCACGTGCCCCTGTCTGGAGCCGGACGTAATCAAGAAAACCAAACGGCTTGTGAAACTGCACCAAGGGGTGGGCACTGATCCCCATGGCATCCATGCGCTTTCGGGTGCGTGGGTGGGTAGAAACAATCACTGGCAAGGCAAACTGCTCCGCCAGGGCATTCAACACATCAAACAAACGCTGCAAGTTTTCCGGGACATCCACATTTTCTTCACGGTGCGAGCTAACCAGAAAATACTGCTGTTCTGTCAACTCAAGACGGGGCAGGACGTTGGACGCCTCAACGCCCCCACGGTAGTACTCAATTACCTCGCGCATCGGGCTACCGGTTTTGATCACCTGATCGGGTGGCAAGCCCTCGCGCAGCAGATGCTCTCGCGCAATATCGCTGTAGGTGAGGTTAATGTCTGAAGTGTGATCAACAATGCGCCGGTTGATTTCCTCGGGCACCCGGAAATCAAAACAGCGGTTGCCCGCTTCCATGTGGAAAATGGGTATCTTGCGGCGCTTGGCTGAAATGGCGGCCAGGCAACTGTTGGTGTCGCCCAATATGAGCAAAGCCTCGGGCTCATATTCCTGCATGACCCTGTCGGCCGCAATGATCACCTGACCTATGGTTTCAGCCGCCGTAGCGCCTGCTGCCTCCAGAAACGCGTCGGGTTTGCGAATACCCAGGTCGCTGAAAAACACCTCATTGAGCTCGTAATCGTAGTTTTGTCCGGTATGCACCAGCACATGCTCACAGTGGCGGTCCAACTTGTCGATGACGCGCGACAGGCGGATGATCTCGGGCCGGGTGCCCACAATCGTCATGACCTTGAGCTTACGCATGGACGGCCTCGCGAATAATATCCAGCTTCATCAGCACCGCCTTGACTTGCTCGACATCCAGTCGTTGGGTGTTGTGCGAGGTGTAGTCGTCAATTTCGGAGATTTCGGTTTCACCCTCCACAAAATACTTGTCATAGTTCAGATCGCGCGAATCGGCGGGAATCCGGTAGTACCCTCCCAAGTCATCTGCGCGAGCCATCTCTTCGCGCGACACCAGAGATTCGTACAGTTTCTCACCATGCCGCGTGCCAATGATTTTCACTTCGCTGGCACTGGCCAAGAGCGACTTCATCGCCTGCGCCAGGTCACCCACTGTGGATGCCGGGGCCTTCTGCACAAAAATATCACCAGGCTGGGCGTGTTCAAACGCATATAAAACCAGGTCCACCGATTCCTCAAGCGACATCAAAAACCGCGTCATGTTGGGGTCGGTAATGGTGAGAGGCTTGCCCTGCTGCAATTGCTGCAAAAACAGCGGAATCACCGATCCGCGCGAAGCCATCACATTGCCGTAACGCGTTGCAGACAACACCGTTTTACCCGGGTCGCACAACCGCGACTTGGCCACCATCAGCTTTTCCATCATGGCCTTGGAGATGCCCATGGCGTTGATGGGGTACACCGCCTTGTCAGTGCTGAGCACCACGCAGCGCTTGACCTCGTTGGCAATAGCCGCCCGCATCACGTTCTCAGCGCCCAGCACATTGGTACGCACGGCTTCCATGGGGTAAAACTCGCACGACGGCACCTGTTTGAGCGCCGCCGCATGAAACACATAGTCCACACCGCGCAATGCATCATGAATGCTGTCGTAATTTCGTACATCGCCAATGTAGAACTTGAGCTTGTCGCTTTTGAGCGCAATCCGCATGTCTTCCTGCTTTTTTTCATCGCGACTGAAAATGCGAATCTCTGTAAAATCCGAATGCAAAAAACGGTTCAGTACGGCGTTGCCGAATGAGCCCGTCCCCCCAGTAATAAGCAACACCTTGTCTTTAAACATATCAGATTTCCTCTCTACTCTCTACTATCTATATTGATTCAGGCGAATTCACGCATGCGGCGCACCAGCTCTGGCCAGGCAGGCGGTTGGTAGCCCGTTATTCCGCGAAAGCGGCTGGAGTCCAGGGACCGGTCAATCACCAGCTTGTCATACGGCGTGATGGTTATGGCTTTTCCGTAGGCTTGTGCCACCAGCTTCAGCAACTCAAATTTGTTGATTGGCTCGGCAGACACATGGTAAGGCCCCCGCAAATCGGCGTTGGGGATTACAAAGTCACGCATGACACGGGCCAGCTCCATCGTTGGTAGACCTGAAAATATGGCGCGTGTGAAGCCTTTTACCAGCCCCTGTTGCGCCAGAAACCAGCCCACCAGACCGTGCGCGCTGCTGAGCTCATGGCCAATGATGGAAGTGCGCAGCGTAACCGCATGCGGATAGTCCACCTCACCCAGGTATTTGCTCCGGCCATACAGATCTTGTGCATCCGACACGTCTTGTTCGCGGTACATGCCCCGCGTGCCAGCAAACACGCAGTCCGTGCTCATGTGGATCAGGCGGGCACCCGCCACATCACAAAGCCGGGCCAGCCGGTGTGGTAGCAACGCATTGATGGGGATGGCGGTCAGGGGGTCATCGGCCTCGGCGAGCTGCTTGACCAAACCAATGCAGTTAATCACCACATCGGGGCGAGCTTGCGCGAATAGCCGCATGAGGCTGTCAGCGTTTTCTACATCCACCCCGCAGATCACCTGCTCGCGCAGCTCAGGCGGCAGCAGGCGCAGCACACCGGTCGAGCGAGCCGAACCTAGCACCGAATAAACGTCGCTCTGCGCGAAAACGCGTAGCACCGCGTTACCCAGCATGCCGGATACGCCCAGCACCAATACGCTGGTTTTTTGGTTTGCAGTCATTGCATCAACTTCCTGTTTTTTATCATTTCCTTCTATGGCTTGTTCCCTGCCAAGACCTCTGAAAAAAGTTGGGCAAGCCGTGTAGCGAGCACGGCCGGGTCGAAATGCTGTTTGTAATAAATCAGGCTGGCCTCGCCCATGCGCTGTAACTCATTGGACGGCATAGCTCTAAGCCGCAGCACCGCCTGGGCCAGCGCCACAGCGTCCTCGGCAGGGCACGACACGCCAGCGCCTGATTCTTCGAGCACCCGGGCACCCTCACCGTCCAGCGAAGCAATGATCGGTTTCCCTGCGGCCAGGTAGGCCTGCACCTTGCTGGGCACCGTCTGGCTCATGATGGGGTTGCGCACCAAGCTCACCAACAGGGCTGATGCCTGCCCCAGAATGCCCGGCATGGCCTCGGGGGCGTACCGCCCAGACAATTGCACATTATCCAACTGTCGACGAAGCACCTCTTGCTGCAACCATTCACTGCGGCTACCGCTGCCCACCAACACCATGCGCACACCAGCGTGCGGCCGCAGAAGCTCCGCCGCATCCAGCACTGTGCCCAAGGCCTGCACCGTGCCCAAGTTGCCAGCAAACACCACGTTAAAGCCCGGCTCCAACACCAAAGCCGGAGGACCCGGAGGCTGCGCTTGGCTGAACGCCAACTCGCCCGGGTTGGGGTGGTATAGCACCGGGGTTTTGCCAGCCATGACCTTCACCGGGGGAATGAAAGCCTGCGACTGCACCAGCAGCAAATCATTGCGCCGGTAAATCCACCGCACCAGCACAGCCATCATGGCCAGCACACGCCGGTTGCGCACAAAACCGGTCGCCTCCAGGCTTTGCGGCCAGAGATCTTGCACCCAGGTGACCAGCTTCGCACGCTTGATGAAGGCAAGCCACACCGCAGGTATGGCCTGAATAATCGGCGAAGGGGCATAAACAAAAATCACGTCGAAACGCTGCTTGCGCAGCAACCAAGGCCCCAACAAACTGGCACTGAAAACAAACGACAAATAGTTGGCTACCAGCCCAAGTGCCCCCCCGCGCCCGCGTGGCACGAGCGGGACTCGGAAAACGCTATATCCCGCTTCGTGTTGCTGTGCCCCAAAACCAGCAGCACTGTAGCCAGCAAACATTTCACCCTGCGGATAGTTGGGCTGGCCCGTCAGCACCGTGATGTGGCAACCCACGCGCCGAAGCGACTCCACCACTTCGTTGATGCGGAATGACTCAGGCCAATAATATTGGCTAGTAATGAGAACATTCATCGCACTGCTATTGAAGAATCATGGCGCACAGCGAGCCGTCGGTACAGTTCAAGCATTTTGTCGGCGGATACGGAGCTCTCAAAGCGCGCCAGTGCTATGCTGCGTGCTTTTTCGCCCATCGCCTTGGCACGGGCACGATCCAACGCTAGCGCCTCAATGGCATTCGCAATTGCTTCGGGCGTCGGCACATCGATGCAGAGCCCAGTTTGACCCGGAATCACGACATCACTGGTCGGGTTTTTCATTGCCACGATCGTGGGCAAGCCAAATAAGGCGGCCTCGAACACAGGGCGACCGGGCGCATCCAGATGAGAAGGAAAGCATACCGCATCCGTACGCCCATAAATAGTGCGTATCTCGCTCACGAAACCCGTGAACTCCACCACCTGCTCCATGCCGTGCCTCGCCACGTAGGCCTCGAGATCACCGCGCACGTCGCGTGCGAAGTCCAGCTTGCGCAGAAACCAGCCACTCACTCCTTTCAAAGGGCGAACGTTGTCTCCCACCACCAGCAGACGCACAGCTACACCGCGGTCGCGCAAGATGCGAATCGCCTCCACCAACTCGTAAACACCTTTCGATCTATGCAGCACGCCAATGATGCCGACACAGAACAGGCGCGTAGCCACCGGATCACCAGGCGGCAGTTCACTCGGAGCGCGCATCCCGTTGTGAATGATCGTAACGGGAAGGTCCGATGGCAAGGTGCGTCGCACCGCTTCGTCGATAGCGACGACAGCGTCGGCCCGGCTGAGCTTGCCGAGCAGCCAAGCGCTGATGTAGGATCCGTTACTGCCGCGTTGCAGCGATCGCACATGCACGACAAGCGGGGCCTTTGCATATCGCTTGGCCACGAGCGACGGCAGCAGCGCAGTGATTTCATTGCAATGAATCAAATCGAAGGGCCCGCAGCGCAGCGCTTTGAAGATCGCAAAGATCGTCCGTGGCCAGTACCAGAGCTCGCGCATCAAAATCAACCAGCGCAGGCCGCGGTAGTGCCCGAAGCGGGTGTCGTCCCACTGGGCAATACCCCGCACAGATATCACCTCAAGGCCTGCAGCGGCCAAAGACTGCGCAGCAACACCTGGTGGGGCTAGCGCGATACCTTGCACGGCACCTTTTGGCAGCGCACTAAACATCTCGGCGAGACTTTTGGTTGCTCCGCCATAGGCGCCAAACGGGTGAAGGAAAAGGACTCGCAACAGAGGGTCAGACAGGCGAAGCCTCAGGAACACGACTAACTCTTCCACCGCGCAGCGCAATGAGAAAGAGATACGTGACCAGAAGAGCGATCAAAATGGAGATATGAAATAGTTGGACGATCGCTCCGCCGTTTAGCCACGCGAAAATATAAAAACAAAAATAAGTTGAGCCAATTGCAACGCTGGCATCATTCCCCCTAATCAACGACTTGTTGATGAAGTTGTACGTCCGTCCTACCAACAAACCAGCCACCACTGCGAAAAATGCCACCCCAACAATACCCCCGGCAATCAGGCCCTCGGAGAAAGGTGTGCCCGTAATACTATGACCATCATTAATCTGTTCAAGGGAAACCCCTGCAATATAGGTGATCATCAAATCATAATGGTGCATGGTCCAAACCAATAAATCCTCCCTGGAAAATCCAATTAAAACAAGAGACTTGTCACCTATCGCAGCTAAAAGGGTAGGCCAGTAATTTGGAAAGAACTCGTTAGAAACATATTGATCCCAAACATACCAAGCAACATCACCTTGCAATACAGTAACTCTTCGAAGAAGATAGCTCTGAACATCATCATAAACTTCTACATCAGCATCAAACAATTGGGAAAAACCAACCAGTCCGATCAAGAAAATTGTTGCCAAACCGAGTAAAGCAAATAGGCTGGGGCGCCAATACAAGATAAGTAAAGCCGGGGTCAAAACAATGAATGCAGTGGACTTAAATCCCCAAGATGCCCCAATAAAGAACAGCAACATAAAATTCATAGCAAGAAGTGTTGCGGTTTTCTTTCGTCGCTCTGATCGACAATACATGGACACGCAATATGCTAGCAAGGCCGGAAGAATGAACTTCGTCATCAAGCTCGGTATAGCCCCCAATGCTCCAAGGTTTGCACGGAATTCGCCTTTTCCAACGGCTCCTGTCCACACACTGAGTGCGTCAAAACCAAAAAGAAACAAAGACAAGAATCCAAAATTGATGAACGCCAGTTTTTTGCAGAAATCCTGAACTTGGATATCCGGCACCTTTGAAATCACTTGAATGGACGATGGATTGCGTCCAGAACCATTGGTCAACCATGCGATGGTAGCCACTACTAACGCAAATATGGCGAAGGCCATGGTTGCACCATTCTCGTGCCCGTAAACACCTATCGAGGCAGCATATTCCCCGCTCTCCACCAAGCCAATCCCGATAAGTGGAGTAATAAGAACAAAAGCGACTAAATATTTGTACATATCAGATGCTTTGGTTTCGCCTGGCTGTTAACGGCGCAGCCATCTGATCAGCGGCTTGACCTTCTCGATCAATTCGTAACTATTAGTGTACTCACGGAATGTTTTCGGTGAAAGCGCCATGATATTCTCGAACTCAACATTAGTTAGCCCCAGCTTCTTGATCGCGTAGGCAAGGTCTTCCTTCAGGCCCTGTTCGTGATAAATCGGCTCATCCATCATGCTGAGTGCCTCGTCGCGGCTGAGCTGACTGGACAGTACGAGATTGGCACAGTGGGCGCGGCGCTTATCGATGTTGAATTTGCGTGGCAGCACATACGACTGGAAAAAACGGGTGTATATGGACTCATAATGTTTACCCCCGTAGTACACCCAGCCAAGTTCGCTCTGTATCTTTTCCATCGCGCTCTGCTTTTGATAGTCCACATAATCAAGAATTGGCACAAGCTGAATTCGCCTGACAAACATGTACTGGAACAGTTGCAAAAGCGAGTAACGAGGATAGGTCTTAAGCCGCATCTTGCCAAATTGTCTCTGCACGGCGCTGATGTAGCGGAAATCAGAATAGCCATATCCCCACTTGATAGGCATGATAGCCTCTGAATTAACGTTCACCCCCAGGAGCACATGCCTGATATGGTACTTTGCTGCCGCTTGGTAAAGTAGCGCGACAATCGCGTGGTCAGTAGGCACTTCACCGTCCGGCGTGGATGCTTTCAGGAAAGAAAGCTGTAAATCGCGAAACTCGGGCCAATCTACTACGTAGGTGAATAAATCGATATTGAGTGTCTTGATTGTTTTCTCAATATTGGCCACCGCCAGCTCGGAATTCCAACCGTTGTCAAAGTGCACCGCCAGCGGCCTCAGGCCCAACTCGCGAGTAAGATAAGCCACATACGTGCTATCTACTCCGCCGGAGACGCCAATAATGCAGTCATAGTCTTTGCCTGCCCCATCGTTTTTAATCTCCGCCACCAGCGATTTCAGGCGGCCGGCGCGGCCTTCAAGAGGAATTAAGCGTTTGGCCGCGACCATATCAAACCGGTGGCAGTGGTTGCAGACGCCACGCTCATCGAAAACAATATCGGAATCGGAGGTATCCATGATGCATCTGCAGCAGATGCGATATTGAGAAGCCATGTTTATTTAATCGTAATCAGGATAATTGACGTTCAAGGTCATCGCGGGCTGGGTAGCTAATCAGCACTGCACGATGCTTGCCGTGGAACACGAACATGCTCCCAGCGGCGACGGCCGAAGCGCCGGCCTCGTTGACGGCCTGCGCAAAATGATCCAGCGATCCCGCCCCGCCACAAGCCACGACGGGTACCGATACGGCCTCGGTCACGCTGCGCACCAACGGCAAATCATAGCCGGTTTGCGTTCCGTCGCGATCAATAGAGTTAAGCAGTATCTCGCCTGCACCCAACTCGACCATGCGGCGGGCATGATCGACTGGCTTGAGCCCGGTTTTTTCAGTGCCACCTGCAGCCATAACCTCATAACCACCCAGTAGTTTGCGTCGTACATCAATTGACACCACAACGGCTTGAGCCCCAAATTCACGAGAAAGATCAGCTACTAACTGTGGTTGTTTGAGGGCTGCCGTGTTTAAAATCACTTTTTCAATACCAAGCATAAGGATTGTTCGCGCATCATGGACAGATCGAATACCACCACCATAGCCGACTGGCATGAAGCACTCGCTCGCAAAGTCGCGTATCGCATGAAGGGCTGGCCCACGTCCCTCGCGTGACGCCATGATGTCGAGAAACACCAGCTCATCAACCTCTTTGTCATTGAATATCCGAATCGCGTTGATCGGATCCCCGACATATATTGGATCTTTGAATCGCACGGTCTTGACGAGACCTTCCCCCTTGAGCAGGAGACAGGGAATTACACGAGTGCGAAGCATCAATGCACCTTCGTCGCAAAGTTTTGCAGTAGCGCCATGCCGAATCTGTGGCTTTTTTCAGGATGAAACTGCACGCCCCAGATGTTGCCGCGATGAAACGCCGAGTGAAACTCACCCCCATACGGTGTTGTGAGAAGGACGTCTGCCGGATCGTGACAATGCACAAAATAGGAATGCACAAAATAAAAACGTGGATCTTCAGGCAGCCGGTCCGTGAGCTCGGAAGTGCGCGCCGGTATGACCCGATTCCAACCCATGTGCGGTACCTTCAGTTCGGGATTGGTAGGTTGAAAACGCAAGGCCTCGGCATCGATCCACCCCAGCCCCTTGTGCTTTCCCTCTGCACTATTTTTGGTCATCAATTGCATGCCCAGACAAATGCCCAAAATTGGCACACCAGCTACTTTCACACGTTCGTCAAGCACCTCTATGAGGCCACTGCGACGAAGATTATCCATTCCGGCATCGAAGGCGCCAACGCCAGGCAGAATAAGCCCTGCCGCATCGCGAATGCGATGGGGATCGCTGCTTATTTCCGAGGCAACGCCAATCTTTTTCAACATATTCTGGATCGAGCCAAGATTTCCCATTTTGTAGTCAATGATGACAATTTTCATATCGTATCTGTCTGGTGCGTGGAAGATTTCTTGACCGTAGGTAGCATCACCTCATCGATCAGCGCGTCAATATCTGGGCGCTCCTCTGCATCATGCATCGATTGTTGGCGCGAACGACCAGACAATGCGATCACCGCTGAAGCGATATCTTGCGGTGTTGTCGCTACGAATGCTGTCACCTGGCGCACCAATTCGGCATGCAGCTCAGCCCCGTAGGCGCTGGTGATCACAGACGGCACACCAAATTGCGCAGCCTCCTGGATGGCTGTCGAAGAATGCGCCACCAACACATCGGCTGCCCGAATTAATGCGGGCAGAGGCATGTCAGTGGCGGCACTCACCAGACTTCCGTCCAGGCCTCGCCTAGAAAGGACCGCCGAAAACTCGGAGCAACGACCACGCTCAACGGGGTGCAGGCGCCACCACCAGGACACTTTGGGACCCGTGAGCACAGCGGCCTCTAGGAGCTTATCCGTCTCCTCCTCGTCGAGCCCCCATGATAGACAAACCAGCACCTGCGTCCGCGAGGGCAATGGAGCACGCATCTCGTTAGCCCGGCGGATATAGTGTGCGATGACCTGATTGGAAACTTTCCGCCATCGCTCAAGCCATAGGTTGCCAGTAATTCTTGGCAGATTGGTCGAGCGGGTACCACACCACGCGCCTATTGCATCCGCCTCTTCCCGGCTCCAAACCCAAAACTCATCGGGCAGAGTCGAGTACCCTACAGCTGGAACATTTTCCCACTTCGCATACGCAACATGATGAGCCCCTTGCATGCCGTGTTGCAGATCCACCGAGACCAAATTGAGTCGCCGCGCGGCCTGGATAAACGCCATCCCCTCCAAAGAGTAGTAGGTGTTGACGAATGCGTAACTAGCCTCCGTCTGACTCAAAACGCCGCCGAACCAGTACGCCAACGCGTCGATTCTCAGCGCTTGGTTGACAAGCCAGCCGCGATCCGGTGCGTGACTACCAAACACCTCACGCGCTGCGACTAGAAACTGCTCGAACTCGGGCAAGTAGGCAGTGATCTGCTTGCTTGGCGGCAACAGCTTGAGTCGGTCAATTTGCGGTTGGACGAACCTTGAAGGTGCGTATCGCGGAACATGCGCCTCAGCCAGAGGCGTCAACTTCAGCGAACGCAATCCACGCCGGTCCAGCATCTCGATCAACGGATCGACAATACGGTCAAACCATTGGCCGGACAACTGGACGAAAGACATACCGTCGCTAAGGAAAACGGCTGTTGTGCCACTCATGGGTGAAGCATTGTTGCGGTGATCGCGTATTGCGGCCAGTGGCACACGCAGCAGCATGCGGAAGGCTCGACGGCCTAGCTGCATGATGCGCCCAACGGAGCCAGTTTTTCGTTCGCTCAACAGGAAGCCTGAAGTGACATTGGTGTAAAGGCGGACACGATAGGTAGGCCAAAGGTCGATATCCCCCGCGCACCACGCGTTTACCGGGAATCTCCGTTCCAGCTCATTAATGGCAAGCAAAACTTCGGACGAAGTTCTCATTTGATCCCCCTGTCGTCGTCGAAAAGCACTGCCAATTCGCTGGGCCTGCGACGCACCACGCTGACAACGGCATGCACAGCGATGAGGGGACGATTCCAGAAGAGCAGTCCGAGTACCGCAGCAAGCGTACCCAGCCCGGCCAACTTCAAAGCCACCATTAGCAGGAGGCTCGAGGTTTCGAGATAGGACAGCCCAACACCAAATGCAAGTGCAACCGCAAACGCTGCAGCATAACCCCCATAATTCCATTTCACTGGATCAATACGATGGCCGATCCAAGCGACGAGAATCGTGGTCGCCACTTGCGCCAGCAGCGTAGCGGTTGCCCCACCCAACAGCCCAAAGCTCGGCACCAAAAGTAGCGCGAGACAGACATTCAAAAATGCGGCGGTTAATGTGGCTAGAGGCAGCAGCTTTGTCGAGCTGCGGTCAAAGAACAATATGTTGACGAAAAGATAATAAATGGAGCTGGCCACCCCCCCAAAAACAAGGATTGGAATGACGATAGCCGCCGCGGCGAACGCCGGGTTCGTCAACGTGCGTACAATTTCGCTGCCAAAGGCAGCGACGAAAGCCCCCAGCAAGCAAAATCCTGCAACGATGATCGCACCCATCGCCTTCAGGTGAGCCAAATCCTGCGGAGTTTTGCGCTTCAGGGCTGCCATGCTTAGCGGAACATAGGCCCGGTTCACGCCCTGTGCCGCCACTTCAACAATCATCGCCACCATGGCTCCCACGGAGTAGACACCTGCGGCTGCCGTACCTAGGTGGAAATTCAGCACCAACCGGTCACTGATTGCGGTAATCTGGCTGGCCGTCGCATGCGGAACTTGGGGAAGGCCATAAGCAAGCGCGGGCCGTAGGTGGCGCCAGTCTAGGCAGAGACGGATATCCTTACGCATCATCCAAAGCGAAATGACAAAAAACACGATCCCCGCAACAAGCACTGCGGTAAGTGCACCGCTAACTCCCCACCGAAGAAAGACAACCAGCGCGATCGTCAACGCGGTCGTCAAGACGAAATGACCAAGGGAGATCAAAGCATATCTGCTCGCCTGATTTCGGGTTTGGAGAACCGCCAAGTATGTGGAAAAAAAGGGTTGGAAAAAAGTTGCAAGGATTCCAAGCGCCATGTAGGGCCAAAATGCCACATTGCCAATGAAAGGACGAAGCAAAATATCTCCAACCACCAAGAGGATGCCGCCCATTAGCAACGACAAAAAAACAACAAAAGTCAGGGTGGATCCCCAGAATCTGGCAAGCTGCTCCGGATCGTCTTGAAAATCAAAGTAGAACCGTGTTACAGCCCCAGTCAGCCCAAAAGTGAAGAAGATAGACAAGAAGCCATTGACGGCGATCACGATAGCCAGCGTGCCGTAAGCATCCGGATCGAGGTAGATCGTGTATAGCGGCAATAGCAGGAACGCCGACCCCTTTTGCAGTAAGGTGGTTGCGGTGTAGATCGCCGAATTGGTGCCGAGCTGCCTAATGATGCTCACGCAATCACCACGCAGTCCATCCGCCGTCGACTGCGAGCACCTGACCGGTGACATAACTAGAGGCGTCCGAGGCAAGGTAGAGCAGCGCCGGCACCATTTCGTCAGCGCGCGCCATGCGGCCCATCGGCACACGCTCGGAATAGCGCTCGGAGAACACGCCATTCTGCCCACTCGACACGCCGCCGGGTACCAGGCAGTTCACTCGGATGCCAGCCTTGGCCCAGTGTGTGGCGAGCCACTTCGTCAGACCCACCACGGCCGCCTTCGACGCGGCATACACCGCTGGCGTGTTGATCGGGCCACCCAAGTAGTCGGAACCTTCGTAAATCCGACTGTCCGGCCCGACCAAGCCATAGATCGACGCCGTCTGGATGATCGCCCCGCCTTGGCCACGAGCCACCATGTGCCGGCCCACGGCCTGCGCCATCAGGAACATGCCGTCGATGTTGACCGACATCACCTCGCGCCAGGTATCGAGGGAATAGTCTTCGAACGGCGTGAAGAACGCGCGCACATCACGCGACTTGCTGGCCGCGTTATTGTGCAGGATGTCGATGGCACCGAAGCGCGCGATCACCGCGTCCACGCAGTCTTTCACCGACTCGGGCTCGGCGATGTTGCACGCGAAGCCAACGGCGTTGTCACCCAGGCTCGCAGCGGCGGCTTGCGCCGCGCCCGCATCGAGATCGACGACGGCGACCTTCGCGCCCGCTTCGACCAGGCCCGCGCAGAATTTCTGACCTAGGATCCCCGCGCCACCGGTGACGAGCGCGACCTTGCCGCCGAGTTGGAATTTGCCCAGTGCGTTCATGGTCAGTGTCAGTTGTGGGTACGGAACACCGGGCGGATTGCCGGGCCCTGCAGAAACTTCTCGACCCCGCCGTCGAGCGCCTGCGCGTACACACCGAGCGCACCGTCGAGTGCCTCCAGCGTCTGCTGCAGTTCGGTCTCGCCGTGCGACTGGCAGATCGCGATCCACGGCATCATCACGCCGCGCTTCAGCAACTCCTGCGCAAACAGCGTGCGCATCGGTAGCGACACGTTGCCATCACGGTCGCGCGTCAAATAGTTCAAGCAGATAGCGGGGCCATCGGTGTGGAAGTGCTTGGCCAAGCCGTGCCGCGCTGCCACCTCGTTCATGCCGTCGCGCAACTGCTTGCCGTACTGCCAGAGGTGACCGACCACGTCTTCGTCGCGGTAGATGCGCACGGTCTCGATGAAAGCACCCAAGCCCGTCATTTCGGCACCGTGCGTGGTCGAGAGCAGAAAGGTTCGCTCCATGCCCGGCTGGTCGATCGAGCCGACCTCCATCACCTCGCGCCGGCCGCCGACTGCCGCCACCGAGAAGCCGTTGGCCATGCCCTTGCCGAAGGTGGTGATGTCGGGTTGCACGCCGAAAAAGGTCTGCGCACCCTGCAGGTGCCAGCGAAAGCCGGTGATCATTTCGTCGAGCACGAACAACGCACCCTCGGCGCGGCACAGCACCTGCACCTGCTGCAGGAAGTTGGATGCGCTGTTGCCGCAGCCGGCACACGCCGTGGCGGGCCAGTTGACCTGGCCACTGCAATCGGGCACGCAAGGCGTGAGTGCGGTGGCGGGCTCGAGCATCACCGCTGCGATCTCGCCGGGATGGGCGTCGAACAGCGCCTTCAGCGAGTTCAAATCGTTGTAGTCGAACACGAGCGTGGCGGACGACTGGTCGCCCGGGATGCCACGCTTCAGTGCCGTGGTGCCGATGAACCAGTCGTCGAACGAGAAGAAGGGCTGCTGGCGCGGCACGCACACGAAGCGCTTGCCGGTGAAGGCGCGCGCGATCTTCACTGCGGCGGTTGTCACATTCGAGCCGTTCTTTGCAAACTTCACCATCTCGACCGAGGGGATCAGGTCGATCAGCGTTTCAGCCGCTTGCAGTTCTGTGAGCGTGGCGCGCGTCAGGTTCACGCCCTTGTCCATCTCGGCCGCCGCCGCCGCGTTGACGCGCGGGTCAGCGTAACCCAGCGTCACGGCGCGTAGCGCCATGCCGTAGTCGAGGAAGCGGTTGCCGGCGCTGTCCCACGCATGCGCGCCCTTGCCGCGCACGAACAGCGGCGGCGCGATGGACGGGAACTGGTCGTCGCCGCGCGAGTACGTGTGCGCGCCGCCCGGAATGGCGCGATGCAGCCGCGCGCGCAGCGCGTCGAAATCGTCAGGAGTGTTATTCATATTCGCCATATGGGTTGAACCCGGTTCTGTGTACGGATTGTGTAGTCGCGAGGACTGCCGATGTAGACGCTGTTTGCCGGGAGGCTGCAGTCGAGCAGCAGTGACTCCGCCGCGATGCTGCAGTTGTCGCCCACCGTCGCATTGCCGAGCACGGCGCTGCCGGGGCGCAGCGTGAGGTGCCGGCCTAGGGTCGGATAGATGTCGTGATTGCTACCCACGCCGCAGCGCTGGTAAACAATCAGGTAGTCGCTGTAGCGGCCGCGCCCAAGCACGCTCCCCAGCGGGTGAACGAGCAGGAAGACCGACGGCAGCTCGACCTCGTAGAAGATGTCGCAACCGTGCAGGGCCTTATTCAAGAGGAATAGCTTCTTGCACCACGAGGATGGGGCGCCATCGCGGTGAAGCTGGTGCGACAAAAAATACAGCCACATTGCGTACTGATCGCCGTGCAGATGATCGAATACCGCCTGCATGCCGTCAAAGAAGTATTTATTGTTGATGCGTGTGAAGCAGTGTTCGAGCCGGACGAGTCCCCCCTCCACCGCCGGGAGGAGGTCTGCGGGCGCTACATCGGCTCCGTCGGGAAACAGGCTGTTGACCTGACGTGATGCCAAGGTTGCCAGCGCGCAAGCCGTCAGGGTGGTACGGATCTGTGCGCTCAACTGTGACTCCCCTTCTGCGACCGCACGCTCACGCCGTTGGTGGCAAGGTAGGTTCGCACCTTGATCGGGCTGTGGTCAGAGAACAAGAACATGCTGCTTATGGTGATAGCCGAGGCGCCCGCGTCAAGCGCATCGCGGCAGTGCTGCAGCGTGCCGGCACCACTCGAAGCGATCAGCGGCACTTCTAGCCTCGCTGCAATTTGGGCTATCAGGTCCACGTCGTAACCTTCCATCGTGCCGTCACGGTCGATCGAACACAGCATGATCTCACCAGCGTGTGCGTCCTGCATACGTTGGGCCCAATCCAGCGGATCGAGGACGGTCAGGCGCTGGCCGCAGCGCGAAACGACCCGCAGCTTGCCATCGGGTCCGCGTTGGTAGTCAATGCCGACAACAATGCACTGGTCGCCGAAACGCGAGGCCGCCTGGGTCACAAAACCCGGGTTTTCCACCGCTGAGGAGTTGATGCAGACCTTGTCAGCGCCGCTGGCCAGAAGCGCTGCAATCTCCTCCAGCGTGCGAATACCACCGCCTACTGTGAAGGGCATGAACACCTCTTCCGACACACGCTCAATGATGGAGCCGGTGGCGGGTCGGCCTTCGGTCGTGGCGTCGATGTCGACGAACAGCAGTTCGTCCACGCCATAAGAGTCATACACCTTGGCGGTGGACACCACGTTGCCAGCCTCGCGAAAGTTCTCGTGAAAGCGCACACCCTTGACCAGCCGGCCATTGCGGATCAGGAACTTCGGGATGATTCGTTTTTTCAGCATCAGCGACTTGGCCTCAGAAGGCGTGTTGCACCCAGTTGCCCAGCATTTTCAGGCCGTTGTCCTGACTTTTCTCTGGGTGGAACTGCGCCGCCACGAGGTGGCCCGAGCGAACCACTGCCGTTACCGGGCCGCCGTAATCCGTGGTCGCGATCAAATCGCTTGCTTGGTGGCACGCCATGTGGAAGCTGTGCACGAAGTAGAAGTTCGCTTCGCCCGGCCGGATGCCCTTGAACAGCCAGTCGTCGGCCGAGAAGTGCAGTTCATTCCAACCCACATGCGGCACCTTTAGCGGGTGCGCCACGTCGAGCCGGCGGATGTCGGCGTCGATCCAGCCCAAGCCCCGGTGTGCGCCGTGCTCGACGCTAGTCTTGGCGAAGAGTTGCATGCCCAGGCAGATGCCGAGCATGGGCTTCTTCACGTCGAGCGCCAGATGTGTGAGTACGGGTTCGAGATAGCGCTCGCGGATCGCACGCATCGCATCGCCAAATGCGCCGACGCCGGGTAGCACGATGCGGTCGGCCGCTTCCAGCTCACCGTGGTCAGACGTGACAAGCACGTCTTCACCCAAGTACTCGAAAGCGTTGCGCAACGAACGAACGTTGCCCATGCCGTAGTCGACGATGGCGATCATGGGCCTGTGCTCAAACGTACTTGACGGTACGGCCTTGTTCGTCCTTCGGCGGGCCCACCGGCTTGTCGATCACGGTGTTGTCCCAACGCGCCATGTCGGGCATGGTGGGGCCTGTCTCGACCTGGCTGCCATCGAACTTCCACGGGTGGACCTGGTGCCTCTCCAGAATCTCGTACAGCTCGCTCTCCGATATCTGCAGAATGCTCAGGAACCAGTCGATCGAGGCTGGGCGCTTGCCGTCGTACTGCGCTTCGAGCGCCAGCGCCTCCTCTCGGCCCAGCTCGCCATTACGGATGTCTATCGTCGCCAGGTGGTTAGTGCGACCGTAGCCACGCTTTACGAACTTGGCATAGTCGCGCATCCCCTGGAACGTGCATTCGATCTTTTCGTAGTCGTATTCCGGCGGCACCCCTTCCACTTCCTGGCCCTTCCAGCCGAGCTCGCGCTTGATCAACTCGACCTGCGGTTTGGTGTTCCACTCGATGTAGTTGCCTAGGCAAATCGATTCGACCTTGAGCTTGATCAGGTCCTTGCGCTTCGGGTAGTCGAACATCCACAGGTCGCGACGCTCCACGCGGCCCTGCAGGAACTCGAACATGTCGTCGGCCGTCATGCCCTGGTTCATCAGGCGATTGAAGCGCTTTTCATCCACCTCTTCCATTTCTTCAAAGGTGTACCAGCTGTGGTACTCGGCGGTTGATTCACCCCAGAAGATCAGTGGTGTTTCGAATCGCAGCGCCATATGCATCACGCCCGCGTAGATGCCCGTATGACAGTGCCAGCAGAAATCGCCACGGCGCTTGAGCGATTCGAGCATCAGCTCGCGTACCACATGGAAACTCGTTGTCATTTCGACCACATCAACACCGAGTTGCTTGAACACGCTGACGTTGTTTTCGGCCACCAGCGGTCGATAGCCCCAGTGGTTGTAACGCAGCACGAGCGGTTTGAGGCCCAGCTTCTTGACGATATACCAGAGCTGGAACACGCTGTCCTTGCCACCGCTGTAGGGCACGACACAATCGTAGTTGCCATTCCCCTTGTGGCGGGCGATCATTTCTTGCAACTGTACGCCTCGCGCTTCCCAGTCGATTTTTTCTTTCTTGAATTCAATCTGGCGGCAAACGCTGCACACACCGAATTCATCAAAAGTAATGGTGTCGACGGTTTCCTTGGTGAGGCACTTGGTACATCTTTTCATGTGAGTTCTCGCGAAATAGTAGGGACGAATGAGTGGGCCGACGGATTTTCTGAATTTTGGAAGAGATTGCGCTGGGCGAGGATGGCCTCAATGCAAATAAAGTCTACCAAGTCGTCAACCTCAAAGGACTTGTGGCGTGGCGTAGCGTAGGACAGGGTGCGCTCGTGACAAAAGCCCCGCTCGCGACGCAATGCCTCGACCGTCGATGCATAAAGACTACCGTCCAGACTGAACAGTGGTTCGGTGTCCTGACGCCGCGGCATCTGACCGAAACTGGCCACCGCATAAGGACGCATCAATCCGCTCGCGTCGACCCGTACGGCAAATGCGGGGTGGGTGGAAATCAAGGCCGAAACCCCAACAATCGCATCGGCCCGCTGTCGCTGCGCTAGCAAGCTCACCAAAGCCTGATCGATGTCCGAAGCCTCAGTGAGGGGTGATGTGGGTTCCAGCAGGATTAGATAGTCATAGAGGTCACCCGCAGCTTCCAACGTATCCAGGGCATGCAGGATGAAGACGATGCTGGGCGCAGTGTCGCTAGCCAGTTCTGACGGACGCAAGAAAGGCGCATCAGCGCCGGCAGCCTGAGCCAGGGCAGCAAACTCAGCATCATCAGTTGAAATCACGACACGATCGACATACCGTGAAGCGCAGGCCGCCTCGATGGGCCATGCCAGCAACGGCTTGCCATGCAGTAACCGGATATTCTTCATGGGCAGGCCTTTTGAGCCACGGCGAGCCGGCACCAGAGCAAGCACGCGTTTTCCTTCAATCATCGAAACACCTCGTCGAACTCCAGATTGGCACGATCATAGTCCGGTAAGTGGCCGATATCTAGCCAGTAACCGTTGATGCGATGGCAGCGCGTCCTCATACCCCTGGCCACCATGGCTTCGAACAGGGACGGCATGTCAAAAAATTGGTCGCGCGGCACCAGATCCAGGGTGCGGGGAGAGAGCACGTACATGCCCGAGCTCACCGTAAAGCGATGAATCGGCTTTTCCTCGATTGCTTCGATGCAGCCATCGCGCTCCCGCACCACGCCGAAAGGAACCTGCATTTCATATTCGCGTACACCCATTGTTGCGTCCGCATCAGACTTGATATGCTGATCGAGCATACTGGCGTAGTTCTCCTTGGTCAGCAGGTCAGCATTGGTTACTATGATCGGCTGCGTCGGGTGCGCCGGCAGCAAGCTGAGGGCACCAGCAGTTCCCAGCCGCTGTTGTTCGCGCAAATAGGTGATGCAGACGCCCAATTTGGACCCGTCGCCGAAATGGCTCTCGATCTGCTCGGCTTTATAGTTCACTGCCAGGTAAAAGTTACGGAACCCCTGGCTGGCACAACTGCGCACAATGGTTTCAAGCAACGGCCGTGAGCCAATCGTAAGCATAGGTTTGGGCGTGTCATGGGTAAGCTCCTTTAGTCGGCTACCCAACCCACCCGCCATGATGACTACCCATTGATCGCGTTCTGGTGTGCTCAGATAGTCGTCAACTGTCTCCAGGCCGACGACTTCGCCCTCCGCATTCAGCACTGGTAGCTGGTGCAACCCCAGTCTACGCATCGTGGCTAATCTCGCCGCGCGATCATCGCTCTCCTGGACGCATGTAGGTCTGGAGTGCATTGCAGCGCTAACACGATCAGTCAAACTGAGTCCGCGCAAAAGAGCGCGCCGGGCGTCTCCATCGCTCAGGGTGCCCAGCAGTTGCCGCTGTGCG
The DNA here is from genome assembly GCA_046598305.1 of Thiobacillus sp. Lineage (GTDB taxonomy): Bacteria > Pseudomonadota > Gammaproteobacteria > Burkholderiales > Thiobacillaceae > Thiobacillus. Next base: position 19,950 of record JBKJIS010000272.1, read on the forward strand.
TCAACTACCAATGCTATTTGGCAGCCAACCTGGTTGATGGTCTCCATTGCTTCACGCAAGGTGATTTCTGGACCGATCAGGGCACTCTTCCAACTTTTCATTTCCGCCGCTCCACTGGGCGAGCGGGTACGCCGACGAGCACACCATCCCCCGAAAAATCTTTAACCACCACAGCCCCCGCGCCGATCAAGGTGTGTGCGCCAATGCGCACCCCCTGTCGTACCGTCGCTCCGGCCCCCACATAACTAACAGCACCAATCCGGGCCTGTCCGCACACGACTGCGCGTGGCGCGACATTACTCCATGCACCGAGGGACACATCGTGCTCAATAACTGCACCCGTATTAACCACACTTCCGATGCCAATAGAGGCACCCGCCTGAATCACACTCCCGGCCATAACCTGGACGGACTCTCCAATCTGAGCAAATTTAGACACAATGGCACGTGGATGTACCACCGAGCAAAAGCGCCACCCTCGATTTTCCAGACCTTGCTGCAACTGCTGGCGCACCGAGACGCGTTCATCGCCTAGTCCCCCCAAGCCGTTCGCAAGCAAAACCGCATCGCTGCGATATTCTGCTAGCACCCCATCATCGCCAAGCACCAGCAAGCCGCACAACACAAGACCATGGCGCTCAGAGTTTGCGTCCGTGAAACCCAACACGGTTACCCCTCCGGCCAGCAGCGCATCGGCTACGACGGTAGCATGTCCACCCGCTCCGATAATGATCACTGGCAAGCTCATGGATCGATCTGTTCGTCAGGTTGGTAGCTGCGGTTAGCACGACGGCCAACCAGCGACCAGATGTCGATGGGAGAAATACCCATGCCAGGGCGTTTCGACGTCAGCATGTCATAGGTCACCGTCTCGCCCTGACTGATGCTGCGCGCAGCCACCACACTGCGGCGTGCAATGGGCCGGTTGCGGACTTCCTGCGCTGCCGGTTGTTTAAGCGCCGAGCCGAGCGCTTGCTCGACGTTGCGAATAGCGCTGATCAAGTGCTTGAGTTCGGGGGGTTCCAAGGAGGCCGCATGGTCTGGCCCGGGCAGCGTCCGATCCAGCGTGAAGTGCTTTTCGATCACGCATGCACCTCGTGCCACCGCAGCAATCGACACCTCGATGCCCAGTGTGTGATCCGAGTAGCCAACGGGCAAACTAAAGGCAGTGGCCATCGTGTCCATTGCACGTAAATTAACCGCAGCAGCAGGGGCTGGGTATTGGGTGACACAGTGCAGAAGAGTGACATGGGCGGCCAATGCCTGCCGTCCTGCCGCGCTGCAATAGGCTGCATCAAAGTCCGCGCGGCCAGTGGGCATGACGTCGCTGAGCAGACCAAACGCGAGGACACCAAGCGCCTGCTCGATGTCGGACAGGGTTGACATGCCGGTTGAAACGATGAGTTTCTGCCGAAGTCGGGCTGCCTGGAGCAGCATGGGGCCGCAACTGATATCGCCAGAAGGAATCTTGATGGCCGGCATTTTCAGGGGTGCCAACATAGCCAGGCTTTCCTCATCGAAGGCCGTGGACATGAAACTGATGCCACGTTTGCGGCAATGCGCCAGCAAAATCTCGTGACGCTCGGGAGCAAGCTCCAGGCGGCGCAGCATCTCCCGCTGCGAACCCGCTTCCTGGGTGTTGGTGACCTGGTAGTCTGCCTTGACTGCCTGCGCAGTCGCCAGCTTGTCCGCCTTAAAGGTCTGGAACTTTACGGCATCGGCACCCGCGTCTGCGGCTACGTCAACCAACTGGAGTGCCAGGTCGAGTGAGCCGTTGTGGTTGACGCCAGCTTCGGCAATAAAAAAGACAGCTTTATCCATGACCGGAATCTATTAGGTGAAAAGTCTTTTTCAACAGCAAGTCGCCGACGGGCAGGTGCCTGAGCGCATCGACGATGCGTGCGGCTGAAGCGCCGTCGCCATAGGGGTTGACCACGGCACTGCAATCCAGCGTCCAAGCTTTCTCGAGAGCGGACAAGATCGCGTCGCGTTGTGGCTCGCAATGCAACACCGATGCAACGGCGCTGCGGCCGCGCTGCCGGTCACCGATATTAACAGTAGGAACCTTGAACGACGGCGTTTCGTACAGGCCACTCGACGAGTTGCCAACCACCGCATTCACTTGTGACATCAAACTCAAGTAGCGCAGCTGACCGAGAGATGCGAATACGTGAACGTTCGGTCTGCCGGTCGCCCACGCGTCAAGCGCTACGGCGAGCGCCCGCCCGCCAGTATCAGCGTTGGGACGGGTGAACCAGAGCGTGGTGTCTGCGGACAAGCTTTCGAGTGCAGCGAGCAACTCGGCCTGCTGTCCCGCTCCTGTCGAAGCCTCTAGCGTCACCGGATGGTAAGTAATCAACAGATTGCGGCACCCGAGAGGTGCACCCAGCGACGCCTCCAGAGCAGCCCTGCTGAGCAGCGGACGCCGCCGCAAATGGTCAAGACCCGGGCTTCCCACCACGAGGACGTACTGCGGATTCTCGCCAAGCTGCCGTATCCTGCGCGCTGACAAATCGTTTGTCACCAAATGCAGATGCGCCATCTTCGTGATGGCGTGGCGAATCGATTCATCGAACGCACCCTCCGTTGTGTCACCACCCGCAATATGCGCCACAGGGATGTTATGCACCATAGCCGCCTGTGCCGCGACCAGGATTTCGAAGCGATCGCCAAGCACCAGAACCAGATCAGGCTGAAGCTGATCGAAGGCGTCAGACATGCCAATCAGGCCCAGCGCCATGGATTTTGCGATGCCACCAGGGGAGTCGCTGGACAACAGCATCTCCACGCGGCGTGCGATCGGAAAATCGTCTTTTTCAATCTCTCGCACTGTCAGCCCAAACTCCGGGGCGAGGTGCATGCCGGTGACGATGAGCTGCAACTCAATGTCTGGCGCAGCATGCAAATCATGCAGCACCCAGTACAGCAGGCCGTACTCGGCCCGGCTACCTGTGATTACCGCAATTTTCTTGCGAGCGATCACGCGGCACCTGTGAGAAGTTGAGGGCTACTGGGCAGATTGATAATGCGCCGCGCCAGGTCTTGCGCCACTGGCGTTTCCATCGCTTCGCAATAGCTGTACATGGGCAAGGTTGTGAGCAACTCCCACACCGGTCGGGTCATCTGACCGGCTGCGTTGGTGGCGGACAGGATGGCATCTCGCTGTTCGGCCAGTGCCGGCTCGAGCAGTAAGGTCTGCAGCCAATAGTTCGCACGTGTGCCCGGTGGCTCGGCAAACAATTCAACCTCTTGTATATCACTGAAAGCGGCCAGATAGCGCTGCGTTAATTCACGCTTAGCGCGCAGAAATCCATCGAGTTGCTCCAGTTGGGCGCAACCCAATGCGGCGTTCAAGTTGGGCATGCGATAGTTGTAAGCCACCTCATCGTGGAAAAAAGCCCAGCGATGGGGCAGCTTTGCGGTTGTTGTCAGGTGCTTGGCCCGTTTAGCAAGCGCGCTGTCATTGGTGATGATGGCACCACCACCTCCGGTGGTCACAATCTTGTTGCCATTGAAGCTCAGCATGCCGCAGCGGCCGAACGTGCCGGTATGACGATCGCCAATCCAGCTGCCCAGCGATTCGGCCGCATCTTCCACCACCTCGATGCTGTGCCTTGCAGCGAGCTCCAGCAGTGCTGGCATATCCACCGGATGACCAAAAGTGTGCATGGGCACAATGGCGGCAATGTGGCGACCGGTACGTTTGTTGAAGCAAAGCCCGTTGCGCGATTCTGCTATTTGATCCAGATAGTCAGACAACGCCCCAACAGCCATGCCCAGGGTCGCCCGATCGCTGTCCACAAAATGAGGATGCGCCCCACAGTGACTCACCGCATTTGCGGTTGCCACGAAGGACAGCGCAGGAACCAACACTTCATCACCCGGCTTGACACTCACGAGTTGTAACGCAATTTGCAGTCCGGAAGTCCCGTTGCTGACCACAACTGCATGTCTGGCCCCCGTGTAGGTGGCCAAATCACGTTCGAAACGGTCAACGTAGCCCCCCACCGAGGAAACCCAGCCTGTTTCTATGCAGTCCTTGACATAGGCAAGCTCATTTCCTTTAAAGCTGGGCTCGTGGAGCGCAACCTTGGCGGCAGCCGTGACGCGCTGCACGCGCTCTGTGATGATCTTAGCGAGTTGCATGCGGGGCTTTCAAATGTTGTAAACCCCGGTCTTATAGCGACGCAGATTGTCAGGCTTACTGAACCAGTCAATGGTCTCCTTCAAGCCGTGCTTGAGGCCCTCTATACCGGGATACTCCGGTGTCCAGCCAGTCAATGCTTTGGCGCGGCTGTTGTCGGCCCATAAGCGCTCCACCTCGCTGCCAGCAGGCCGCATACGCTGCTCGTCGGTTGCGAACTCGACATCCCTCCCCATTAACTCTGCAATCAGCTTCGCCGTGTCGCCGACTGAGACCTCGTAGTTGCTGCCAATGTTGACAACTTGGCCCAGGGCGGAATCGCATTCGGCGACCGCAACAAACCCACGTACAGTATCGCGCACATAGTTGAAATCACGCGTCGGATGGATGGCGCCCAGCTTGATCTGACTTGCACCCGAAGCGATCTGGGTGATGATGGTTGGTATCACAGCGCGAGCTGATTGGCGTGGCCCGTAGGTATTGAAGGGCCGGATCGTAGCCACGGGCGTATCGAATGAGTGAAAGAAGCTCTGGGCAATTTGATCGGCACCGATCTTGCTGGCGGAGTACGGGGATTGGCCCTGCAGCGGATGTTCTTCAGTGATTGGGACAAAACGCGCCGTACCATAAACCTCGCTCGTCGAGGTATGCACAACACGCTCTATACCGAGTTCGCGTGCCGCCTGTACCACGTTGAGTGTGCCTTTGATATTGGTGTCAACATAGGTGTCGGGTGAATGATAAGAGTATGGAATGGCGATCAATGCCGCCAAGTGCATCACCACGTCACAGCCTTGCATGGCGGTGCGCACGCCATGAGGATCACGAATATCCCCCGCGAATACATCGAGTGAAGACTTGACGTCACCGTCGGCGTCGTCCAGCCAACCCCAAGAGTTGAAGCTGTTGTAGTAAACGAAAGCTCGGACATCAGCACCAGCGCGGACTAAATATTCCGTCAGATGCGATCCAAGAAATCCATCCGCACCTGTTATGAGTATTTTTTTGCTTTTTAAATTCATAAGGAATAACTTGAAAAATTTCGAAGAATACGCACCGTGTTTACAGCGTTGCCAATGCCAAAACTATTTGATCTTGCTGATTATGAAAATTAGATAAATTCATTGGCAAACTCATAACCTGTTCGGCCACTTCGTCACCCATCGGCAGTTTCACGCTAGTATCGGCCACTGCCGGCTGCTTGTTCAACGGAATTGGATAGTGCACTGCCGTTGGTATCCCTGCTTGCTTGAGTTTTTCTTGCACCGCATCTCGGTCCTGAACGCGCACCGTGTATTGCGCCCAGGCACAGGTGTTGTGCGGCTCTATGTAGGGCACCTGAATTGCCGCGTAGCCCTTGGCTCCTCGCAATGACGAAAACAAGTCGTTGTAACGAGCTGCTATTTGCTGACGCGCGGCAAGTTCTTCTTCGAAGACCGCCAGCTTGGGCAGCAGGATGGCGGCTTGCAGCGTGTCCAGCCGGCTGTTCACGCCCACCCGGATGTGGTGGTAGCGCCGGTCCTGGCCGTGGCGGGCAATCTGGCGCATGACTTTGGCCAGCTCGTCGTCGTTGGTGAAGATGGCGCCGCCGTCGCCGTAGGCCCCTAGCGGCTTGCTGGGGAAGAAGCTGGTGCAGGCGATGGTTGACAGATTGCAGCTTTTGCGGCCTTTGTAGCTGGCACCAAAGCTTTGGGCGGCGTCTTCAATCACCGGTATGCCGTGTTTGGCGGCAATGGCGTTGATGGCGTCAAGGTCGGCGCACTGGCCGTACAGGCTGACGGGAATGATGGCCTTGGTACGCGGGGTGATTGCCGCCTCGAGCAACTTGGGGTCCAGGTTGTAGGTGCGGGGGTCGATGTCTACATACACGGGCTTGGCGCCGAGCAGGGCCACGGTTTCGGCGGTGGCAATGTAGGTAAAGCCGGGGGTAATGACTTCGTCGCCGGGGCCTATGCCCAGGGCCATTTGGGCAATCTGCAGCGCGTCGGTGCCGTTGGCTACGCTGATACAGTACTTGGCGCCGGTGTAGGCAGCCAGTTTTTCTTCCAGTTCGGCCACTTCGGGGCCAAGGACGTATTGGCCGTGGTGCAGCACGCGGTGAATGCTGCGCTCCAGTTGTGGGCGCAGGTGGTCTTGCTGGGCAGCCAGGTCGATAAAGTCTATGGGCTTGGTTTGCAGCGGCAGGACAAGGTACTGCAGGGGTGCGATGGCGTGTTCAGGGTAGCGTTCACACAGCGTTTCGTCGCGCGTCAGCAGCTTGATGGTGCCGGGCGCGAAGCGGCCCAGCGCACGGATAAGTTGCTCGTCTTCGGGGTCTGGGCTGTCAAACACGTTGCCTTCGTCTGCAAGGGCGGCCAGCCAGTGCTTGTCTGCGCAAAATTCTTTGAGCACTTGGCGGGTTTGCCGCTCTAGCTGTCGGGCTGTGGTGTTGATGCCTTCCTTGGAATTGGCGCGGCGCAGCTCATCGCGTGTAACGTATTCAAGTGTTTGAACACTTCCGGCATAGAGCCAAAGACGCGCTCCTTCACTCAGGCATTTGCTGACCGCTATGTCTGCATTTTCAAAATGAGGTTCGCGCCGTGTACAGATATCGACAGCTACATTGACGTCTAGAAGAATGTCCATGATTTATGCAGGGCGGCCTTGTTCCATACGCATTTGCGCACGCAGCTTAAAAGCTTCGATTCGCTCCAAAGTCTTGGCAGAAATAGGAGGAAGCTGGTCGTCAGGGGGCAAGGGTGCGTGACGTACTGCATCAAGCCGTTTACGCATTTCTACTGCCCTTTGCAACACTTCCGGGGGAAGGTTGTATGGGTTTGCTTGCATCTCAACTTCTTCATCCGGCACGGTTACCAGCAGACGGATGTAGTCGTGCTTGAGGCGAAGGGGCTGGGCAAATTCAATTCGCCCCTGGTTGTAGATGACTTCGACTTGCATGGTCAGGCCTCCGAAGTGATCAAAACGCCATTTTGCAGCGTATAGCGCAGACCGGTTGCTGGGCACGCGGTCTGGCCGTTACCGGACAAAGGCAGGGCCAGCTTTTCACCGTGCTGGCTCATCCAGCCGATTTGTCGGGCCGGCACACCGGCCATCAGGGCATAGGGTTTAACGTTGCGGTTAATGACCGCCCCAGCAGCAATAAAGGCGTATTCGCCAATGGTGGTGCCGCAGACTATGGTTGCATTGGCCCCAATGGTGGCACCGCGTTTGACCAGCGTGCGTCGGTATTCGTCCTTGCGGGTGACGGCGCTGCGCGGGTTGAACACGTTGGTAAATACCATGCTGGGGCCGCAAAACACGTCGTCTTCCAGGGTAACGGCGTCGTAGACGCTGACGTTGTTCTGGATTTTGACGTTGTTGCCTATCAGCACGTCGTTGCCCACATAGACGTTTTGGCCCAACGAACAGCGCTCGCCGATTTTGGCCTGGGCGCTGACGTGGACCCAATGCCAGATGCGGGTGCCTTCGCCAATCTGGGCGCCATCGTCAATGATGGCCGTGGGGTGGGCGGTATAACTCATGGGGGCTTGCTCAATAATCCAGCGGAAGGGCAACCCGCTTGCCGTCGCGGGAAGAGAGATACATGGCGATCAGCAACTCCAGCGTTTTAAGTCCTTCCCGCCCATCGGTTTCGGGCTCGGCTTCGCCACGCAGGGTCTTGATCACGTTGTCGTAGTAGAGCGGATGGCCCAAACCATAGACCGAGGTGGTCTGGTAGCTGCTGTTGCCAACTTCGGCGTCTTCGGGGCGCGTATCGGCAAATTCCCAAGTCTGGATCTCATTGACCGCCACACCGCCAATACGAACCGTGCCTTGCTCACCCAGTATGGTGATACTGCCTTCCATGTTCTTGGGGTAGGTGAGCATGGTCACGTTGACAGTGCCCATGGCGCCGCTGCGCCAGCGCACGGCAGCTACACCGCTGTCTTCCACTTCGATGTCGCGAGCCAGGGTGGCGGTGTAGGCCATGACGCTTTCCACCGGGCCTATCATCCAGTCGAGCAGGTCGATGTAATGACTGGCCTGGTTCATGAAGGCGCCGCCATCATATTCCCAGGTGCCACGCCAATTGGCGCTGTCGTAATACGCTTGCGGCCGGGTCCAGAAAACATTCATCGCCACGGCGTAAATTTTGCCGAAACGGCCTTGTTCAACGGCGCGTTTGAGTAGCTGCAGCGTAGCGTTCCGGCGATTTTGTTTGACGACAAAGAGACGCACGTTGGCGTCGTCACAGGCCTTGACCATGCGCACACCATCGTGCCAGCGAGTGGCCATGGGCTTTTCGGTCATGACGTGGCGACCAGACTGGGCCACCTGGATGGCTTGTTCAGGGTGCAGGCCGCTGGGCGTGGTCAAGATCACCAGATCAGCAGTGGTAGTTTTCAGCAAATCGGTCAGGCTGCGATGGCCCATGGCCTTGGTGTTGGTAACTGCTTGCGCCAAGGCTGCAGCGTTTACATCGCATACGTCAACCAGTTCCACGCTGTCAGCGTGTTGCTCAATGGCGCCGAAGTGATTGGCGGCAATCCGACCGCAACCCACCAGTGCAAGGCGGATTTTGCGGTCAGCAATCGAGGGGTAGTTGTACATGAAGTAGGCTTTGAAAATCTTATGTGATGCAGCTAGAAAACTACAAACGAAAAACGGTGAATCCTGCGTCAACAGCTTCGCGCCGGTTATACAGGCTCTTTACATCAGCCAACACAGGTAGACTCCCCCGGCAAAGCGAACGCAGATCAGCGGGAGTTAGACTTCGATATTCCTTGTGACCTACGGCTACGACAAGGGCGTCCACCGGATGCTCGGCATCTACCTTGCCAAGCTGAAGGCCATATTCATGGGCAACTTCTTCGTCCGTAGCCCAGGGATCAGCCACTACCACCGTGGTGCCCCAGGCTTCAAACTCGCGCACCATATCTACGACTTTACTGTTGCGGATGTCGGGGCAGTTCTCCTTGAAGGTGATGCCCAGCACGCCGACGCGGCAGCGCGGCACGTCCAAGCCGTTTTTCAGCATGAGTTTGATGGTGTTGCGTGCCACGTAGCGAGCCATATTGTCGTTGATGCGACGCCCTGCCAGAATGACTTGGGGGTGATAACCCACTTCCTCGGCCTTGTGGGTCAGGTAATACGGGTCCACGCCAATGCAGTGGCCGCCAACCAGCCCGGGGCGGAAGGGCAGAAAGTTCCATTTGCTGCCGGCGGCCTCCAGCACATCGAGCGTGTCGATTCCCAGGCGGTCAAAAATAACAGAGAGTTCGTTAACCAGCGCGATGTTGAGGTCGCGCTGGGTGTTTTCGATGACTTTGGCAGCTTCTGCCACCTTGAGGCTGCTGGCTTTGTGGGTACCGGCGGTGATGATGCTGTTGTATAAAGCATCAACTGCGTCAGCCACTTCAAGAGTGCTGCCGCTGGTAATTTTCTTGATCTTGGTCAGAGTGTTGACTTTGTCGCCGGGGTTGATGCGCTCGGGGCTATAGCCGCAAAAGAAGTCGACGTTGAACTTTTTGCCGCTGAACTTTTCCAGCACGGGCACACACACCTCTTCAGTGGCGCCGGGGTATACCGTCGATTCGTAAATGACCACGGCACCTTGGGGCATAAACCGGCCAACGGTCTCGCTGGCCTTGACCAGTGGCGACAGGTCGGGTCGGTTGGCCTTATTCACGGGTGTCGGCACAGTGACGATGAAAATCTGGCAGGCTTTCAGATCATCGGGATCGCTGCTGAAACGCAGGTGAGCTGATGCATTCAGGTCTTCAGGAGTCACTTCGAGGGTGCTGTCTTGCCCGGCCTTTAGTTCGGCAATGCGGGCCACATTGATGTCGAACCCCAGAACCGGGCGCTGTTTACCGAACTCAACCGCCAGCGGAAGGCCGACATAGCCCAAGCCGATTAGGGCAATTTTCTGATTACTTAGATTCATAGCATTTTGACGGTTGTTGGGAGGCAACTTGAACGAAGCGGGACTAAAGGCCTAACAACCAGAGGAACGAATTGCTTGGGGAAACTCTTGCGCGACAGCGGCCACAATCTTGTGCCCGAGCCGCCGCAAAGAATAACGGGGGTTATTTTTGCGTTGGTCATGAATTAGGGGCTGATTTGCTTTGAACTTGGTTTACTTCAAATTTCAGGGTTTCGATCTCAAGCGTCAGGCTTTCGTACTCGGCCACCTTGCGCGCCAGAAAGCGGACCGTGAGGCCCGTTTTTTCGGCAATGCCGCCGGGAGTGAGTAGGTAGGCGTAGGCCAGCTTGCTCGGGCTCTTGCGGAAGCTCTGCATCTTGATAAAGCCCTTGGCCAGCAAGGCTTTGAGGCAATAATTTGTTTTGCCCAGACTCACGCCCAGCGCATCTGCCAGATCGCGCTGGCTCATGTGCGGGTTAGTCTCCAAAAGGCGCAAGACCTTGAGGTGATTTTCTTCGTGAAGGGATGGAAATTCTGAGGCGTTCATTTGGTGAACACGGATGCTAACACGGGTGGCTTGCGGTTTTACCCGTTAATCCAACCAATGCCGCTTGAGCCTCAATAGCAGCAACCGCATTAAAGAGCACTTGGGAAGCATCGCGGGCGGCTAGCAGGGCCTGAAGAAATAACTGCACATCAGACATGTACTCATGCACCAAGAGATTTCGCAGTTTTCTGGAGCCAATGAATGCTTCGGCACTATCAACCCACTGCATTTTTTCGGCATACGCCAGTACGTCCAGCATGGACTTGGGTGATTCGCCCAATAGCGCTGCAAAACGGGGAATCAGCTTCTCACCAAGGTGGTCTTGGAGGCGGCCGAAGCGGCTAACGTAGGCATCGACCTTTTCGGCCAAGTCGGGCCGTGTCTCTAATTGCTGCACCCAAAGGGCATCAATGGGCAGTTCAAATAGCGTGCGGTGGGTGTATTGCAGGTGGGCGGCCTCTTTGCGGGCCAGATCCAGCGCCAACAAGGCGTTTTCGGCGTGCTCGGGCAGGTAGCGTAAGATCATAGTGGCACCCCTGTGCGTTTGGCAATGTCAAAGATGGGGGCCGGGGGCGTATTCGCATCTTTAAGGATGATGTCAATCTTGCGTTCACCCAGCGCCAGTGTGAGCGCGCCAGACAGCTGGCAGAGCACCTCGGCCCGGTTGGCAAGTGCTGCATTGGTCTCAAAAAACAGATCAATATCGCCGCCCTTGCGCTGGTCCAGCGCCATGGATCCAAACACGCTGACCCGCGCGCCAGCGCCGAGCACCCGCTGAGCGGTCTGGCGTATGGCGTGAACTTGATCGGTGGTTAAACGCATGGTGATTGCCTTCGAGGTAATTGGGGTCAGATTCCAATTCTTTCTGCGCCACTATGCATCAGCGATTCACTTTCAAGAAATCTTATTTCAGCCCCAGCGCCCGTCGAATGCGTGCCAATTTGCCCGCCGCATCGGCGTCTGCCGCCGTGTTACGCAGCGCTTGCCGAATAAATATAACCAGCAGCAGCAGCAGCCCGGTCGCCAACGTGGCACCAATGGCCAGCCGAGCTTTTTTGGGTTGGCTGGCTTTTTGCGGCAGTGTGGGCACCTGGATTAGCAGGGCTTGACTTATGCCTTCCAGTTGGGCTTCCAGTACGGCGACCTGGTTTTGCGCTGCGCTGGTTACGTTCAGCAGTTCCGCATAGCCGAGCGCCAGTTCGTTGCCACTAGTGGTGCTGGCGGCGGCAGACGCCCCCAAGCGTTTAAGCAGGCTGGTGGCCGCATTTTCGGCGTTTTTGAGGCGCCCTTTCGCTTCTGCCAGCTGCGCTTCAAGCCGCGCACGCACGGTGCCTTTGGGGCCGCTTTGCAAATAAGTTTGCTCAAGCACGGCATTGGCAATTGACTGAGCCCGCTGTGGTGTGGGGGCAGAGACGGTAAGCGTAAGCAGCTTGTCGGTTCGGCCAACCTCGGTTTTGATGCCACTGCGAAGCTCGCGGCGGACGCCCTCAGTTGACCCATCTTTGGCCAGCCCAAGCTTGATGGCCACAGGGTCAAGCACGGCGGCAGTGGTCATCAGTTTGGCACTGGCTTGTATCAGGCTGGCAGTGGCTTGCTCTGCCTGAAGCACGGCCACGCTTTCAAAGGTTTGCGGCAGCACATAGCCAATGCCCAATGCGCTCAGCCCTACCAGTAAGGGGCCGAGGATGAGAAGTCTGGCGTTTTCTGCCAAGGTCACCAATATGTCGAGCAGGCTACCTTCAGCCTGCTCGATGGTAGTACCTGGATTGTCGAGGTTTTGAGGTTCTTCCATTGAATGCGTGTACCGCGTACCTGGTGATTGGAAGGGTATTCTATCTGGCAATTTCTACATCAGCTTACATGTGTAAGCCAACATGTGTAAACCGTGCGTGAATGGCAGCGCTGGCTCATACGCCGTTATAGAGCCAGGTACCGGAAAACCATACTGCCCTTCGAACAAATCCTTCAGGCCAAACGGCAGGCCATGCAGCAGCCCGCGCAGCGGGCCGACATCGAGCACGCGCGCGGTGGCGAGCGCGGCGTCCGCATGCAGTTGCTCGAAAGCGTGCACCTGCGGCTCACGTTCGGCAATGCGGCCCAGGCAGACCCGGACCAGATCGACGGCGCTCAGTTCGCGCCGCGCCAGCAGCGCGGCGGCCTGCCAGGCTTCAAGCTGGGGGGACTCGAAAAGGGCATGCGTGCAGTCATCAGTGCCTGCTAGGGCTACGCTGAATAAGCTCCGTTTTGAAACGATACTTTTCGGTATTGCACATCGATCGATGATTTCGGTCAGATTTGGACCGCATTTTCGACCCTGAGGACCGTGTTGCCGGGCTTCTTCGCCCACTTTGCACCCTCATGGACGCACCTGCACCATCAACGTCATTCGAGCCAGGAAGATGTTGGCCAGAGCCAGGGCTGTGAATGCCCGCGTTGCATTCTTGTGCAGCCCGCGGTAGCGCACCTTGCCAAAGCCCCACAGCCGCTTGACCACGCCAAAGACATGCTCAACCCGAGCACGGATGCTGGACTTGTTGCGGTTCTTCGCCCTGGCCACTTCGTCAATCGCGCCTTTGCGCTTGACTCGCTGATTGGTGAAGTGAATCGCCCCGGGTTTTGAGGAGGCTCCAACCTTTGGGAAGATGGAGCCATGAAGAAATCAAACAAGTTTCCCCCCGAAGTGCGCGAACGCGCGGTCCGTATGGTGCAGGAGCACCGGGGCGAGTACCCGTCCCTGTGGGCGGCTGTTGAGTCGATTGCCCCCAAGATTGGCTGCGTACCGCAGACCCTGCTCGAATGGGTCAAGCGCAAGGAAATTGACGGCGGAGAGCGCCAAGGCGTCACCAGTGCCGAACATGAACGCGTCAAAGCCCTTGAGCGCGAGGTCAAGGAACTGCGACGGGCCAATGAAATTCTGAAGCTGGCGAGTGCTTTTTTTGCCCAGGCGGAGCTCGACCGCCGACTCAAGTCCTGAGGGACTTCATCGATCAGCATCGCGATGCCCACGGGGTCGAGCCGATCTGCAAAGTATTGCAGATCGCCCCGTCGGGCTACCGCCGCCACGCCGTGCACAAGCGCAACCCGGATTTGCGCTGTGCACGCGCCAGGGCGGACGACACCCTCAAGTCGGAGATCCAGCGGGTCTGGCAGGCCAACAAATGTGTCTACGGCGCCGACAAGGTCTGGAAGCAACTCAATCGGGAACGTATCACCGTCGCCCGGTGCACGGTCGAGCGGCTGATGAAACGCCTGGGCTTGCAGGGCGTGCGCCGCGGCAAGGTGGTGCGCACCACCATCAGCGACGCCAAAGCACCATGCCCGCTGGATCGGGTCAACCGGCAGTTCAAGGCTGATCGGCCCAATCAGCTGTGGGTTTCGGACTTCACCTATGTCTCGACCTGGCAGGGCTGGCTGTACGTGGCCTTCGTCATCGACGTGTTCGCCCGGCGCATCGTGGGCTGGCGGGTTAGCAGTTCCATGCGCACGGACTTCGTGCTCGATGCGCTGGAGCAGGCCCTGTACGACCGCCAGCCGGGCCGCGAGGATGCTTTGATTCACCATTCCGACCGGGGTAGCCAGTACGTCTCCATTCGCTACTCCGAGCGCTTGGCTGAGGCTGGCATAGAGCCCTCGGTGGGTAGTAAGGGCGACAGCTATGACAACGCTTTGGCCGAGACAATCAACGGCCTATACAAGGCCGAGCTGATTCACCGCCGCTCCTGGCCAACCCGAGAGTCGGTAGAGCTGGCAACACTCGAATGGGTGTCCTGGTTCAACCATCACCGCTTGCTCGGCCCTATCGGATATATACCTCCGGCAGAAGCTGAGGCAAACTACTACCGGCAACTCGCCAGTCAAGTCTCCACCGTGGAGACATAACTTAAACCAAACAGCCTCCATGAAACCCGGGGCGATTCAAAATAGACGCAATCCATCAGACTGCCGTCGAAGTTTCCCGTCAATTGACCCCAGCCCGGAGCACGATGCATGAAATAGTAGGCAACCGCAAAAACCCAGACCTCCACCGCATGGGC
>JBKJIS010000313.1:0-6821 GCA_046598305.1 Thiobacillus sp.
CCACCGCCGCGAACGCAGTAAATGATTACGTCCAGCGTACGTGGGAGGGCGTTAACCCAGATATCGATTTTTTCAGGATTTTTCCACATCGCGCCGGGGATGATTTCATTGGATGCGGCGTAGTCGGCTTCGCGCCGCACGTCGAATACCAGCACGGTTTCGGGGTTGAATTCCGATGCAAGAACAGTGCGTGGTGCATTCGGATTTTTTTCCTTTGTGCTGCCGCATCCACCTTGCTTCAAGGGTTGGGGGGTCGGTTCCATAGTGTCCTCACAATAACAAACGAATGCATCTGGCCAAGCAGCGCGGTGACGCCGATCGTAAAATTAAGGGGCGCGCTTTAGCGCGTCCCGCTTGAATGCAGGGTTAGGCCGCATTGCCACTGAAGTAGGCCAACGTGGCAATGATTGCGGATGCTCCAGCGATTGCAGCTGCCAGCCATGCTGCGCGTGCGGAAGACTGAGCTGCTTGGGTGAGCACGGCATTTCGCCGCTGCTCGAGCATATGCAGCGCAACCCACTTTCTCTGGGATGAATCCTTCTCCGTGACAAAGTCATAGAGTTCGCGGTCCGAAAGCTTTGCTATTTGGTCGTACTCGGATTTTTCCATATGCGGCCTAACACTTTCATGATATCGGCTTTGTAATACCACAGGGGACCGTCGACGGGTCGGATTGGCTTAGAGCTGTATTTGAACCTTGGGTATGCGGCTCATGATCTCGATCGATTCATCGAAATGGATCTGATCCGGGTTGTCGATGGACATACTGGCCAGCGTTTCCAGCAGTTCATCCTGTTCGAGGATCTGGCGCGTGCCGTCCGCCAGATGCAGGTAGGCGGCCCAGGGGACAAACTGGGTAAGCGGGAAATGGGTTTGGTCGGTGGGTGAAAGGTCGATATTGATGCCCGAAATAAACAGCATGTTCTTGTCGATCATGGCGGGATTGTGGGCCAGGCTGCGATACGTGCGGTCAAACTCGGCCTGGGTGTTGACGCAGGCTGCGGTAAGCAAGGGATGTTTGGCGCTGACGATCCAGGGCATGGGCGCGAGCATGTTGCGTTCCAGTTGGTCCTGGAAGGGGTCGTGGTTGGCGAAAATGCGCTTGAAGAAAAAATCCTCGGGCGCAAGCCGGCCCCCTATCTCGACACTGCCGTGTTCGGGCCATGACATTTCACCCAGACGTTCGATCAGCGCGTCAGATGCGGGTAGCGCATAGGCGGTGCTGAGCGTGTTGAGAGTGTAAAACTTACCCATGGCATCGTGTTGAACCAGCCGCTCAAGATTGAGAAACAGCCCCTGCTTGCGTTCGGTATTGAGTAGCAGATTATCCACCAGCACCACAGGTTGGCCATCGAAACGGGTCAGTCGAACGTTTTCCCGTGCATAGCGATATTCGGTGCGATACCACTCGAGGATGTTGCCGATCTTGCCGCAGCTGCAGCTGTTGTGGGCGTTCTCGGTATGCATGCGCCGATAGACGCCAAACTCACCCGTGTCCGGGTCATGGCCGACATGGCTCGATTGCAGCAGCATCAGGTCCTTGCCGTGGTCCGCGTGCGGGCCATGGCGATCAACTGACACGATGCCGCCTACGCGACCGTGATTGAACGGGAATACGCCAAAATGCTTGGCGAGCAGGATGATCGGCACGCCCTGGCTTTCATCCGAGCAAAATGCGCGCGAAGGCATGATGCTGTCGCGGGTAAATCCCAGCTTGAGGCACCAGTTGTAGAGTTTTGGAATGAAATTGCTGTAGCACAACGCCTGGTTCTCAATACGGAAGGATTGCAGGGCGCGGGTGATGCCGGAGGGGTTGGAGAACATGCCTGTTGGGGTCGGGGAAGGTGATTAGGGTTTGCTGATATAATACCAAGTTATTTTATTTCCCCGCTCCCCGCGCGGCTTTTGATTGGTTCGCCAGCATGCAATCTCAGCTTAATCGTTACGCCCGTTTCTTCCCTTTTTTGCGTTGGTTTCCGCTCACGACGGATGCGGTCAAGATCAACTTCCTGGCCGGCCTGACCGTCGCCCTGGTGCTGATTCCGCAGTCGATGGCGTACGCGCAACTGGCCGGCCTGCCCGCTTATTACGGCCTGTACGCGGCGTTCCTGCCGGTGGTGGTGGGCGCGATGTGGGGTTCGTCCAATCAGTTGGCCACCGGCCCGGTGGCGGTGGTTTCGTTGTTGACCGCGTCGGCGCTGGCAACCCTGGCGCCGCCTGGCAGCGAGGAGTTCATCGTGCTGGCGATCATGCTGACGCTGCTGGTTGGCCTGATTCAGCTGGCGCTGGGTGTGTTCAAGCTGGGTGTCATCGTCAACTTTCTGTCGCATCCGGTGATCGTCGGTTTCACCAACGCGGCGGCGATCATCATTGCGCTGTCGCAAGTGTCCAAGATTCTGGGCGTGTCGATGCCGCGGACCGAGTCTTTCATTAACGACATTATCGGCGTGTTCAAGCAGGTCGGCGACACCCACTGGCCGACGCTGGCAATGGGGCTGGGCGCAATGGCGCTGATGTTGGTACTGAAAAAATACGCGCCGAAAGTGCCGGGCGTGCTGGTCGCTGTGGTGTTGACCACGGTGATCGCCTACGCGACGGGCTTCGAGAAGAACGCCAAGGGCTCGTTCGAACAGGTGGCCGATCCCGAGCTGCGCGTCCAGGTGGAAAAAGTCATCGTGGCCAACGCGGAAATCGATCGACTGAATGCCGAAATCGGCACCAAGATGAAAGCGCTGGAGGTCGTGGTCAAGGCTCGGGGGCATGGCAATGCCGAGGCGGTCAATCTGGAGGCGGGCATCGCGCTGGCACGGCTGTCCTTAGAGGATGCCGAAGCAGCCTCGGCTGCCGAGCGCAAGATTCTGCGCAAAATTCCCGTCGTGCGCCAGGTCGGCGGCGATGGCAAGACGCTGGCGGTGTATCCGGAGGGCCGTGCGCCGGACGGGATCAAGCTGGATGACGCGACCTACCGCATTCGCAAGGTCACGCAGAATGAATTCAAGCTGATCGGCGGCGGCGAGGTGGTGGGCGCGATTCCCGAGGGTTTGCCCAAAATCGGCGCTCCGGCGTTTGATCTCGACAAGCTCGGCGCCATGCTTTCCATCGCGCTGGTGATTGCGCTGGTGGGGTTCACGGAGGCCATTTCGATGGCCAAGGCGGTCGCCGCCAAAACCCGTCAGCGCCTCGATCCCAACCAGGAATTGATCGGGCAGGGACTGGCCAATCTGGTCGGCAGTTTTTCGCAGGCGTATCCGTCGTCGGGCTCGTTTTCACGCACGGCGGTGAATGTCAGCATGGGGGCGACCTCCGGGCTGTCGGCGGTGTTTACTGTGATGGTGGTGCTGGTGACGCTGCTGTTCCTCACCCCGCTCCTGTATCACCTGCCGCAGGCGGTGCTGGCGGCCATTATCATCATGGCCGTGGGCGGCCTGGTGAATATCGAAGCGATCAAGCATGCCTGGCTCGCGCACAAGCACGACGGCGCGGCCGCCATCGTCACCTTTATCGCCACGCTCCTGTTAGCGCCGCATCTGGACAAAGGCATTCTGGTCGGCGCCGGGCTGGCGATCGTGTTGTTCCTGATGCGCACCATGAAGCCACGCGTCGCGCTGCTGGGGCGTTACACCGACGGCACGCTGCGCGATATCAAGGTCAATCCGGAGTTGCCGACCAGCGAGCACATCATGGCGCTGCGCTACGACGGCTCGCTGTATTTTGCCAACGTCTCCTACTTCGAGGACGCCGTGCTGGAAGGCCTGGCCGCCCGCCCCAAAGCCCAATATGTGCTGATTGTGGGTGACGCTATCAACCAGCTCGACGCCTCGGGCGAAGAGGTCGTTCATCACCTGATCGACCGTCTGAAGTCGGCGGGCGTCACGCTGGTGTTCTCGGGGCTGAAGAAACAGGTGCTGGATGTCATGCGCAACACGAGCCTGTTCGAGCTGATTGGCCAGGACAACATTTTCCCGACTGAAGATCAGGCCATTTCCGCCATTTATGAACGCTTGGGCGATGACGCCAAAGAAGACCTGTTCTGCCCGGTAAAGCCCAAACCGGCTGCTGTCTGATCGGAGTTGCACCTTGGAAATCAACTCCATCACCAAGAAGCTGCTGTTCAACACTATCCGGGTTGATACGGTGCTGGAAGACGGTAGCGAGGGTTCTGGCACCGCGTTCGTGTTTAGCCACACAACGAGCAGTGGCGTGCATGCCTTCGTGGTCACCAATCGCCATCTGGTTGAGGGCGTGCGCAGCGGCGGCCTGGTATTTACACAGAAGCGTCATGGCCAACCTGCGTTGGGCGAACGCTTTCAAATCAACATCAACGACTTCTCGCATGCCTGGTTTCTGCACCCTGACCCGGAAGTGGACCTCGCTATTATTTCGTTGCGCCCGCTGGAGCAGGCGGCGCGCGACCAGGGCGCCGAGTTGTATTACCACGCGATCGACAGCCATCTGGTGCCCGATGCCGCAACCTTGCGTGCACTCGATGCGATGGAGCAGGTGATCTTCATCGGCTACCCAAGCGGAGTATGGGATCAGGTTAACCTGATGCCGATCATGCGGCGCGGCACCACCGCCACGCCGATGGAGCTCAATTTCGAAGGCCGTCCGGAGTTTCTGATCGATGCGGCGGTCTATCCCGGCTCCAGCGGCAGCCCGGTTTTTGTTTATCAGCCGGATTCCTTGCGCCCGGCGCAATCGGGTGGCGGCAAAAAATTCCTCTTCGCTGGTGTGATCGCTGCGGTGTTCTTCCGCGAAGAAGCCAATAATCTGGTGTCGCTTCCGGTGCCGCCCAACAACCAGCAGCCCACGGTGATGGGGTCGGAGATGATCGATCTGGGTCTGGTTATCAAAGCCGAAGCGGTCATGACGGCCATCAAGGCCTATCTGCGCGAAGCCGGCTAACTTGGCTGGCATCAAACCCATAAGCAATGCTAATGGGTTTGATCAAAAACATTCACTATTCATAATGCCTCAATTTGCTTAAGGTGTCGGTGATTTGCTGCCTGCACGGCAGCAATGGTTTGATCCCTTATGCATGACGCTCACCTGCCGTTGGCATGAGCGCGAAGGAGGCACGATGGATGTAAGCAATTTGCTGATACCGGCGGTTTTATTTTTTGCGCTGGGGTTTCTGGCGCAGGGCGTCAAGTCTGATCTCAAGTTTCCACCCGAACTGGCCAAGGCGCTGTCGATCTACCTGCTGCTGGGTATCGGCCTCAAAGGTGGCATTGAGTTGTCGCATGCGAACTTGGGTGAAGCTATTAAAGCCGTGGGGGCCGCACTGGTGTTGGGTTTTGCTTTACCCATCCTGGCGTACACCATTTTGCTTGCAGGCCGGCTCGACAAGCTCAATGCATCGGCCATCGCAGCACACTACGGTTCCGTCAGCGCGGGTACCTTTCTAACCGCGATCGCGTACCTCAATGCGCAGCAGATCACGTATGAGTCCTATCCGGTCATCATGCTGGCCATCATGGAGTCGCCGGCCATTATTGTGGGACTCCTGCTGGCCCGGTTTTCACGGGGCAACCAGGCCAACAGTGATGAAGACGCGCGTGAAAATCATATGGGCGAGTTACTGAAAGACGCATTTACCAACGGCAGCGTGATTCTGCTGTTTGGCGGCATGTTGATCGGCTTTGTCGTCAAGCCGGATTCCCTGGCCACGATCACGCCATTTTTCAGCACCCTTTTTATGGGCGTGTTGTCGCTTTTCCTGCTGGAAATGGGCATGGAAGCTGGCAAACGCATCGGAGAATTCAAGCGCGTCGGCTGGTTTCTGGTGGCCTTTGGCATATTAATGCCCTTGATCGGCGGCGCGGCGGGCTTGCTGGTCGGGCACTATTGGCTAGGATTCAGTGTGGGCGGCACCATGCTGGTAGCAGTCCTGGGCGCATCGGCATCCTACATTGCTGTCCCCCCTGCCATGCGTTTGGCTATCCCTGAAGCCAATCCATCCTATTATTTAACCCTCTCGCTTGGGGTGACGTTTCCGTTCAATGTGATCGTCGGCATCCCGCTTTACCATTATTTCGCTACCCGCCTGGCGGGTGTGTAAGTCAGGATCAACCATGCCTCAACTCCATCCGATGAAGCTCATCAACATTGTTGCCAACATGACGCTGGAAGAGCGTCTGGTGGCTATGGCCGAAGCGCATGCCACCTCGGGTTATACCATCCTGGAAGCCCGCGGCGCGGGGAGCGCCGGGCTGCAGACAGGTTCACTCGAAGGCGGAAGTAATATTCTGTTCATCCTGGTTGTTACCGAATCCAAGCTGACAGAAGTGATGGTGGACATTGAGAAGCTGATGAAGCGGGGCCATCATCTGGCGTGCTTTGTCTCCGATACTCAGGTGCTGCGCCGCGAGAAATTTGCGGACTAGTGTCGTTCAGGTGCGAGGTTGAGCCAGCAGGCTGCCGGCTTCGTTCATGACAAAATCGAGGAAAGCCTGCGCCACCGCAGAAAAACGCTTGGCCGGGCGGTGCACCACATACCAGTGACGCAGAATCGGGAATCCTTGAACGTCCAGAATCGCCAGGCGACCCAGTGCACGTTCCATTTCCAGAGTATGAATAGAGACGACCCCCAGGCCCAGGCCCGCTTGCACGGCCTGCTTGATGGCCTCGTTGCTGCTCATTTCCATTGCGGTGGTGAGGCGGATACCCGTCGCGTCAAAAAAACGTTCGGCTGCCATGCGCGTACCCGAACCCGGCTCGCGGCTGATGAAGCTCTCTTCAGCCAGACGCGCAGGCAGAATGCCGCGTTCATTTGCCATGTGATGGCTCGGCGCGGCAATCACCACCAGCGGATTTTCCAT
>JBKJIS010000048.1:0-3529 GCA_046598305.1 Thiobacillus sp.
TTCATCAAGATACTCAAGCCAGGCGGCCGCGCCGCCATCGTCATCAAGAACACCTTTTTAAGCAACACCGACAACGCCAGCGTCAGCCTGCGCAAGCTGCTGCTGGAAAGCTGCAACCTGCACTCCGTGCTCGATTGCCCCGGCGGCACCTTCCAGGGCGCGGGCGTGAAAACCGTGGTTCTTTTTTTTGAGAAAGGTGCGCCTACGCGCAAGGTCTGGTACTACCAGCTGGATGTGGGGCGGAACATGGGCAAGACCAATCCGCTCAATGACGCGGACATGGCGGAGTTCATCAAGCTACAGAAGACATCCGCGGACTCTTCTCGATCCTGGTCGGTGGATGTGGCCGCGATCAATGCCGGTAGCTTTGACCTGTCCGTGAGAAATCCGAACGGTGGAGATGAGGTGGCGCATCGCAGTCCGCAGGACATCATGGATGAGATTGCCGCACTTGACGCACAGAGCGCTGAGATTTTGGCCGCAATCCGGGAGCTGGTGTGAGCGGGGACTGGATCGAAAAGACACTTGGTGAAGCATGCACTATTGCCCGCGGCGGATCACCTCGTCCGATACAAGCCTTTTTGACCGACGCGGCCGATGGCGTGAATTGGGTCAAGATAAGTGACGCCAGCGCCAGCGATAAATTCATCTTCACTACAGCTGAGAAAATTAGACCGGCGGGCGTAGCTCGGTCACGCCTAGTTCATGACGGCGACTTCATTCTTTCCAATTCGATGAGTTTTGGACGCCCATACATCATGCGGACCACAGGATGCATTCATGACGGATGGCTCGTGCTGTCCGACTACCAAAAGGCGCTGAACCCTGACTTTTTGTACTTTTTATTGAGCTCACCGCTTGTCTACGGTCAATTTGATCGTTTGGCCGCCGGCTCAACAGTTCGAAATCTGAACATCGAATTAGCGAGCAGAGTTGTAATTCCCATTCCGCCGATGCCCGAGCAGCAGCGCATCGTCGCCATCCTCGACGAAGCGTTTGACGGCATCGCCACCGCCAAAACCAACGTCGAAAAGAATCTCCAGAATGCACAAGCGCTTTTTGAGAGCTATTTGCAATCCGTTTTTTCTAGGTCTGACGGAAATTGGAAACAGACCACTTTGGGCGCTGAGATCGATCTTCTCGTCGGCTTTGCATTCAAAAGCAACCAATATACGGAGGCTGCGGACGGCGTGAACCTGCTGAGAGGCGACAACATCGTTCAAGGAAGTCTCCGGTGGGATGACGTTAAAAAATGGCCAGCGAGCGATGCCGCAATCTACGCCAAATATCACTTGGCGGCGGGTGACGTTGTCTTGGCAATGGACCGCCCTTGGGTGAAAGCTGGGCTAAAACGTGCGACGATCTCAAGCGATGATCTGCCGTGTTTGCTGGTTCAGCGAACAGCATGTCTTCGCAGTGGGCCCAATCTTGACAGCCGATTCTTAATGTTGCTTGTTGGAAGCATGGCGTTCACCCGACATATCCTCGGCGTTCAAACGGGAAGCGGGGTTCCCCACATCAGCGGACAGCAAATCAAGGATTTTGAGTTTGCACGGCCGCCTGTAGAGGTACAAAGAAACATTGCCAGTAATCTTGAAAAGCTTCGAACTGAAACCCAACGCCTCGAATCCATCTACCAACAAAAGCTGGCCTCCCTGGACGATCTGAAAAAGTCGCTGCTGCACCAAGCCTTCAGCGGCGCGCTGCGACCAAAAAACTCCGTTTTCTAGACACATCACTCCGCACCTGTAAAGAAATCGTCATTTCCTATACATGACAGCATCCAAAGCATGGCCACATCGACACAAGCAAAATATATGTCGATTAAACCAATAAATATCGACACATACAATTGACGTGTTGATGCCATCGACATAAACTGCCAATATGTCGAAGAAATCATGAAACATCAACATACGCATGTCTGAGCAAGCGACGCCCTGGAAGGCCGACCAGCCTTACAACACTCTGCCGCCGCTGCCACCGGGCGCAGAGTTGGAGACGCGGGCCGTTCTCAAGCAATGCATCACGGCGCGCGCGGCGCTGGCTGAGTTGAAGCAGGCGGCGCAGCTGATACCGAATCAGGCGGTGCTGATCAACACCCTGCCCTTGCTGGAATCGCGAGCCAGCTCGGAAATTGAGAACATCGTCACCACGGCAGACAAGCTGTTTCAACACCAGCGCAATGAAGAACATGCCGACCCGGCCACCAAGGAGGCGCTGCGCTACAGCCGCGCGCTGCTGCAGGGTTTTGGCGCGCTGGGCCAGGTCCCGCTGAGTACCCGCAGCGCTGAAGACATTTGCACCCACATCAAGGCCGTGCAAATGTCAGTGCGGCGCACGCCTGGCACGCGGCTTTCCAACGGCGCAAGCGGCGAGATTGTGTACACGCCGCCCGAGGGTGAAGGCGTGCTGCGAGACTTGCTGGGCAACTGGGAGCGTTACCTGCACAACCAGGTAGAGCATGACCCGCTGATCCGCATGGCGGTGGGGCACTACCAGTTTGAGGCGATCCACCCGTTTACTGACGGCAACGGGCGCACGGGGCGCATTATCAACAGCCTGTTTTTGATTGAACAAAACTTGTTGACCTTGCCGATTCTGTATTTGAGCCGCTACATCATTCAGAACAAGGCCGACTACTACCGCCTGCTGCTGCAGGTGACGCGCGAGCAACAGTGGGAACCATGGATTATTTACATCCTCAAGGGCATTGAGGAAACCGCAACGTGGACCACCGCCAAGATTGCCGCCATGCGTGCGCTGACCGAGCACACCACGGCTTACGTCAAAAGCCGCCTGCCCAAGATCTACACCCACGAACTGGTGAATCTGATTTTTGAGCTGCCTTATTGTCGCATCGCCAACCTGACGGAAGCCGGCATTGCCAAACGCCAGACCGCATCGGTGTATCTAAAACAACTGGTCGAGATTGGCGTGCTGGTGGAGAATGCCGAAGCCAAAGAAAAGCTGTTTATTCACCCCAAACTGATGCAGTTGCTCACGCGGGACAGCAATGACTTCGCACCTTATGTGATGCCCCCATGAATGAAGCCGAAACCCGCGCCGAACACATTGACCCCGCGCTGACAGCCGCAGGCTACTTCACGATTTACGACTTTGTGAAGGCGCATCAGTTGTTCTCGGACCCCGAGTGGGATGGTGAGCCCGTTGACCCGACGCCGCCTACGCCAAGGCCGCCCGACACCGGACCAGGCAAGGTGGGAGACACAGGCACGGACGGCGATCCGCCTCTGCCGCGCCCGGCACGCATCAAGGTGAAGCTGGCCGACGGCAAAGAACGCACCATCCAGAGCATGAGTGCCACCAGCTATTGGGGAGCAGATGGCAAGCCACTATCCGCAGCCGAGTTTCTGGGAAGCCTGTATGGTGCCCTGCCAGAGTTCTTCAGGGATGAAGCCCAACTGCGAGCCATCTGGATTGACCCGGAAACACGCAAGGCGCTACTGGACGGGTTGGCAGACAAAGGATTCGGCAGGGGCCAACTCGCAGAGATGCAAAGAATTAT
>JBKJIS010000118.1:0-3701 GCA_046598305.1 Thiobacillus sp.
CGTGAATGCGCATGGCGATCAGAGCATAGACTTTGCCGACCCGGCTGCGGTAAAGGCGCTGAATCGCGCGCTGCTGAAAGACAGCTACGGTATTCAAGGCTGGGATATCCTGCCGCACACTCTTTGCCCGCCAGTGCCGGGGCGTGCCGATTACATTCATCACCTGGCCGACCTGCTAGCCACCAGCAACAAGGGGGTCATCCCCAAAGGCAAGTCGATACACGTGCTGGATATTGGCACCGGCGCAAATTGCATTTATCCCTTGATCGGACAGTGTGAATACAGCTGGCGCTTTGTCGCGACCGACATTAATGCAGAATCGCTGGCCAATGCGCAATCTGTTCTCGATGCCAATCCAGCACTGGCACCGCACATAAGCTTGCGTTTGCAACCATCTCCGAACGCAATTTTCAGCGGTATCGTGCTCAATGATGACTGGTTTGACCTGACCCTGTGCAACCCGCCATTTCATGTTTCTCAGGCTGAGGCCAGTGCAGGCACGCACCGAAAATGGAACAATCTGGGCAAACCAGGCAACGAGACTTCAACCCAACCTAACTTGAACTTCGGCGGCCAGGATGCGGAATTATGGTGCGCGGGTGGCGAAGAAGGGTTTATCCAGCGCATGATCGGCGAAAGCAAGCAAATCCCCACACGCAGCTTCTGGTTCACCACCCTGGTGTCGAAATCAACCAGCCTACCCGGCATCTACGCGGCGCTGAATCGGGCTGGCGTGCAGGAACACAAAACCATTGCCATGAGCCAAGGGCAAAAACAAAGTCGTTTGGTTGCCTGGACTTTTTTGAACCCGACACAGCAGGCCGGATGGCGTAAATTACGCTGGTGACCCCATCGATTTGTGCGCAAAGAAAGGGGGGGAATTGACAGCCGACAATCAAACAACTTAACCTGAAAATCTTGAGTCGCTCCGCTCCGGCTGACCCGGCCGGATCATCGTGGAACAGGTGGCCGGATCACGGTGGACTGGGTGGCCGAATGGCGTGGAATGCACAACCAGTTATCTGAACACGATTCAATCCAACAATTGCGGTACACATATGGCGAAGAAGATGGCGGGAGAGAAACCTGACACCAGGCTGACTCTCGAACAAATAAAGCGGATTGCTGTGACAGCAATGTTTGCGGATGATGACATGTTTGACAACCTTGTATTAAAGGGGGGGAACGCACTACATCTGATTCACCGTCTCGGTTCTCGGTATTCACTGGATCTCGATTTTTCCATGCGGCATGACTGGCCAGAGGATGTAGAGACTTTCTGTCGCCGAGTCGAGAAAACGCTAGACAAAACCTTCCGTCAAAATGGCTATGTGGTATTTGACGTGAAGATGGAAGAAAAGCCGAAAGCCATTTCTGAGGATATGGCTAGCTTTTGGGGAGGGTATGCCGTCGAATTCAAACTGATCCCATATGCTCAATACAAGGAATTCGAAGGGGACATCGATCAGCTGCGTAAGCGAGCGGTATCAATCGGCCAAGGACAGAAATTTCTAATTGATGTGAGCCGGTTCGAGTACACAGACGGAAAGCTGCAAGTTGAACTGGATGGCTACCGAATTTTTGTTTACTCGCCCGAGATGATTGTTTGCGAAAAATTGCGCGCGATCTGTCAGCAGATGCCTGAATACGGTAGCGTGATCAGACGCGGTAGAGCTGGCAGCGCACGTGCGCGGGATTTCCTTGATATTCACGTGCTTGAAACCCAGCTTGCTCTCAGTCTTACATCGGAGCAAACGCAGGGGACTCTTGCAGGCATGTTCGAAGTAAAAAAAGTCCCCCTGTCGTTACTGGGCAAGATCGGGGAGTTTCGTGAATTCCATCGTGCAGATTTTCCTGCTGTGCAGGCTACAGTCGCTCCAGAAACAAATCTGGAAGACTTCGACTTTTATTTTGACTTTGTGCTTGCGCTTGTGGCCAAACTAGAACCCCTTTGGAACAAATAGCCTCCAATCTTTGACATATTCTGTTTCACCCATTTCATGGGCGAGGTAAAAGTCATAGTCCATTGGGATGCCTCGCAACAAATCTAAAAGACGCGGCTTATATCCGGCCCGCTCGAGGTAATACCCAATTGCCTGGTGGTACGGGTAAACGTATTTAATCTTTTGTAGCATGGCGACCAAAGCATTGACCGATACTTGGTCTTGGGCCAGTCGAAAGGCTTTCAACACTTCAAATACACCACCTGAATAGGTCGGGCGAACTGCGATGTCGATCAAGGTGCGCTCAATATTCGACAGTCGCACACTGACTTTCGTGTCGCTGTCATAGCTGACGTCCTCATTGACCACACCTAGCTGGTTGGTATGCATGCCATTTACCATGCAAATGCGTACGTCGCCGAAATCAATAGCGTTTTGAGACACTCGGGGGCGCCGGCTGAAAGCCGCCGTAATTCGGCCCTGTTCTAGGTGAGGATTCTGGGGCTGAGGTCGCTGCTCGTGATTAAGATAAATCGTCTTTGGCACCTGTTCGGTAAGCCCGTGCATGCGAACCGCAGTGTAGTGACTGAAGTAAGCATCCTTTTTCAGGGTGAGTAGAACCTCCAGTAGCGGAACGTCACCCCAGACATAGCGGGTTTCGGATCGATAGGGGAAGGGGAAATCAAACCGCTTGAGCTTGTTGTTTTCAATTAGAAACTTGATGAATTGCTGAGTGTTGGTGCGCTGCGCAAGACGCCAAAACTCCCGCTCACGAGACAAAATGGCTGCGATTTCCTTCAACTTAAGGATGCGCTTGGGATGCGCATCAAAGAAGGCAACGATATCCGGCTTTGCTATCTGAATTCGTGTTTTATTCATATGAGTCAGCTGGCAGGGTGATACTGCGGAGTATATATACTCCACAGCATCACCCTGCTATTGGTTATATCTGGGGCAACCAACCTCCGTCAAGGTGGATCTACCCATGCCGAGGCTTGGACTGGGTTGTTCGTTGCATATTAACCCAATGCGATGCTGAGGAGTATATATACTCCTCAGCACTACATCATCCTGTCATGTTTGGCTCCCCAGGTACGACCGGAAGCACCGCAGCCGGAGGCTGCTGATTGTTTCATTCATAAGCTATGCTGAGGAGTATATATACTCCACAGCACTGCATTAAAGTGCGTACGGCCAAGTAACCCAGCACGCGGCCGTGCTTCTCGAGTTCGGCGGTCATCTTGTTCCCCGCAAGCGGGGGATGCTCCGGCGCCCGGTGCAACCCTATTGCTTCCGCCCACGCCTACGGCGACGGCTTCACTCCGCCGTCCTGGCGGCGACAGCAATTGTCAGCGCCATGCCTATGGCATCGCGCTGGCCTAAAACCCTTCAAATATGCACCGTCGCAGCCGGTGCCTCCCGCGCAATCCTCACCGTCTTTCGTGAGTTCCTACGCCCTTATTCGCGACCATAGCCTAAAAAACGGAAAAAACGGGGTCAGACACTCATGCCACAAGTTTAAGGGACGTTGAGTAAAAAAACCTGGACAATCAGTATCCTGTAGGTCGGGTTAGCCAGAATGGCGTAACCCGACGCACTGCGGGCAATTGCCGGGTACGCTACGCCGCCCCGACCTACAAAGCCCAAAGCCACATTACAAGCCGGTCAAACGCTTAAATTTGTGGTATGAGTATCTGAGAATCATCTAGCCGACCTCCCACCGCTGCGAGGCGGAGGAGTAAAAAGCAAGTTTGCGAA
>JBKJIS010000112.1:0-8108 GCA_046598305.1 Thiobacillus sp.
CGCTCGCCGCGGCCATCGGTGGCGATGCGGTTGTTGGCAACGCCACGGGCTGCCAGGTAGTTGCGCGTGCTGTTGGCGCGGTCCATGGACAGTGGGTTGTTGGCTGCATCGCTACCGACGTTGTCGGTGTGGCCAACAATGGTCACCGTAGTCACCGGGTTCTGGTTCAGGCTGGATGCAAACTGATTCAGGATGGGGGCGAAGTTGGAATTGATATCCGAACGGCCCGTGGCGAACGAGATGTCGGAAGGAATGTCGAGCTTGAGGCGGTTGTCGGAAGTCTGGCTGACGGCCACTCCGGTACCCACGGTGGCGCGTTCCATCGCGGCTTTCTGGTCCTGCATTTTCTTCGACCAGAGGTAACCACCGCCGGCGCCGACAGCACCGCCCAGCACAGCGCCTGTAGCAGCACCTTTGGAGCCGCCGGTGGCAGCGCCCAGCACAGCGCCTGCAACAGCGCCTATGCCGGCACCTTTGGCCGTGCCTTGCTGGGTTTCGCTCATGTTGGCGCAGCCGGTCATGACGAAGGCGGCGAGGGCGAGGGATGTGAGGGCTAGTTTCATGGAATGCTCCTGGAAGTTTGGAAAACGGGATGATTAAAACTTTTGTTCATGAATACTAGTTCGACAGAAAGTAGTTGTTTGTAAGCCAATGGCCCTACTTGTCGCCGTCCAATTTCCGCGGCTTTGATGATGCTCCGGAGTTCAGCGGGGTCGCGAGCCTACATCCTCAGGAAGGATAAAAGTTCGGGCTAATCTGGCCAGGTGGTTCTTTTCAGTCTACCCGGCCAGCGGCTCCTTCAACCGCTCCGGCGTCAACGCCGAGTCGGGCGCGCGCACGCCCTTGGCGGCCGTGAGCGCAGCGCTGTTCCTCGTCCTGATCCTCGCTTCGTCGGCCCTCTGGCACGCTACCTGCTGCTGACAGTGATCTCGGGCTTGCTCATGATGGTGGCTTGGGGCCTGGTGGAGCGGCGCGAGATCGTACGCCTGTGGCACGAAGACCCGCGCGAGCGTGTACCTCTGGTGGTGACGCTGCTGGCGACGATCACGCTCTCGCTCGAATGGGCGATTCTGCTCGGCATCGTCAGCGCACTGGTGATACGAACGCTGTCGCCGTCGCGATGAGGGGCTGCGGCCTTGCCGCCGACGACGACCGATCAGACGCCGTCAGTTGTTGATGCTGGGCAACCAGGTGGCGAGCTTCGGAAACAGCAGCAGGATCCCGACCGCGACCAGTTGCAGGATCATGAACTGAACCATGCCGGCGTAGATCTGCTTCAGCTCCCACTGCGGCACCACGCCCTTCAGGAAGTAGGCCGACAGCGCCACCGGCGGTGACAGCCAGGCCGTCTGCAGCGTCACCGCCACCAGCGTACAGAACCAGATCACGTCGATGTTGGCGGCCTGCACGATCGGCAGCACCACCGGCAGGACGATCAGCACGATCGGCACCCATTCGAGCGGCCAGCCGAGCACGAAGATCAGCGCCAGGATCAGCGCCAGCATCACCATCGGCGGCAGCGAGAGGCTGAGCAGCCACTCCGCCATGAACTGGGGGCTGCCCAGGCGTGAGAACACCGAGCCGAACAGGTTCGAAGCTGCCACCAGCATCAAAATCATGCTCGAGACTTCGAGCGTCTGAAGTGCCGCCTTCTTGATCTTCTCGAACGTCATGCGGCCCGATCCCACCGTCAGCACGAAGGTCGCAAAGCAACCCACCGCGCCGGCGTCGGTCGGCGTCGCGATGCCGAACAGGATCACGCCGAGCGTCGACATGATGACCACGACGACCGGCAGCACACCGATCACGAGGTCCAACACCACCGGGCCGAGCGACTTCGGGCGCATCTCTATCGGCAGCGCCGGGCCGAGCGCCGGGTTGATCCAGCAGCGCACCAGGCACCAAAGCGTAAACAGGGTCGCGAGCAGCAAACCGGGGAGGACTGCAGCCGCGAACAGGTCGGTGGCGGGCACGCCCACCACCGGCCCCATCACGATCAGCATGACGCTGGGCGGAATCAGGATGCCGAGTGTGCCACCCGCGGCAATCGCACCGGCGCTCATCTTGGCGTCATAGCCGCTCTTGATCATCGAAGGACCGGCCAACACACCGAGCAGCGTGACGGCGGAGCCGACGATGCCGGTCGCCGCCGCCAAAATCGTCGCGGTGACGAGCACGGCGATGTAGAGCGACCCGCGCACTCCGGCAAGCAACTGCTGGATGCCCTTGAACAGCCGTTCAACCAGCCCCGACTGTTCTAGCAGGAAGCCCATGAAGAGAAAAAACGGTATCGATGCGAGCACCGTGTCGCGCATCACCGAGAAGGTCTGCAGCACGGCCAGATCGAAGACCACCGGACCGAGCGCGATGAAGCCGGTCGCGAGAGAAACGGCTCCGAGCGTGAAGGCGATCGGAAAGCCGATGAAGATGACGGCGAACAGCACGCCGAGCGCGAGGAGACCCAGCACTTCGTGGCTCATGAAAATACTCCGGCTGATGGCATGCGATTCATACGGCCACCTCGGGAGCCTGTGGGCGGTCCGGCCACTCACCGGTGCGTATCGTGTGGATGCACTTGAGGCATTCGCTCACCCCCTGGATCAGCAACAACGCGCCGGCCAGCGGCATGGCCAGCTTGAACGGCCAGGTGATCGGTTGCCAGGAACTGCTGACGAAGGTCTCGTGGGTGGTGTAGGCCTTGAGAAAATATCCCCAGCCAGTGAACACGAACACGCCGACAAAGGGCAGGAACATCAGCAGGTAGCAGGCGAGGTCGGTCGCGGCCTGGCGGCGCGGCGACCACTCGGTGTAGAACGAATCGGTCCGCACATGGCCCTTGCGCTGCAGCGTGTAGGCCGCGCCCAACATGAAAAAGCTGCCGTACAGCATGAAAGTCATGTCATAGGCCCATTGAGTGGGTGCGTTGAACACGTAGCGGGAGACCACTTCATAAGTCAGTGAAAGCACCATCGGAAGGATCAGCCAGGCCGTGATGTGCCCGGACGCGAGCGAGATCATGTCGAGGCGGCGCGCCACGCGCACCAGGCCGGAATCGTGGTTCGTCATATCAGTCCTTCGCAACTCAGCCGGAGGTCGGCGAAAAAACGCGCAGCGACGCGTAGGCATCGCTGCGCGACAAACAGCAACGCCTTACTTGGCGTTGGGCGAATCCATGCCAAGGTTGAAATAGAGCCCGTGGATCTTATTCCAGTAAGGTACAACGATCTTCGCGAACGTGCGCTGCGACTCGAGCACTTCCTTGAAGAACGGGTTTTTGGCGGCCTCGCGTTCGTAGACCAGGTTGGTCGCTTTGATGAAGGCCGGGAATATGTCTTTCGGCGTATCATGCACGACGACCTTGAACTCTGTTTTCAGCCGCTCCAGCGCCACCGCGTTGCGTTGAACATTGTAGGAGTAAGTCTCCATCATCGTGGCCATCACCGATCCCTCTATGATCGCCTTCAGGTCGGCTGGAAGGCGGCTCCACAGGGCCTTGTTGATCAGCAGCTCACCAACATCGGTCGACTGGTGCAAGCCTTGCAGATAGTAATGCTTGAACACAGTGTGGAAGCCCAGTATCAAGTCATCGGCGGGGCCGATCCATTCGGCTGCGTCGATCACGCCGCGTTGCGCCGCTGGAATGATTTCGCCGCCCGGCATCGCCACCGCATTGACACCCATCTCCTTCCAAATCTCACCCACCAGACCTGGAGGAGCGCGGTACTTGAGCTTCCTCATGTCCGCGAGCGAATTGATCGGCGCCTTGAACCAGCCGAGCGGGTCTGGACCCATGGGCTGAATCATGAAGGGTTCGATATTGAGCTTCAACACATCGGCATAGAACTTCTTGTACAGCGCATTGCCGCCGCCCTGCATCAGCCAGGCCATATGCGAGAGCTGGTCCATTCCCGTGCCCCCTCCGGCGGCCGGGTTCGAGAACAGCCCGGCGGCGGTGTTCTTGCCCGACCAGTAGTGGGTCCAGGCAAAGCCGCCGTCGACCACGCCCTTGTCGATCGCGTCGAGTATCTCGAACGCGTTGACTACCGCGCCGTCGGGCAGCATTTCCATTTTGAGGCGCCCGTTGGACATCTTGTCGCAGCGGTCACCGAAGCGCTTCATCAGATCGAAATAGATGCTCGATGTCGGCACCGCCGTCTGGATCTTCATTCGCGTGACGGTCTGGGCCATCGCCGAGCTCGTTGCCAAGGCGCCTGCCGATGCCAGTGCCGCTGCGCCGGCGCCGAGCGCCCGCCGTCGTGTCAGTCTTGCTTTCTCTTCAGTCATTTCATTTCTCCTGTTTTCACCAGTCACATCGGAGGCCCGATGAGGCCTCCACCCTTGCGCTTTAACAGCGCCTGAAATCTTCGCGAATCATGTCGACGGCCTTCTCGGCCATCATCACAGCCGGCGCGTTGGTGTTGCCGGAGACGAGCGTCGGCATTGCCGAGCAGTCGATCACGCGCAACCCGGCCAGGCCATGCACGCGCAGCCGCGCATCGACGACGGCGAGCGGGTCGTTGCCCATCTTGCAGGTGCCGCTCGGGTGGAAGATCGTGGCACCGTGGTTGCGGCAGAACTCGAGCAGGTCGGCATCGTTGGTCGCCTCGGGCCCGGGCTTGACCTCGCGCTTCACGTACGGGCGCATCGCGGCGGACGCGGCAATCGCGCGCGCAGCCTGCACGCCGGCCAACGCGGTGCGGCGGTCGAGTTCGGTCGACAGGTAGTTGGGCTGCATCTCGGGAGGCACAAAGGGGTCGAGCGAGCGGATGCGAATGTGACCGCGCGATTCTGGCCGGAGTTGGCAGATCGACATCGTGAAACCCGAGTAAGGATGCACTTTGCCACCGGCCATGTCGGCCGACAGCGTAGCCACGTGAAACTGGATGTCCGGCGTGGTGGCCACCGGCTTACCTTCGCCGTTTGCGAGCGCGCGCATGAAGCAGCCGCCCTGGTTGATGCCCACGGCCAGCGGACCCGTACGCAACAAAAGCCATTCGAGCCCCAGCTTTATCTGGCCGATCCACGAGTTCAGCTGGTCGTTGGTGGTGATGGGCTGCGTGCACTCGTAGCCGAGGCGGATCTGCAAATGGTCCTGCAGATTCTCGCCAACGCCCGGTGCGTCTTTCTGTACCGGAATACCGAACTTGTCGAGCAGAGCGCGCGGGCCGACGCCCGAAAGCTGCAGCAGTTGTGGGGACTGGATGGAGCCGGCAGAAAGTAGCACCTCGGCTCGGCAGCGCGCGGTCTTCATTTCGCCGCCCTGGCGGTAACGCACGCCCACCGCGCGGCGATCCTCGAAGAGCAGACCGGTGGCCATAGCGTCGGTCTCGACGCGCAGGTTGTTCCGATGTCTAGCCGGCGAGAGGTAGGCCTTGGCGGTGCTACAACGCCACCCTTTGAATGTGGTGAGCTGGTAATAGCCGGCACCCTCCTGCTGGACACCGTTAAAATCGTCTGTGCGCGGGACGCCTATTTGGTTTGCGCCACCAATGAAGGCTTCGATTAGTTCGTGCTTTGCGCCGATGTCCGACACCTTCAACGGGCCAGCCCCACCATGGAATGCATCTGCGCCGCGTTGATTGCCTTCTGACTTGATGAAATAAGGCAACACATCGTCGTATCCCCAGCCGGCGTTGCCCAGCGCCGCCCAGTGGTCGTAGTCTTCGCGCTGGCCACGGATGTAGATCAGGCCGTTAATGGAGCTGGACCCGCCGAGCGTCTTGCCGCGTGGCCAGTAGATGCGGCGTCCGTTCATGGTTGGCTCTGGAGCGGTCTCGAAGCACCAGTTATAGGTAGGACTCCACATCGTCTTGCCGTAGCCGATCGGTAGATGGATCCACAGCGACTTGTCCGGCGGGCCGGCCTCGAGCAGCAGCACGCGGGTGCCCGGATCTTCGCTCAGGCGCCCGGCCAGCACGCACCCTGCAGAGCCCGCCCCCACGACGATGTAATCGAACGCTTCACTCATGTGACCTTTGAACAATGAAATAATTAAACAACGCGAACATATTTTAGGAAGTATTTTTTCGGAACACAATGTTCCAATTTAATTGTTTACCCTTATGAAACATCAAAAACCTGCTGATCTTGTAGTGCCTGCATCTGCACCCGAGCGATCTGCCCAAGAGCCAGCTTCCGGCTCTTCGGCGGAGCGCAGCCTTCGCCTTCTGGCCCTGCTGGCCAACGAGGGCCGCGCGCTGTCATTGGCCGATCTGGCCACGCGGCTATCGCTGCCCAAGGGCACTGCGCACCGCCTCTGCACGCAGTTGCTGGCGACCGGGTTTCTGACGCGTGACGTGGACGAGCGCTCATTCAGTGTCGGGCCGACGCTGCGCCAACTGGCCTTCGACACCCTCAACCACGGCGTGGTGCGCGGCCTGCGGCACGAGGTGCTCGCAGAACTTGTCAGGCAGGTGGGCGAGACTTGCAACTTCACCACGCTTGACGGCGCGCAAGTGCTCTACCTTGACCGCGTCGAGGCGGATTGGCCGCTGCGCCTGACGCTGGACGTTGGATCACATGTGCCACTGCACTGTACGGCCAGCGGCAAGCTGTTTCTCGCACTGATGCCGCGGCGCGACCGGGACGCATTGATTGGTCAATTGACGCTCGTCCGCATGACGGCCAATACCCTCACTTCGGTCGACAAGCTGCGCGCCGAGTGCGACGCCATCGCCGCGCGCGGCCATGCATGCGACCGGGAGGAGTTCATCGCCGGGCTCATCGCGGTTGCTGTGCCGGTGTTCGGCGCTGGCGGTGAGGTTCGCGCCGCGATCGCGGTGCATGCGCCGACGGTGCGCATGACGCTCGACGACGCGGTCGCCCGCATCGATGCGCTGAAGGCTGCGGCCGATCGCATGACCGGGCTGCTGTGAGCGCAGCCCGCAGCACTTCTCGAAGTCTCGACGGCAGGCCGCAAGAGGTTCGGGTCGTCCCTTGCGCTCTGCGGGTTTGAGAACAGGTCGACAGAGCGGCCCGCCCCCTGCCGGCGGGGGCGTTCACCGCATGAGGCGCCCATCCCTGGTCACGATGGTCAGATCGATGGCGTTCGAGCCGGTGCGATTGTCTGGAGTGAAGCCGACGGCGAATCCGCCGAGATCGAATTTCTTGCCCGATTCGAGGGCTTTCACCAAGGTCTCGCTGGTCAGGGGCACCCCGGCGCGCTTGATGGCCTCAACCAGGACGCGGGCATAGGCGTAGCCTTCCACCGCGGCGCTGACGTTGACGCTGCCGCGCCGGGCCTGACAGGCACCATGCCTCACACGTCAGCAGGAGCGCGCGA
Organism: Thiobacillus sp.; assembly: GCA_046598305.1. Taxonomy (GTDB): domain Bacteria; phylum Pseudomonadota; class Gammaproteobacteria; order Burkholderiales; family Thiobacillaceae; genus Thiobacillus. The sequence goes on from JBKJIS010000112.1 coordinate 7,283, forward strand.
ATGAAAACGGCACGCCCGGTGGTCCGGACAGGCTTGTGGATGGGAATATATGCAAAAAGGCGTCCTGGAAATCTGGTGTGCTGCTTTGCAGGGCCAGCTTTGTCCTAGGAGCCTGGGCGGCAGAAGGAACGTCGGCTGCAAAGCGACCGCAGCGGTCCATTTTTTACCGGCTTTTTGCCCCATAGCTACGGCTATGGGGCTGCAAACCCGGCAAAAACTGTCCTCGCCGGGGCCGCCTTTCGCTTCGACGCCTTCTGCCGCCCAGACTCCTAGATTAGAAGTTCAAGCAACTTGAGGCGTTGGACCTTGCCGGAGGGTCCCCGCGGCAACGAGTCGACGAAGCGTATGTCCTTTGGGGTTTTGTAACGGCCGAGATGCTCGGTACAGAACGACAGCAAATCCTCCCTGGCGCCGGCTTGCCCTTCTTTCAGCACGACGAAGGCCATGATTTCCTGCCCATAGTGACGGTCTGGAACGCCAACGGCCGCGGCGTCGCGCACGGCGGGGTGCCGCAGCAGGGCCTCGTCGATCTCGCGCGGCGCGATGTTCTCGCCACCCTTGATGATGAGTTCCTTGATGCGGCCGGTGATGAAGAAAAAGCCGTCGGTGTCCCGATGGCCCAGATCGCCGGTGCGCAGCCAGCCGTCGGGCGAGAAGCTGGCGTGTGTGGCTTCTTCATTCTTGTAGTAGCCCAGCATCACGTTCGGACCGAAAATCGCCAGCTCGCCGGTGACGCCGTCGGCCACTTGGCGAAGTTCCGCATCGACAACCTTCGCCTCGCAGCCCGAGGCGCGACCGACAGCCCCGAGCTTGCGCTCGCCCGGGG
>JBKJIS010000263.1:0-8695 GCA_046598305.1 Thiobacillus sp.
CTCACGGCGGCGGCGGTCTCGGCGGCGGCGGCGGCGACCTGGATGGTGGTGGCGAGGATTTTGGAGGAGGAGGAGGACAGTTGGGCGATGCTTTCCCGGAGTTGGCGGGTGATGAGCTGCGTCAGATACACGCCGAACGCCAGCCCCAAAACGATAGCGAGGATCGAAATTGACGATAGCAGAAGGAAGTTGCGCTCGATCGTCCGTGAAACCTCGGACCGCCCTTCGGCCAACCGTTCCTGCTCTAGCTTGATGTATTGATCGACTTTATCGCGTAAGGCCCCAGAAAAAGGCACCAGCTTGTGGCTCAGGTCCAGCGCTTCCTTGAGTTTTTCAGCCTCTAGCAGCCGAATTCCCTGCTCTTGACCCTCCGTGTATTTTTTCTGGACATCGGCAATTTCATCGATGAGACGCGCCTCCGCTTCGGAAAGGGAGAGGCTGCGCAGCTTCTCCAGTAGCGCATCAAACTGGCGGCCGCTCTCCCGCAGATCGTTCAACAGGCGGGTGCGCTGGTCGGGGTAAAGAAGCATACCGCGGTACTGTGCGACCTGGTCCCGCGCCTCCCGCCCGAGTTCTGTGGCGTGGATAATGGACTGAGTGTCCACGTCGAGAAACCCCGTATACGCCTTATCGGCCGCCTTGAGGGAATATAACGCTAGCGCCGTTATGATGGCCAGCAGCACCAGCACGATGAGGTAGCTGCCAATAATTTTTTTGCCTATGCTCATGAATTGATCTCCTTATAAAACTTTAGTATTGATTCAGTCCGTAGGACGCAGTGAGGAACGAACCGCATCCTACGGGCTTTCCTGTACGATGATCTTCTCGTCCAGCAGGAGCTTCTCCGCGTCGAGAACGATGATGCGCTCCGGCGTCACGCCGCGCAGATATTTTTCCCGGATGCCGGTGAGCGTGGGCAAGGACGGCTGGATTTCGGTAAGTGATAAATGACGCACGCCAAGGATGGAATCCGCAAGAACGCCGAAGACCATGCACGGCGATTGCAGAACGATGACCCGGTTAAGATTGGTCAGCCCCTGCTCCGGCAACTCGAAGAATTTTTTGATGTCAATGACCGAGATAATCTCGCCGCGCACGCTGACGATGCCGCGCACGAAGGCCGGCGCGCATGGCAGTGGCGTCAGGTTATCCAGGGGAGTCACTTCGCGCACGTAACGCGACTCGACAGCGTAGTGCTCGTAGGCCAGAAGAAATTCCACGACTTCCAGGTTCGAAGTGGCGGCCTCTGTTTTCGCTGGCTCCCGGGCCAGCGCCTGTGCTCTTGCCTTCAGTATCCGCCGTGTTTCTCCGGCATTCGGCGCCCCCATGTGCTCGACAGCAGCACGGGCGGCATCGAGACGTTGATGGACTGCGCGCCAATCAATCGCCGCTTTCCGGGTCTTTGGCGCAACCGGTTCATGCGTGCTCATGTGCGTTTCCTTCTCATTCGTTCGCCGCTGTAGCGTGCGGCAGGCTGGCCAACACGAACGTGACGATTTCGACGAGCCGGCCCGCAGTCATCCCCTCCGACTCCGGGAGTATCTCGTCATGTGGGTGCGACCGCAGTGTCGCCAGCGCATTCGCGAAATGGCGCTCGGCTTCCCGGCGCTTGCCCTGCGACAAGCGAAGATTTCCCAAAGCGAAGTCCGCCAGCACGAACCCGGAATCGAGATACAGCGCACGGTTCAGCGACTGCGCGGCGGCTTCAAGCTGTCCCTGTTCTTGCTGAATGGCGGCGAGTAAATAATAACGCGCCGGATTCATTTTGTCGGCAGCGATTGTTTTTTGGCACCATTCGATTGCTTCGCCGAACTGGCCACGGTTGGCACAGTCCCGCGCTTTGAGGGACTGCGCCGCGCAATCATTTTGCGCTTGCGTGAGCGCGTCGCCTGGCGCCCTCATCGCCGTTTGTCCCGGCGGCTCCGGCGGCATTTCCGCCGCTGCAACCGGTAGCAAAGCTTTCAGCGGAACGGGCTCCGGCGGTAACAAGGCTGGTTGGAGCGCCAAGGGCTGATATTCGATGGCATACCGTGGCGCGTCGGCTTCGGCCTTGCGGTAGAGCATAGCGCCGGGGAATTCGACTGCCGTGAACAGGGGAAACAGGATAGCCGAAGTTTCCGTCGGGTTGACGATCAGCCATCCGTTTTCCAGCAGCGAACGGTGAAGATTTCGGGTGACCTTTTTCGCCCCCGCCGCGGTGAAATACATCAGCACGTTGCGGCAAAAAATCACGTCCATCGCATTGGTGTTGTTCAGCAGCGATGGATAAACATCGTCGGCGAGATTGAGGTAGGAAAAAGTGACTTTGCGCCTGATATGCGCGGATAGCTCGAAGCGTCCGTCTTCCCGCCGCTTGAAATACCGTGTTCGAATCCATTCCGGCGTCCCGCGGAACGACCATTCGCCGTATATGCCCTCCGCCGCTTTGCGCAGAAACCGCGGGTTGATGTCCGTCGCCAGCAGGGTGATGGTCCAGTCGGTTTGATCGGGGATCAGCCGGTCGAGGAGCATGGCGATGGAGTAAGGCTCCTCGCCGGTGCAGCAGCCCGCGCTCCAGATTCGAAGGTGCCGCTCGCCATCGCGCCGGGCGCGGAGCAGTTCCGGCACGATCTGCATTTCGAGGATTTCGAGACTCCTTTTTTCACGAAAAAAATAAGTTTCGCCGATGGTCAGGTGGCTGGCCAGAATTTCGATATGGCTTTGTGTCAAAGCCGCAGAGAGCAGCCAACGTGCGCACGATTCCGCATCCGGATGGCCCAACTCGGGCGTGGCGGCGATCAGGCCTCGTTCCAGATCCCGCCAGCGTTCTTGCGGAAAGTGCAGGCCAATACGCGCGGCAACAAAATCGCTCAAGCCGGAGAGAAGCGAATCGGGAAGTGTGCATCGCAGGCCCATCTCAATCGCTTTCCATTGCTTGATCCAAGGAGGTTTCTTCTTCCAGGGAAAGAAACGTGTCCAGATTGTGGATCATGATCAAACCGTCGCTGAGCTTTACCACGCCTTCGATGTAGCCGGCATCGGCAAGAATGCTTTGCGCCTCGACGAGGCTGCCCTCGGGGTATTCGAGCACATCACTCACCGCATCGGCCACCAGGGCAACCGACCGCCGCGCCGTGTGCGCGATGATAAGCTGATCGGTCAGGATCATCTCCCGCTCCGGCAAGCGGAAGCGCCGGCGCAGGTTGATCACCGGGATCACCCGCCCCCGCACGTTGACCACGCCGAGAACGATATCCGGCGCCTGCGGCAGGGGGGTGATGTCTACCGCACGCACCACGTTGTCCACCGCCGACAGAACCAGGCCGTAGCGCTCGCCGTCCAGGGTCAGTACAAGGATTTGATTCGGTTTCCCCGTGGCGCTTGCGGAATCGGCGTTCATGAACAAGGACGCGACCGGCTCGTTGCGGCCGAAGCGATAGAACGTGGCGCGCCTAAAATGAACCCATTGCAAATCGACATGCTTGCGCACCTTTTCGCGTTAAACCTGGACGGGGATTGCTTGCTAACACGAGTCATTATTTTAATTAGTCTGATTGCTTTAATCTAATTGCTTTAAATAGTCTAAAAGCTGCCTGTAGTGCTCACCCGCCCTACGCTGGCTGGGTTTATGGCAACCAGTTGGTGGCCAGTGGCACTGGCGAGTCGGTTCAGGCTGCCCCCCTGTTCGGCACCCTGCATGGCTTTATTGAGATCGCCCAATCGGACGTTTTCCAGTTCGCACCGCATTGGGTCGAGGATTTTTCTGAGAACAGCTATGTTTTATGGTATCAACAGTGGAACCATTAATCAATTTGCTGACTGCGCAACCCCGCCAAAAGGTGGATCTGCTTAGCGCTGCCCTAAGCTTGTGGCATGCGCGTCTGACCCCGTTTTGCAACGGTCCGGCCGCGACCATCGGCGAAATCCTCGGTGTCGAGCTGCCACGTGCGCGCCTGCAACTGGCGCACGATCCGCAGTATCACGACCTGCGCAGCAAGGTGCTGGAATTCCTGCAGCCGCCAGATGCGGCCGCAGGAGGTGGCCTGAATATCAGAATGGGGCGACGCGTCTTGCCCCATGTTGCAGGTACGGCTAGACTCTCGGGGTTGCTTTCGATTGTCTGGTTCCGTGAATTTCCATCCCCCTGCCCACCATGCCGAGCCGACGTGAGCCCCGCCCCACGCCCGCGCTGGAACTGAAGACCACGCGGCTCTCTGGTATACAGATCATCCTCAACAGTGCCGAGCACGTCGCGCTGGCCACTCACATCAGCACGCTGTTTGCCGCGACCCCGGATTTTTTCGGCGGCGAGGCGGCGGTGTTCGAGTGCGGACGCCTGTCGGCCGACGCGCCCGCGCCCAACTGGGCCTGGCTGGCGGAGGAGCTGCAAAGCCGGGGGCTGAATCCGTTTGCGGTGCAGAACGCGTCGCCCGAGCTGGCCGCCGCCGCAGTCCGGGCGGGGCTGCTGGTGCTGAACGCGGCTGCGCCGGCGCTCGCGCCCGTCGCGGTGGAACCGGAGCCTGAAGCGGTGCCCGCCCCGCTACCCACGGCATCCGCCACCGTCCCCACCCGCATCATCGACAAGCCGCTGCGCTCGGGCCAGCGGGTGTACGCGGCGGGCGGCGACATCGTGGTGCTGGCTGCGGTCAACCCCGGCGCGGAAGTGATCGCCGACGGCAGCATCCACGTGTATGCGCCGCTCAAGGGCCGGGCGCTCGCGGGCGCGCGCGGCGACACCTCGGCGCGGATTTTCACCACGCATCTCGAAGCCGAGCTGGTCTCGATCGCCGGCGTATATCGCACCTTTGACACTGCGCTGGATGCCGCCGTGGCGGGCAAGCCCGCGCAAATCCGTCTGGCCGACGCAAGCCAGATCGTGATCGAACCTCTCTAACCCAAATAAAAAGGAAGCTTTGTGGCCACCATCATCACCATCACCTCGGGCAAGGGCGGCGTCGGCAAGACCACCACCAGCGCATCGATCGCCAGCGGCCTGGCCATGCGCGGCTTTAAAACCGCCGTCATCGATTTCGACGTCGGCCTGCGCAACCTCGACCTCATCATGGGCTGCGAGCGCCGCGTGGTGTACGACTTCGTCAACGTCATCCAGGGCGACGCCAACCTGCACCAAGCGCTGATCAAGGATAAGCACGCCGAGAATCTGTTTGTGCTGCCCGCCTCGCAGACGCGCGACAAGGATGCGCTCACCGAGGAAGGCGTGGAAAAAGTGCTGAAGGAACTCGAACACCAGGGATTCGACTACATCGTCTGCGATTCGCCCGCCGGCATCGAACACGGCGCGATCATGGCGCTCAGCTTTGCCGACGTGGCCATCGTCGTCACCAACCCGGAAGTCTCGTCGGTGCGCGACTCCGACCGCATTCTCGGCATCATCCAGTCGAAAAGCCGCCGCGCCATTGAAGGCCGCGAGCCGGTGATCGAACACCTGTTGGTCACCCGCTATTCACCAAAGCGCGCGCACGAAGGCGAAATGCTGACCTACACCGACATTCAGGAACTGCTGCGGATTCCGCTGCTCGGTGTCATCCCCGAATCCGAAGCCGTGCTGCATGCGTCCAACCAGGGCGTTCCTGCGATTCATCAAAAAGACACGCCGGTGGCCGATGCCTATCTGGATGCGATCGGCCGCTTCCTCGGCGAAACGCATCCGTTGCGTTTTGCCGAGTACGAAAAGCCCGGCCTGATCAAGCGTCTGTTCGGAGGCAAGTAATATGTCCTGGCTCTCCCACATATTCGGCGAAAAGAAACCCACCGCCTCGGTCGCCAAAGAGCGTTTGCAACTGATCATCGCGCGCGAACGCGTCGGCCTCGCCGGTCCGGATTTTCTGCCTGAGCTGCAAAAAGACCTGGTCGCGGTGATCTCCAAATACGTCAAGATCAACCCGGAAGACATCAAGGTCGGGCTGGAAAAACAGGGGAATTACGAGGTAATCGAAGTCAACATCGTGCTGCCCGAGATACGCTGACCCGCGCCCACGTCACCCATTCCAGGATGCACACCACCTTCGTGCAACCGGGTGATCGCAGTTCGTGCTGCTGGCGGCGAGCCATCACGCAGCATGTGGTCAAACGTCTACGACAATTGCCGGCCTGTCTGTTCACTGTTCATCGATAAACGAGGCGGCCGATTACGTCGACATCGTCTCCACCGAAGTGCAGCGCATCCAGTCACGCACTCATGGCTTTGCTGACGCAACGCGGTGGCGAGGGGGGGCGTGCCGTCCCTGATCAGGCGTCCTGCGACTGCTCCACACGAGCCAGTTCGCGCAATCCCTCCAGCGCCTGCTTCAGCGTGGCGTTGTCGCTATCGCGCGGATAAACCATGAAAGCGGGTAGTTTGAATTGTGGGGCATCAGGCACGCGCCACAGCTGCCCCGCTTCGAGATAATGCCGCAATAATCGTTGCGGGAAGTAGCCGCTGCCGCCGTAGGTCAGCAGTTGCTGTACACCGAGCCAGCCGATGTTGGCGACCAGGGCGGGGGGCGGCACGTCGGGGAAATGGTCGCTGAACTGGGCATGGAATTCCGGCCCCCAGTCGATATGGATGTAGCCCGCATCCGGCCAGCCGCGTTTGAGGTTGCTGGTCACCAGTTGCAGGGTTTCGTCGAACAGCGGTTCCACCACCAGGCCAGAACGTGTTGTCGGTGTGTACATCACGCCGATGTCCACAGTGCCTTCGATCAGACCTTGCATGATGTCGGCCTCAAAGCCGATTTCCAGACGCAGTGATACATCCGGCGCAGCCTGTTGCATCCAGTCCACCCAGTGCGGCAGGAAGCCTTCCCATACGGCGATGCGCCCGGACAGCGTCAGCACGTCGCGAAATCCTTGCGGCAGGCCGACATCGTGATGCGCCTGTTCGACCGTGCGCACCAGGTTCTTGGCATGGCGCAGGAAGCGCTTTCCGGATGGAGTGAGAACAGCGCCGTTGCGACCGCGCTGAAACAGGCGTGCGCCCAGTAGCGTTTCCAGGGTGTGGATGCGCGCACTCACGGTGGACTGGGTGACGTGCAGTCGGCTGGCGGCGGCGACGAAATTACCGGTGGCGGCGACGGTCAGGAAGGTACGAGCGAGTTCGGTGTCCATGGAGTTTGTATTTAGTTTTTCGATATTAAACATCGAAATATATCGTTGGATAGATACATTAGGATTCCCTAAACTAGGCTTGTCGTCAATTTGAGGAGCCTGTCATGGAGCAATCAACCGATTTCGCAACCTTGATTCCCGAGCGTGATGCTGAAGGGTATCTGATCGATTCTGCCGACTGGAACGAAGAGGTGGCCAAGGCTTTGGCGCGGGACGAGAATATTGAATTGACCGATGATCACTGGGACGTCATTCGTTTCATGCGAGACTTTTACGATGAGCATCAGGTCACGGCGGATGCCCGCTTTGCCATCAAGCATCTGGCCGAGCGGGTGGGGCGGGATGCGCAAAAAAGGCTGTTCGTGTTGTTCCCCTACGGCTACGTCAAGCAGGCCTGCAAGATAGCCGGCATGCGGCGCCCGCGTAACTGGAGCACGGGTTGAGATCGCTTGTCGGAGTGAATGTCCATGTTAGCGCTGTCCTGACGGAGTTAGGTTTCGTGGTCGCTGCACATGGGTCCCCACACTTGCCTATACACCTATCAGGCTCGAAATAGTGGTCCGCAAACTGGCTTATTCGGCTTCCGAGCGTGAACATTGGATTTCAGCTGCAGGCGGGATGGCAGGCATCCTGGCGGCGTTGTGGGTCAGCCATTTTTGGCTGGATGGACACGGTGGCATATTGGCCGTCGCCTCGATGGGGGCGTCGGCGGTGCTGTTGTTCGCCGCGCCGCACGGTGCGATGTCGCAACCGTGGCCTGTGTTCGGTGGGCATCTGGTATCGGCCTTGATTGGCGTGGCTTGTGCACGTTGGCTGGGCGCCGAGCCCATGCTCGCCGCTTCATTGGCGGTGGCGCTGTCGATTGCCGCCATGTATGGCCTGCGCTGCCTGCATCCGCCGGGCGGCGCGACTGCATTGTATGCCGTGTTGGGCGGCGAAACGGTGCATGCATTGGGCTATGGCTATGTGTTCAGCCCGGTGCTGCTCAATGCGGTTGTGTTATTGGGGGTGGCGATAGTATTCAACTATCCGTTTGACTGGCGGCGCTATCCGCAAAGCTGGCATCACCGCCAGTCGGGCAACCTCGCCGTGACCAGGCCTGATGAGGAAAGAATGATCCCGCATGACAATCTGGTCTACGCGCTTTCCAGGATCGACACGTTTGTCGACGTCAGCGAAGCGGACTTGCAGCGGATATATGTGCTGGCGCTGGCCGGGCGGCCGCAGCTCCATCCTGATGCAGTGTCTGGCATGCAGCCGGTATCGCAGACGCACGACTGATCGGATGGGGGTCGCGCCGCTTCTTGATTCAAATCTGGAATGCGGCGCACGCGAAATCAACGTCAAGTTTTCAGACAAGCGCGAACGCAGTGCGCGGGTGATCGGCGTCGATCCGTTGTCTGACATCGCGCTGATCAAGGTCGATGCAAAAGATCTTCCGATCGTTCAGATTGGCCGGGCCGACACGCTACGTGTGGGCCAATGGGTGCTTGCAATCGGATCTCCGTTTGGCTTTGAGCAGTCAGCCTCGCAGGGCATCGTCAGCGCGCTGGGGCGCAGCCTGCCCGGTGATGCATATGTCCCCTTTGTGCAGACCGACGTGCCGATT
>JBKJIS010000294.1:0-9047 GCA_046598305.1 Thiobacillus sp.
AGCGGTTTGATGAGTTGTTCGTTGCGCGCGGAATACACCACGACTTCTTCGGCCAGCACGGGTAGGGCCGTTGCGAAAAGTGCGAATGCTGCAAGCAGTTGGGTCGGTTTCATATGGTCTCATATCCTGAAAGAAGTCGTTTCCGGAATACTACAATAAATGAGAACCGTTATCAATAACATTTAACAAATAAACCAAATGGATTAAGTCGACTTGAGTGTTTGCGGGGCTGCCACTACGGCTTTTCAAATTGAATCAGGGTTTGTAATTCACCCTCAAACACCGTGTCTATCCGGATAGCACCCTTATGCGTACTGATCTTGAAGCCGGGTTGCACTTGCGGAGCAATATCGATCAGTTTCAGCGTCTGGGGTGGATAGTCGATTGCCAGTGTTACCCGCATCGGATAATAACCATCCAGAAATTTTCGCATGTAGGGACCATTCGTCAGGTTGAAATACCCGTTTCCCGTGTTGCGTAAAGCGCGGATCTGTGCCGACAGACACAGGCGTGCCCCGGGTTCGACGTTGATCAGTTGTACGCTGGCGCCCTCAATCCAGGCTTGTTCAATTTTGGTGGAACTGTCCACCCTGAGGTCGCGAACAAAACCTTCTCTAAAGGTGATTTGGGCGCGTGGCACAGGGTCAAGGTGGGTATGGCATTGTTTCAGGCTGACCCAGCCAGAGTTCAAGCTGTTTGGGTCGATTGAAATCCGGTTGTGGTGATGGTGTATTGGTTTGCTTGGGGATTTTTCTAAAAACTTAAGCACGCCTTCGTTGACGCTATGCGCGCTTTCCATGCTGAGGTCGGTTTCAGACTGCATGCCTGCGTGGCTTGAGCCAGGAAGCGCAAACAGCAGGGCAAAAAACGACAGAAGGCAGCGCCCGAGGGGAGTCAATTTTTCGTTATTCAAGGGGAATGACCGAAGAGACGCGTTCATCAGCAGCAACTACCCGCCTTGCGCCATCAAACCGGGTGCGCCAGTAGCGGTCATTGAGACTGGAAACCATCACTTTATTGGTGCGGCTGCTTGACGCATGCACAAAGCGGTTTTCGCCCAAGTATATGCCCACATGGGAAAATGCGCGATTAAGCGTATTGAAAAAGACCAGATCTCCGGGCAACAAATCGCTTGGTTCAAGGCGCTGCGCGACTTTACTGATTTCCAGACTTCTATGCGGCAGGACGATGCCAGTGATTTGCCTGAATACATGACCGACAAAACCACTGCAGTCGAGTCCGGTCTCGGGCGTCTTGCCGCCCAACCGATATGGGCTGCCAATCAGACTGACGGCATACATGGAAATGTCATCGGAGGGTGCGTTGGCTTGCACGGGCAGCGTCAACAGCAGCAAGGCCAGCAGAGAGAGAGATACGACAGGCTTCATGGAATGATAATCTGCTCTATAGTTAGATAACTAAAGCGGTTAATTTCTACGAATCTTGATTCCGAGGATCTCATCATGAATGACACACTCCACACTGCTACAACCGAACCCAGTATGTCTGAAAATACGCAACTTGCGCAATTGCGGGATGAAGCTGCGGCTGCGGCCTCAGAGCCTGACCTGCGTGAACGGGTACGCGACCTCACTGCGCGCGTACTGCACGAACGCCGGATGGATTTGAGGGAACTCCGTGAAATCGTCGGTGCGATTACCTCCGGCGTTGGGAGTGGACTCGTTGCGCGCGGCGGTGAGATGAAGGAGGGGCTCAAGCAAGCGGTTTCGGGTTTGGATGATGCGCTCAGCAGCGCTGCCCAGAAAGTGTCCTACACCTTGCGCGAAGCAGCGGACCAGGGGCGGGCATTCAAGGACAATGAATTGAAAGCCAGCCTGGAGCAATTGCGTGATCTGGAGGCACAGTTTGTCGATACCCTGAAGCAGACAGCCAGTCAGTCAGGCGGTAAGCTGAAAGAGGAGTTGGATACACTAAGCGAACATCTGAAACACAGCGGAACCCGAACCGGTGAACAGGTGCGTGAGGGGCTTCAACAAATGGCGAGGGGTGTCAAGGCTACGACCGAAGCCGGGCGTGTGAAGCTGGGCGACACGGCAAGCACCGCCACTGATCGTTTGGCTGAAGTCGCCAGCGGGGTGCTGGCAGCCGTATCCGAAGCGCTCAAGCGCCAGAGCGATCGCCTGCGTTCCTGATCCCGTATCACCCGGCAGCCGGGTGCTGCCGGTACAGCGGAGTCGTTGCCGCTTTAGCGGCTTACGAATCCGGCGTGCTCCTTGCGGGTACACTCTCGGTATTGCTGACTTAAAAAATAACAATGCTCTGGGAAACCCTATCCGTCGTACGTGACCTGCCGCGCCTGCATGAAATCGCTGCGGTGATGATTCGCTATGGCTGGGGTGATCTGGTACGCATGCTGGGCATCAGCGGCGTGCTTGAGCGCGCGGGTCGGGTGTTGCACTGGCACAGCACGAGCGAAATCAGTCAGCTTGACGCGCCGGTTCGCATCCGCCGGGCGCTGGAGGAGCTGGGTCCGACTTTCGTCAAGCTGGGGCAGTTGCTGGCGACCCGTGCCGATATGTTCCCGCCGCACTGGATTGCCGAATTCGAAAAACTGCACAGTCAGGTACCCGCCGTTCCCTACGAATTGTTGCACCCGGTTTTGGTGGCCGCACTCAAGGGTGAACCCAGTGCATTATTCGCCGAATTTGATCCGGTGCCACTGGCAGCGGGTTCCATCGCCCAGGTGCATCGCGCCACACTCAAGGATGGATCACCTGTCGTGGTCAAAGTTCGCCGCCCGAATATTGAGGCGGTGATCCGGGCTGATTTACGCATTCTGGAACACGCGGCGCGCCTGCTGGCAAGTGAAGTGCCGGATTTACGTCGTTACGACCCGGTGCAAATTGTTTCGCAGTTCCGCCGTTCGCTTAATCGCGAGCTCGACCTCGCAAAAGAGGCGCGCAACATCGAGCAGTTTGCGCGCAATTTTTCCGATGATCCGTTGGTGCAGATTCCCCGGGTGTATTGGGAATTCACCAATGACCACGTCAATGTGCAGGAACAGATCATCGGCCTGTCGGGGGTTTCCCCTGACAGGTTGCGTGAGTGTGGACTCGACCCCGCCCTGCTGGCCGCACGGGGCGCTGACACGGTGTTGCGCATGGTGCTGGAGCACGGCTACTTTCATGCCGACCCGCACCCTGGCAATGTGATGTTCCTGCCAGACAATCGTATCGGCATGATTGATTTTGGCATGGTGGGGATGCTGACGAATAGCCGTCGCAACCAGATTGTCGATATGCTGAGCGGCCTGACACACAAGGACGAACAGGTCCTGCTACAGGTATTGCTCGACTGGAGTGACGAATCCGTCGGAGATGAGGATCGCCTGGCCTACGACGTGGCGGAGCTGCTGCAAAACTACGACGATCTGCAGCTCAAGGACGTGAAAATGGGTGCGTTGCTGAATGACATCACCGCCATGATGCGTGAAAACAACCTGCTGTTTCCTGCCGATCTGACCTTGTTGTTCAAGACGCTGATCACGCTGGAGGGCCTGGGGCAGCAGCTCGATCCCCATTTTCACATGATCGACAATGTGACGCCATTTGTGGAGCGCATCATCCAGCAGCGCTACACGCCGCACGCCCTGTTTGCACGTGGCAGCAAAAGTGTGCGCGAGGCGCTGGAAGTGGTGGCCGATTTGCCGCGAGATCTGCACCATCTGCTGAGAGATGTGAGGCGTGGGCGTATCAAGGTCGATCTGGATCTGAAGCGGCTGGATCATTTCGGCCACCAGTTGGATCGCGCCAGCAACCGCATCACCATGGGCATTCTGACAGCATCGCTGGTGGTGGGGTCCAGCATCATCATGACGGTGGAGGGGGGGCCCAAGTTGTTCGGATTGCCGCTGTTCGGGCTGCTGGGATTTCTGATTGCATTTCTTAACAGCCTCTGGATTATCTTTTCCATCTGGCGCTCAGGCAAACACTAGGCCGTAGGGATTCAGCTCACCGACGGCACGATGTTCTGTTCTGCAAGGGTCGCGGCCAGTGTAGCCAGCGGGACCGGTCTCCCCAGCAAAAATCCCTGTGCGTGGGCGATTCCCAGGCTCTCAACTTTTTGCAGGACCACTTCACTCTCCACTCCTTCAGCCACCAGTGAATAGCCCACTTCGCTCATCATGCGGGCGAAGTCCGCAACCACCTGTCCGGCGCGGTTGTCTTCAGCCAATTTTTTCACCAGCGATATGTCGAACTTGACTACGTCGACCGGCAGATCAACGAGATAGCGCAGGGGCGAATACCCGGTGCCGAAATCGTCCATGGCAATACGGAAGCTGGCCGTGTGGAGCAACTCCAGATAGGTGCTTACTTCGTTCATCTGCGTGATCAGTGAGGTTTCCGTGATCTCCAGCATCAGGGGGTGGCGCGCATTGTGACGGGACAACTCCATCAGGTGGGAAATGACCTCGGGCCGTGAAATACTCTGGGCGGAAATGTTGATCGAAATGCCAATTCCGGGCGGCAGTTGCTGCGTAGCAATATCCGTATCGATTTGATGCAGCACCGCCATGTCGAACTCGGTTTCCAGGCGACGACTGCTGATGACTGGCAGGAAGGCGTCCGGCATGAGGAGGTCGCCGCGGTGACGGATGCGTGCCAGCGCCTCGTAATAGTCGACCTTGCGCCCGGGCAAGCTGAAGATCGGTTGGTAGTGCATTTCGATCATGCCCGGTGTGGCCAGGGCCTGAAACAAGGCGCTGGTCTCACGACTCGCCACCAGGGTTTGTGATGCGCGCTCGGTGTCCTCTCCGAACAGTGCGATGCGGGTGCGCCCCGGCTGTTTGGCGGTATACATGGCGATGTCAGCCTGCTTGGGCAGTTCCTCTGCCTGCTCAAAATTTTCAGCTGAACAAAACGCGATCCCAATGCTGACGCCTATCGGCTCGCGAATTTTCAGATCGTCAAAGTGTGCTGCATCGATCAGACTTTGGCAGCGCTGTGCAATCTGCTTGGCCTGTGTGGGGGTGGTGTTCGACAGGAAAGTGGCAAATTCGTCGCCACCCAGGCGATACAAACGGTCGTTGGCACGGAGCGCCATGGTCAGGGCATTTGCGACGATGGTGAGCACACGGTCGCCCTTGGCGTGTCCATAGGTGTCGTTGATGGTTTTAAACCGGTCACAGTCGAACAATAAATAGGCGGTACCCTGCGGAGAGGATTTCAGTTCCTTGCGAAAGCGCGTCCAGTCTTCTTCATAGGCGCGCCGGTTGTGGCTTCCGGTGAGTGCGTCCTGTCGTGCCTGAGAGTGAAATTCCCGATTCTGGTTTTCCAGCGAACCGTGCAGATCGCGTAGCTGCAACTGGTAGTTGTATAGCGATCGGCGGATGTTCTCCAACTCGGTGATGCGCATGGGCCGCGTGCGCGCAAGGGGGTGGCTGGAATGCTCATGCTGCATGGCGTCGATTTCCTTCGAAAGCCATCCGAGTGGTCGTTCCAACAAGCGGTTGTAAATGAAATATCCAACCAGCGCCGCCGCCGTCAGCAGGACAAACAAGGCAAGCATCGTCCTTGATAAAATGGTTTGGAAGCGGGTTTGGTCGGGGTCTGGGCGTGCGCTGAAGCGCAACTCCGATAACAGCTTAGATGCGGGGATGCTTGCGTTGCTTTGCAACGCCAGTCCCACGCTGTCTGTGTTGACGAAACGAAAGTCTACCTGGCGCAATAACTCGGGCAGGAAGTCGAGCCGCAGCAATCCCACGCCAAGCAAGATTTGGCGCCCTTCATCGCTGTAGACAGGAAATGACTGGTACATCGTTATCGCGCCGTCATCTTTGATAAGCCAATTGCCGGGCTCATGCGGCACAACCCCGGCCGGAAGGACGGCAGGAAAGCGATGTTCCCTCGGGCTGGGGGCCAGCATCTTTCCCGATGCGGTGTAGAGCGCCGTTCGGGTCAATCGGCTGGGCAACATGCCGCTTTCGTATACCCGCTGATCCCGCCAGTAAGCGTAATACTCGGGCAATACCAGTTGCTGCCGTGTTTCATCCCAGTGCGACAGTTTTTCGGCCTGATTTTCCGTTCGGCGCAATAAGCGCTCGACCGCTGCAGTAAGCTCGGCTCGAGCTGCTTCATGGTTGGCCTGACTCAGACCCTGCGTGACGTTATGGGTTTGATAAGCGGCAAATCCGGCAATCAGGATCATCATGGCAAGCAGGCTGCCAATAAATCCGAGCGCAATGTGCTTGATCGAAACGGGTGCGGTCCACTTCATCGGGTTGGGGCCTTATCCATGCGGTTCAGAAAAACGAGCGTGTGTTCCAGTAGGTCAAACTCGTTATCACCGTCCATGAAATGGTTGGCACCCGGTATCACCACCAAGGGGGTTTGAATGTGCTGCAGCGCTCTGATCCAGTTCTGTTCGATCATGTTATCGGCATCACCCATAAAGAGCTGAATTGGTACGGGCGATATTTTAACAGCGGCCAAGGTACGCGCCTGGTCCCAGCGGACGTAAGACAACAAGCTGTGTGGAGCCGATATGTATTTCTTGCAAAGTGACAGGTTCTGCGTGACCAGTGCGCCTTTCTTGCTCAGCACAGGGTTTTCCAATCGCGCAATCAGGGCAGGGCGGGGGGTCGCACCGATTTGGGCTTCAATCAGCGAGGCACCGATAAAGCCTTTTATGGATTTATCCGGGTCGGCGCTCAGGTAAGCCAGGAGTTGCAAGCTGCCAAAGCTGTGTCCGATCAGCACGATCGAGCGATGGCCCCGCGACTTCAGCCAGCCTACCCAGCGCGAAACTTCATCGATGTCATCCTCCATTCCATGGCGGTGCACTGCCTCGCACGCCAGGCTTTGCCGGCGGTTGGGGATACCCAGGCTGAGGGTGGGGGACAGTACAGTGTAGCCTGCGTCATGCAGACCCCGCGCCAGGGAGGCAACTGTTGGGAACGCGCGCGTCTGCAAAAGTCCGTGCAGCAGCAAAACGGCAGGTTTGTCGGGCTGCCCTGCCAGGTATTCGGCGCTGGCGACAATTCGCGGGCGCATTTCCAGCTGGGCTATTTCAGCGTGAGCCCACGTGGGGAATCCGAATGTCAGCAGGCAAAGCAGAAAAAGGCGCATGGCAGGGGCGTAAACGATGGTGTCCATAGTCCTAGCGTCAGAATGCCGGTGTAACTAAAGGAAATACAATCAGGTCAGCATGGGCTGAATGTTACACTGCACCTCAAATTCCGATTCAAACATGTCTGATCTGAAACACATATTTTCCCCCGAAGGCGCATTTGCCGAAGAGCTACCCGGCTGGCGCGCGCGACCGCAGCAGTTGGCGATGGCTGAAGCCGTTGCACGTGCGGTGGCTGGCAACAGCGTGTTGCTGGCCGAAGCGGGCACCGGCACTGGTAAAACCCTCGCCTATCTTATTCCAGCCTTGCTGTCAGGAGGAAAGGTGGTGATATCCACCGGTACCAAGGCGCTGCAGGATCAGTTGTTTCACCGCGACTTGCCTGCCGCGCGCAGGGTGCTCAAATCCCCGGTCAAAGTGGCCTTGCTTAAGGGGCGCGCCAATTACGTCTGCCACCATCACCTGGAACGCAATCTCAGCGATGGCCGTTTTGCCAATCGAGACGACCCAAAGTGGCTGGCCAAAATCGCCAGTTTTGCCAAAATCAGTTCAAGTGGTGACCGCGCCGAAGCAGAAGGCATTCCTGAGGATGCCACTGCCTGGCAATACGCCGTTTCCAGCCGTGACAATTGCCTGGGAAGCGAATGCAGCCACTATAAAGACTGTTTCGTGATGTCCGCGCGCAAGGCCGCGCTCGATGCTGAAGTCGTGGTGGTCAATCATCATCTATTCTTCGCCGACCTGTGGCTTAAAGACGAAGGCGTCGCCGAACTGCTGCCTGCGTGTAACACCGTCATCCTGGACGAAGCACACCAGCTGGCAGAAACCGCCGCGCAGTTTTTCGGCGAGACGCTGTCCACGGCACAACTGATCGAGCTTGCGAACGACACCAAACGCCTTGCCGCCGTCAAGGCCGGCGACTTTCCCGCGCTACGGCGCTCGGCGGAAGAACTCGGCAAGGTCGCGCGCGACTTGCGTCTGGCTTTTCCGCAAAACCCGGTTAAATCGACGCTCGCCGAACTCAAACGTTACGATAAATGGCCGGATGCCTTGAAGGCTGCGAGCAGCACGCTCGATGAACTGACCAAGCTGCTGGCAACCCAGGCCGAACGTGACGCCGACCTGAATAATTGCTTCGAGCGGGCGCAGGCGGTGCAGGCCACGCTGGCCAGTTGGCAACGCGCCGATGACCCCGACACCCCGCGCGTGCGTTGGCTCGAAACCACCCTAAGCTCGCTGCTGATGCACGCCACGCCCTTGTCGGTCGGCGCCATGTTCGGTGCCAAGCTCACCGAGCGCGCGCAGGCGTGGATACTCACCTCGGCTACGCTTGCGGTGGGGGGCGATTTCACGCACCTCAAAACGCGATTGGGCATTGAAGAAGCCGAAACCCTGTGCGTCGACAGTCCTTTCGATTATCCGCGCCAGGGGGTGCTCTATGTCCCGCAGGGCGTGTCTGCACCCAACACGCCCGAGTTCACCGAATCCGTCGTTAACGCTGCCTTGCCGGTGCTGGAAGTCAGCGGTGGGCGCGCGTTCATCCTGTTTACCAGCCTGCGGGCGCTGGAAAAAGCCCGCACACTGCTGATCGACGCGTTCAAGTCGCGCGGCTGGGATTACCCTTTGCTGGTCCAGGGTGATGCGCCGAAGAATGAGTTGCTGGCGCGTTTTCAGAAAGCCGGAAACGCCGTGCTGCTGGGCAGCCAGAGTTTTTGGGAAGGCGTTGATATGCCTGGTGATGCGCTCTCGGTGGTCATCATCGACAAACTGCCGTTCCAGCCACCGGATGATCCAGTGGTGGCGGCACGTATCGCCCAAGCCGAGAAAAACGGCGGTAAGCCATTCATGGATTATCAGTTGCCGCATGCAGCGCTGAGCTTGAAGCAGGGGGCGGGGCGCCTGATTCGCACCGAGACCGATCGCGGCGTGTTGATGATTTGCGATACGCGGCTGGCGGA
>JBKJIS010000310.1:0-4642 GCA_046598305.1 Thiobacillus sp.
CTCCCTGCTACGGTATCATCCCACCCTCAAATTTCTTTAGGGCATCTCTAAAAATCCAGATTTCATCCCAACTGCTGCGTTGCGGGAAAAATTGCTTGCTTACATATCAACCATATGCGGCGCTGCGAAATTTTTCCCGCGCCTTGCATACGATTCCGCACGGGCTTTAGCCCGTAGCGGATCGGAGTCCCCTTGTGGGGCATTTGGGCGAACTCTGAATTTTTAGAGGTGCCCTTAAAACTCCCGGCTTATTTGATTTAATGAAAATCAGCAGGCAGCGTAAAATGGCGTTTTTCCTGAAACGCTTGCTCCATGCGCCCTACCCTGGTTTTCGACATTGAAACCATTCCCGACCTGGCCGGGTTCGCCGCTGTCAACGGCATAGACGAATCATCGCTGCCGCAGGCTGAACTTGCCGAAATGACCTTGCTCGCCCGTCGCCAAAAGACCGGCAGCGACTTCATGCCCCATCACCTGCATCGTATTGTCGCGATTTCCTGTGTGCTGCGTAGCGGCGACCAGCTCAAGGTATGGTCGCTCGGCGAACTCGACAGCGGCGAAGCCGAGCTGATACAGCGCTTCTACGACGGCATCGAACGCTATTCCCCGCAACTGGTTTCCTGGAATGGTGGCGGCTTCGACCTGCCGGTGCTGCACTACCGCAGCCTGATTCACGGAGTGGCGGCTGCGCGTTACTGGGACTGGGGCGACGACGACAAGGAATTCAAGTGGAATAACTACCTGTCGCGCTACCACACCCGGCATCTGGATCTGATGGACGTGCTGGCAATGTTCCAGGCGCGCGCCAATGCCCCGCTCGACCAGATCGCCAAGCTGTGTGGTTTTCCCGGCAAGTTGGGGATGGACGGCTCGAAAGTGCTGGACGCCTATCAGAACGGTGAAATCGAGGGCATCCGCAATTATTGCGAAACCGATGTCATGAACACCTGGCTGGTCTATCTGCGTTTCCAGAAAATGCGCGGCACCTTAAGCGAATCCGCCTACGCAGCCGAAATCGAACTGGCACGCAGCACGGTAACCGAGCATGACGCGCCACACTGGAAAGAATTTCTGGCGGCCTGGGCATGAACGAGATTGTTGATATTCTGTCCCTCGACCACGAGGGACACGGCATCGCGCGCATCGATGGCAAGGTCACCTTCGTGGACGATGCCCTGGCGGGCGAGCGGGCGGAAATCACCGTCTATCGCAAGCACGCCAAATACAACTCGGCCCACGCTATTTCCATCCTCAAAGCCAGCGCACAGCGCACCCCCCCCCGCTGCCAATACTTTGGCCGCTGCGGCGGCTGCTCAATGCAACACCTGGAAGCCAGCGCACAAGTCGCGGCCAAGCAGCGCGTGTTGGAAGAAAACCTCGCCCGTATCGGCAAGGTCACGCCCGATGTCGTGATGCGCCCCCTGCACGGTCCCAGCTGGGGATATCGCACCCGTGCCCGGATGTCAGCCCGGCTTGTCGACAAAAAAGGCGGCGTGCTGGTGGGTTTTCGGGAAAAGCGTTCAAGCTTCATCACCGACATGTCAAGCTGTGAAGTTCTCACACCCGACGTATCGGCGCTGATCCAGCCGTTGCGCGAAATGATGGTGCACCTGTCAAACGCCTCCCGCATCCCGCAGGTCGAAATCGCGGTGGGCGAACACATCACTGTGCTGCTGTTCCGCCTGCTTGAGCCTTGGTCTGACGACGACAGAACCATCATGCGCAGCTTCGCCGAACAGCACCGGATCCAGGTATGGGAGCAATCGAAAGGCCCCGATACCGTGAAGCCTTTCTGGCCCGACATCGCTCCCGAGTTAAGTTACAGCCTGCCCGAGTTCGGTCTCGTCATGCCGTTCCGGCCTACTGACTTCACCCAGGTCAATGTCGCAATCAATCGCGCGTTGGTGAGCCGCGCGATGCGATTGCTGCAACCGAAGGCCGGCGAACGCATCGCCGATATGTTTTGCGGCCTGGGCAACTTCTCTCTGCCCATTGCGACCAGCGGTGCCGATGTGATTGGCATTGAGGGGAGCCCGGAACTGGTTGCCCGTGCGCGTGAAAATGCGCTACGCAACACGCTTCCAAACGCACACTTCGTTGTCGACAACCTGTTCGAAATGACACCGGAAAAGTTTGCCACGCTCGGTCATATCGACAAAATGCTGATCGACCCGCCCCGCAGCGGTGCAGCTGAACTCGTTAAATCGCTACCGGTGAGTGGTGCACCGCATCGCATTGTGTATATCTCCTGCGACGCCGCCACTCTGGCACGCGATGCGGGCGAGCTTTGCCACAATAAAGGCTACCGGCTCATGGCGGCCGGGGTGGCCAACATGTTCCCGCACACCGCGCATGTCGAGTCGATTGCGCTGTTCGAGCGATAAATTTTCTGCTAATCCATTAAAATTAAACCCTTAACTCAACTCAAATCATCATGGCACTCATCGTACAGAAATACGGCGGCACCTCGGTCGCCAATGTCGAACGCATCCGCGCAGTGGCCGAGCGCGTGGCCAAATTCAAAATGCTTGGGCATCAGGTTGTGGTGGTGCTCTCTGCCATGTCCGGCGAAACCAACCGATTGATTGGCCTGGCCAAACAAATTCAGGCCACGCCTGATCCGCGCGAACTGGACATGATGATATCCACCGGCGAGCAGGTCACCATTGCCCTGCTCGCGATGGCGCTGAAAGATTTAGGGCTGAAAGCCAAAAGCTACACCGGCGCACAAGTCCGCATTCTCACCGATGATGCCCATACCAAGGCACGCATCCTCAGTATCGACGAAACCAATATGCGCCGCGACTTGGATTCCGGGCATGTGATCGTGGTGGCCGGCTTTCAAGGTGTCGACGAAAAAGGCAACATCACCACGCTGGGGCGTGGCGGCTCCGACACCACCGGCGTTGCACTCGCAGCTGCGCTCAAGGCTGACGAGTGTCAGATCTATACTGATGTCGACGGCGTCTACACTACCGATCCACGCATCGTGCCAGAAGCGCGCCGGCTCAAAACCATCACCTTCGAAGAAATGCTGGAAATGGCGAGCCTCGGCTCCAAGGTGCTGCAAACCCGCTCAGTCGAGTTCGCGGGCAAATACAAAGTCAAATTGCGGGTGCTGTCCAGCTTTCAGGAAGAAGGCGACGGTACGCTTATTACATTCGAGGAAGACGACAAAATGGAACAGGCCATCATCTCCGGCATTGCGTTCAATCGCGACGAAGCCAAAATCACCGTGGTCGGCGTGCCCGATCAGCCTGGCGTTGCCTATCAAATACTGGGCCCGGTTGCCGATGCCAATATCGACGTCGACATGATTGTGCAGAACGTGGGGCACTCCAAAACCACCGACTTCACCTTTACCGTGCACCGCAACGACTATGCCAAGGCGCTAGAAATAGTCAAGGAAAAGGCCGCCAGCATTGGCGCCAGCGAAGTCACCGGTGACGACAAAATCGCCAAGGTGTCCATCGTTGGTGTGGGCATGCGCTCACACGTCGGCATCGCACGCAAGATGTTTGAAACACTGGCAAAAGAAAACATCAACCTGCAAATGATCTCAACTTCCGAGATCAAAATCTCGGTCGTAGTCGAAGACAAATACATGGAACTCGCCGTGCGAGCACTGCATCAAGCCTTCGAACTCGAGAAAGCGCCTGCTTAAGGTGGCTTTCTGCCGCGCATTCCGATACAATTCGCGGCGGTTCGGAGATGTGGCCGAGAGGTTGAAGGTACTCCCCTGCTAAGGGAGCATGCGGGCTTAAACCTGCATCGAGGGTTCGAATCCCTCCGTCTCCGCCAACACCAAGGAAGTTTGTATCCATTACGCAAAACCGCGTATAATCCGCAACCTTCCAAATGCGCCGGTAGCTCAGCTGGATAGAGTACTTGGCTACGAACCAAGGGGTCAGGAGTTCGAATCTCTTCCGGCGCACCACACACCCAAAATCCTGGTCATCCGACCAGGATTTTCTATGTCAAATTTAATCCCCGCTGCCAGTGTCCATGCAGCTTCGGGGTTGTATCAACGCACATGTGTCATTTCCCAACCCGGTAAGCCTGAAGAGGTTTACTCGAGTTCGCCCAACTACTTTGGTTTTTTGGGTCATTCAATAGCTTCGACAAACCCATTGGGAAACGCCCCGCAAACTTGTCCGTTAAATTCTGGGGGAATCTGCCTGCATGCCCGTCACCGTGGCGTTTGGAAAACTCGAATAGCTAAAGATTCCAGATCAGAAGCCGTTACTAGCGTTATCGATTACATCTTATTTGGACTACGAGCCGATTTTGCCGTGGATTTATCTTGAATATTGAATCAGCGCTCCCCAACGTTTCGGACACGGCCACCGCTCCTCAAAGCCATCCGGACACATCGGCACGCTCTGCCAGTGGACCAGACACCCTTCTCGCATGCCTGCTTGTGGTGGTCCGCGCGCACGGCGGCACACTCAGCCACCAGGCAGCCATCGACGGGTTGCCTCTAGTCAACAATCGCTTGACCCCTTCCCTGTTTCAGCGTGCAGCCAAACGGGCCGGTTTCTCCAGCAGGATCATTCAGAAGCCTCTGGACGATATCAATCCCGCCCTGCTTCCGGCTGTTTTGCTGCTCAAAAACGAGGAAGCCTGCATTCTGTTGGGCTGG
>JBKJIS010000316.1:0-3391 GCA_046598305.1 Thiobacillus sp.
TTCAGCTTGTTGTCCAGAGTAGAAAACAGGTTACCAAATTCTCCCACCGTCTCAGAGGTGCCCAGGAACAGCATACCGTCGGGGAGTAACGCGTAATGGAACAGAGGAATAAGCTTCTTCTGCAGTTCCGCACCCATATAAATCAGCAGATTGCGGCAAATGATCAAATCCAGCTTGGAGAACGGCGGGTCTTTTATAATGTCCTGCTCGCAAAATACCAGCAGGTCGCGAATGTTTTTGTTGATGCGATAGCTGCGGCCATCGGTCTCGGCGGTAAAAAAACGCGCGAGCCTCTCCGGCGAGAGATCAGCCGCAATGCTCGCGGGATAAAGCCCGGCGCGGGCGGTCGCAATCGCCCGGCTGTCGATGTCTGTGGCGAATACCTGCACTGGGTAGGTCTGCTTCAGCTTCTCCATGTGCTCCTGCAGCAGGATGGCGATGGAATAGGCCTCTTCGCCGGTGGAACATCCCGTTGACCAGACGCGGATGGTGGCGCCCGCGTTTTTGCCATCGAAGAGCTTGGGGATAACCCGCGTCTCTAGCGCCAGGAAGGCCGCCGGATCGCGGAAAAAATTGGTGACGCCGATCAACAGGTCACGAAACAGCGCCTCCACCTCGGCAGGTGTCTGCTGCAGATATTTAACGTAATCGTCCATCGTATTGATCTGGTGTACCGCCATGCGCCGCTCGATGCGGCGGATCACGGTGTTCGGTTTGTATTGCGAAAAATCATGGCCGGTCTGGGTGCGCAGCAGAATGAAGATTTTCTTCTGCGCGCTGTCGGTCTTGAGTGCGGTGGCAGGGGTGGGGAGGGTGCGATGACCAAAGGCGTGCGCGGCATAGGCGATGAGTTGGGCAGGCATCTCGTTAGGCGGTAATTCGTAATCCACCAGGCCAGTGGCCATGGCGTTGCTCGGCATACCGTCGAATTCGGTGGAGGCGGAAGTTTGTGCCATCACCATGCCGCCCTCGCCCTTGATAGCACGCAGACCCAGGGTGCCGTCGCTGCCGGTGCCGGAAAGTATGATGCAGATAGCTCGCTCGTGTTGATCCTGCGCCAGGGAACGAAAGAAAAAATCAATCGGCAGACGCTGGCCGCGCGGCGCGGCGGGCTCGAGCAATTGCAGCGCACCGTTCAGAAACGCCATATCGTGGTTGGGTGGGATAATATAAGCGCAATTCGGCTGCACCGTCATGCCATCCTCGACCTCGAACACCTGCATGCGGGTGTAGCGCCGGATCAGATCAGTAAGAATGCTCTTGTGGTCTGGCGCCAGATGCTGCACCAGCACAAAGGCCATGCCAGGATCGGTGTCGGTAGGCATGCCGGAAAAAAACGACTCGAACGCCGCCAGTCCACCCGCCGACGCGCCAATGCCGACAATCGGAAAACCGGCAGCGGTCGGTGCGACGGTCTCTTGTGTTTCGATCATCGGGTCAGCGACAGACACGTGTGCATTGCGCTTTTTTCGTGGGGTCATGACCGTCTTCTCATGTCGTGCCTGATCTGATGGCATTGATGGCGGGCGTATGCGAAAATTCCAGCGCCTTATCCAGCGCATCCATGAACTCATCGACCTTGATGGGTTTGGTGAGATAGTTGAAAAATCCGGCAGCAAGACCCATCTCGATATCCCGTGGCATGGCATTTGCGCTGAGTGCGATGATGGGGATGTGCGCCGTCAATGGGTCAGCACGCAGGATTTTCATGGCGGCAACCCCGCTGATGCCGGGCAGGTTGATGTCCATCAGAATCACCTTGGGCAGATAGGCGTGCGCAAACTCGACGCCGATATTACCGTCCGCCGCGGTCAGCAGGCGCAGGTCTGAGCGGCGCTCAATGAGTTGTTCGACCAGCTCAAGATTAGCCGGATTATCTTCCACATAGAGCAGGGTGCGCTGCGGCCTGATCACAGGCAACTGCGGCCGCATCAGCGCAGCATGTTCGGGATCCCGCACTATAAATTGCGGCGCACTGGTGAGACTTAACTCGATCCAGAATACACTTCCCACTCCGACAGTACTCTCGACACCTATGGTGCCACCCATCATTTCTACCAGCCGTTTGGTCACCACCAAACCGATGCCGGTGCCTTCCTCCGTACCAGTCTCTCTGCCGAGACGGTTGAACGGCTGGAAAAGCTGGGCAAGCTGTTCTGGCGATAGTCCCGCGCCAGTATCGCGGACGCTGATACGCATCGAGTCCGGAGGATTAAGGGTATATTCCACCGTCACTGTGCCGCCGGGTTTGTTGTATTTGATAGCGTTGAACAGCAGGTTGATCAACACCTGTTTGATCCGCATCCGGTCAGCTTTGACAAAGTGGGGGATGGCGAAGGGCGGAAAAGTCATGCCGATACCGCGCTTCTGCGCCTGCGGCTCGATGATGGCGCGGCACTCAAGCATCACTTCGACCAGCAATACCGGCTCCCGTGACATCGTTGCCTTGCCCGACTCGATCAGTGCAAGATCAAGGATTTCGTTGATCAGCTCCAGCAGATACCAGCCAGCCTTGAGAATCTGGTTGAGGTTTCGCTTCTGCGAGGGCAGTGGTGTAGGCGAAGCGGATTCCATGAGCTGGGCGAAACCGAGAATTGCATTGAGTGGCGTGCGCAATTCATGGCTCATGGCGGAAAGGAAATCGGTTTTCGCGTGGTTGGCTTTTTCCGCCAGCGCCAAGGCTTCTTGCAATTCCGATTCAAAGCGCTTACGCACGGAATTGTCGGTGCCGATCAACAGGTAGCCGATGATGGCAGCTTGAACATCACGTAGCGCCGTGATCGACACAATGGCGGGAAAGCGGCTGCCATCCTTGCGGATATAGGTCAACTCATAGCTGTCTTTGATGCCGCGCGACGCCTTGAACGCCAGCGCCTCGAACCCTGGCGCAATCGGGGTGGCGAGCTCAATGCTCAATGCCTGGGCGCGCGCCTCCACTTCCTGCGGATCATGAATATCACTCGGCCTGATCTTGTTCACAACTTCGGTAGCCGCGTAGCCCAGCATGCGCTCGGCGCCGACATTGAATAACTGGATGATGCCTTGTGCGTCGGTGGCGATAATCGAGAAATTGGCGCTGGTGAAGATGGCGTGTTGCAACGCCCCCGCCTTGACCAGCGCCTCTTCGGCCTGCTTGCGCGCGGTATTATCGGTGCCGATCAACAGATAGCCGATGATAGTATTTTGATCGTCGCGCAGCGCCGTGACCGACACTACTGCCCCAAAGCGGCTGCCGTCCTTGCGGATGTAGGTCAGCTCGTAGATGTCTTCGATTCCGCGCGAGGCTTTGAAGACCAGGGCCTCAAAGCCAGGTGTGATCGGGGTTCCGAGTTCGACGCTGAGCGCCTCGGCGCGCGCGATGACTTCCTGCGGATCGGAAATGTCGGCCGGG
>JBKJIS010000039.1:0-3157 GCA_046598305.1 Thiobacillus sp.
CTCATACGGGTGATCTCCTGTGAGGTCGGTTCAAAAAAGTCTCAGTGAATGCGGGACAAATCAGGTTCCGCCACCATGGAATTCGACCCCCGGCTGACGTTCCGGAAGATCTTCAACTAGCAGTTCGCGCCGGGATAGCGCCAACGATTCGACTCCGGCTTCGTTGAGATACGACTTGGCATCCGCCACGGCGGCCGCCAACAACTCGGTGGCCAGCGCATCAGGATCACGGCCCACAGATCGGGCCAACGCACGGAGTTCAAAGCCGGGATCCTTGGGCAGATGAATTTCCAGTGCGCTACCGCTGCCCGATGCAGTCGATGGCGTGCTCGATGCCTGATCGGATTCGAGCATGCGGCTCATCACGCTGGCCACTTTTGAGGCAATCGAAGGTGCTTGCCCACTTGGCTTGAGGCGAATCTTGTTGACGAAATACTTTTCAAAATCGACCTTGGCCTGATGGACCCAGCGACCCTGTCGCATCCAGTTGATATCGCGCAACGGCACTTGCGGTTCGGACAGATAGGCTGCACCGGTGTTTCCCATATCGCTGAGCCACTTGGCATGTTGTGGCACATAACTCACCAGCGGGTCGTCTCCCAGTTGAGCCAGCATGTTTTGCACTGCGATCTCACCGGCTTTGGTGATCGAATAGACCGAGTCAGGTGGCCCAATAGGAACCGGCGTGTTGATTGCAAACGGTTGCGCCACGCAGGCACCGATGGCAAAAACGTTGGGGTAATCAGGGTTGCGCAGATACTCGTCCACCACGACCAAGCCGCGTTCATTCACCAGGCCGGACGCATTACGCACCCCGGGCACGCCGCCGAAGGCGGGCCAGTACACCGAATAGGCGTAGGGCAGGGCGTGGGTCTGCTTTTCGTTGCCGGCGGCGTCAAGCTCGACCACATGGATGGTGTCCTTGTCGATGCGCAGCGTGCGTGCATTGCAGATCACGCTGATTTTGGTGTCGACCAGTGCGGCAGTCACCGCGCCACGGCTGGCGCCTTCGCCACCGATGCCGAGGTGGCCGGGATAGGGCTCCGGCGTCACCAGCGTGATCGAGACCCGCTCGCGGATGTTGCGGCGCTTGAGGTCGGCGTCGACCAGAAAGGCATATTCATAGAGGGGCCCCAGCACGCTTGACCCCGGTGCCGCACCGATGATGATGGGTCCGGGATGACGGACAAATTCACGGTAGGCTGCATGCGCACACTCGGCCTGATCGATGTGTATAACGGATTGGGTGTGCTCGGCTAGCCCCGGGACATCGTCAGACATGCCGGTGGCGCCGGTGGCGATCAGAAGAGCATCGTAGAACAACACATCGCCGTTTTCAAGATCAACCTGAATAACGTCGGGCTGGATACGCTTGACGCCGCTGTGGATGAACTTGATGCCACGCGATTCGAGATACGGACCAATCGGGAACGCCACATCGGTGCGCTCGCGCCAGCCCATGGCTACCCACGGATTAGACGGCACAAAGTGGAAGTAGGGTTTGTCCGATACCACGGTCACTTCATCTTGCGGACCTAACTTGGCCTTCAGGGCATAGGCCGCGGTCACACCGGCTATGCCGGCACCCAGGATGACAACATGCGTCATTTCAGTCTCCTATATCGGTTTGGGCGCGCGAAGCGCCACGTTTGGCCCTTTATACCCTTCAGGGTGCTCTCCCCCTGGGGGAGGGTTCGGGTGGGGGAGGATGGGGTCACGCTGCTTCAGCCACGTGGGCGCACCAACTGCCAGGCGCGCATCACGTAGCTCACCGAAGCAAATCCGCTCCACACATGCACCAGTCGCGAGAACGGGAATAGCACAAACAGTGTCATGCCGAAAAACAGGTGGAGCTTGTAGATGATAGGCACGCCGGCGATGAATTCCGCCGCACCGCCACGGAAAGTCACGATGTGCTGCGCCCAGGCGCCAAGCGCCAGCATTACGCCGCCTTCCTTGTGCTGCAGCGAGGACAGGATGGAAACCAGGCCGAGCACCAGGGTCACCAGAATCCACAGCAGGATGAAGATGTCCATGGGCTTGCTGGTGGCGCGGATGCGCGGTTCGGTGAGGCGCCGGTGCAGCAGGATGACAACGCCCGCCAGGCAGGCCAGACCCGCCAGCCCGCCGGATACGATCGCCAACATCTGTTTGTCGGGCGTGGACAGCCCCAAGGATTCGTACACCGCGTGCGGCGTCAGCAGCCCGGCCGCATGGCCGAAGAACAGGAACAGGATGCCGATGTGGAACAGGTTGCTACCCAGACGCAACTGCTTGAGCCGCAACAATTGCGATGAATCGCTCTTCCACGAATACTGCTCGCGGTCGAAGCGGATCAGACTGCCGAGCAGAAAAATGGACAGCGCGATATACGGATAGATACCGAACAGGAAATTATGCAGATTGGACATTTTCAGATCCTCCAGTAATCAATGAGCCGGGTTCAGTGCGTCGGGGCCGTGGCGGCTTGCCGGCGCGACGCCGGCATCCGCACCACCGACACCTGCGGCCCGGGCTTCATTAAAGGCTCGACGCCGTCAACCGACGGGCCGAACATCTCCATCGCCTCGTCCATGTCGCGTACCGGCGGCTCGGTCAGTTGCTGCGCGGCCACCGGCGACAGCGCTTCCAGCACCTGGAACGCGGTGGCATACGGGCTGCCGTTGGCGTCGAGCTTGCGGCCAACCGTGGCGAGCACATGCACGGCGTCACCCAGCAATTCGAGCGCTTCCTCGGCCGGCAACAGCGACAGGAACTCGAGGAACAGTGGCACGTAATCCGGCAGCTCCGATGCGCTGGCGTCGAAGTCGTGCTTCCAGTATTCCTGCAGCAGATCAATCATCGCCGAGCCGCGGTCACGCGATTCGCCATGGATGTGCTCGAACAGATGCAGCGAATGCGAGGGGTTGCGGTCGAAGGTGGCGACGTAGTTTTCCTGCAGCGCGATCAATTCCGTTTCACGCAATTGGGCAAATAGCGGTGCCAGGAGGGTGGTAGCATTGCCGTTGAAACCGGCCTCGGTTGTCAGGGCCTCTTCCAGCTCGGGCAAGGCCGCGAGCCAGTCGGACTCAGGATAAGTCAGCATCAGCGAAATAACTTTGAAGGTTTTCATCATGGGGTTCCTTAACCGGTTTTCTTCTTGGCATACAGCTGAGAC
>JBKJIS010000286.1:0-14554 GCA_046598305.1 Thiobacillus sp.
TGATCGGCTGCACCCAGCCGCGCCGCATCGCTGCGCGTTCGGTGGCGACCCGTATTGCGTATGAATTGGGGGGGGAACGGGGCGGTCTCGTCGGCTACAAGGTGCGCTTTACCGACACCGTGCGCCATGGCACCAAGATCAAGATCATGACCGACGGCATTCTGCTGGCCGAAAGCCAGAGCGATCCGCTGCTCTCGCGCTACGACACGATCATCATCGACGAGGCGCACGAGCGCAGCCTCAATATCGATTTTCTGCTCGGCTATCTGCAAACCCTGGTGCAGAAGCGCGCCGACCTGCGGGTGGTGATTACCTCCGCCACCATCGATGCCGAGCGTTTTTCCAAACACTTCAATAACGCACCCGTGATCGAGGTGTCGGGGCGCACCTATCCGGTGGAAATCCGCTGGCGGCCTATTGAGCGTGAAGAGCCTGATGCCCCGGTGGCTTCGGGTAAACCCAAGCACGAAAAAAAGGATAAAGATGCGCCGGATATCATTGCGGCGATCCTTGAGGCCACCGACGAACTGGCGCGCCTCGGTTCCGGCGACATCCTGGTGTTTCTGCCGGGCGAGCGCGAAATCCGTGATACGGCCGAGGCGTTGCGCAAGCATCATCCGCCCGGCACCGAAATCCTGCCGTTGTTTTCGCGCCTGTCAGTGGCCGAACAGGACGCGATCTTCAAGCCGACCAACGCCCTGCGCCGCATTGTGCTGGCGACCAACGTGGCGGAAACCTCACTCACCGTTCCGGGCATTCGCTACGTGATCGATCCCGGCAGCGCGCGGGTCAAGCGTTATTCGGCGCGCAACAAGGTCGAGCAATTACTGATCGAGAAAATTTCGCAAGCATCGGCCAATCAGCGTGCCGGCCGCTGCGGGCGGGTGGCAGACGGGGTGTGTATCCGTTTGTACGACGAAGCGGATTTTGCCAACCGGCCGCGCTTCACCGATCCCGAACTGCTGCGTTCCTCGTTGGCTGGCGTCATCCTGCGCATGAAGTCACTCGGGCTGGGCGATGTGGTGGGGTTTCCCTTCATCGACGCGCCGAGCACGCGGCTGGTCACCGATGGCTATCAGTTGCTGGCCGAACTGCACGCGCTCGACGAGCAGGGGCAGCTCACCGACATCGGCAAAAACCTCTCCAAGCTGCCGCTCGACCCGCGCATCGCACGCATGTTGCTGGCGGCGGAGAAACAGCGCTGCGTGCGCGAAGTGTTGATCATCGCCAGCGCGTTGTCGGTGCAGGACCCACGCGACCGTCCAATGGAGCGCGCACAGGCCGCCGATGAGAAACACAAGTTGTTTGCCGACGAACGCTCCGATTTCATGGGCTGGCTGAAACTGTGGTGCTGGTACGAAGAGCAGGTGCAGCACAAGAAAACCAACCGACAGTTGCAGACGCTGCTGCAGGATCACTTTCTGTCGCCTCGGCGGATGCGCGAATGGCGGGATATCCACAGCCAGTTGCATTCACAGGCGAGCGAACTGGGCCTGCGTGAAAATGAGAAAGACGCGGGCTACGACACGGTCCACCAGGCGATGCTGACCGGCCTGTTGGGCAATATCGGATTCAAGTCGGACGATGGCCGATCCCCTGCAGGTGGTGGCCGCCCCAAACCGGGTGAAGGCAATTACCAGGGTGCGCGCGGCATCAAGCTGTCTATCCATCCCGGCTCGGCGCTGGCGAAGAAAGCACCCAAGTGGATCATGGCCGCCGAGTTGACCGATACCGGCAGGCTGCTCGCACGGACCGTGGCTGAGGTGCGTCCGGAATGGATCGAGGCAGCGGGGCAGCATCTGCTCACGCGCATGTTCATCGAGCCGCACTGGGAGAAAGACGGCGCGTTCGTGGTGGCATTTGAGCGCGTGAGTCTGTACGGCATCACCCTGGCGCCACGGCGCAAGATTCACTACGGCAGCATCGACCCGGTGCTGTCGCGCGAACTGTTTATTCGCGGCGCGCTGGTGGCGGGCGATTACGACACGAGCGCGCCGTGGTTCACCCACAACCGCGCGCTCATCAAGGAAATCGAAGACCTCGAACACAAGGCGCGCAAGTCAGGGGTTTGGCTGGACGAGGAGCGCATTTTTCGGGTGTTTGATGCGCGTATTCCGGTAGGCCTTCATAACGGTGCAGCATTCGAAAAATGGCGTGCGGAAGTCGAGTCTACTCATCCGCTGGCGCTGTTTTTGCAGCGCGATGACATTTTGGGCGAAGGCCTGGGTGCCGATCACACCCTGTTCCCGGAAACGCTGCTGGTGGATGGGGTCACGTGCAAATTTACCTACCGCTTCGAGCCCGGTCATGTGCTCGATGGGGTGACCCTCACCCTGCCCCTGTATCTGCTGAACCGCGTTGAGTTGGCCGTGATCGACTGGCTGGTGCCGGGCCTGATCCGCGAGAAACTCATCCTGCTGCTGAAGTCCCTGCCCAAAGACACGCGTCGCCCCCTGATCCCCCTGCCCGATGCGGTAACGGCGTTCCTGAGTGTGGCCAAGACCGGTGAGCAGACCTTGACCGATGCGCTGGCCGCCTTTATCCGTAAAAAGACCGGTGCGGATATTCGCCACGAAGACTGGACCAGTGAATTGCCGCTGCATCTGCAGATGAATCTGCGGGTGGTGGACGACAGTGGGCAGGAACTCGCCAGCAGCCGTGATCTGGTGGCGCTGCGGCAGCAACTCGGTGGGGCGGCGAGTATTACCTACGGCAGCCAGAGCGATGAAGGCGGGTTCGAGCAGACCGGTCTGACCGGGTGGACGTTTGGCGATTTGCCTGAGCAGGTGAAGTTCTCGCGCGGCGGGCGCGAGCTGATCGGTTTTCCTGCGCTGGTCGATACCGGCGAGGCCGTTGACCTGAGGCTGCTCGACACCGCAGAAACCGCCGAGCAGGCAACCCGCCGTGGCGTCGTGCGTTTACTCAGGCTGGCGCTGGCCGCGCAGTTCAAGCAGCTCGACAAAGATCTGGCCCGCGACGCCGCGCTGGCGATGAAGTACCGGAATTTCGGCAGTGCCGATGTGCTGCAGAAGGAATTGACCGACGCTATCGCCACCCGTGCGCTGCTGGGCGAGGACGATCTGCCCCGCTCCGAAAAAGCCTTCGACAAGCAGAAAGAGCGCGCCAAGCCGCGCATTGCCGTCGTCAAACAGGCGCTGCTGCGCGACGTGGCCGAAATACTCGATTTGCATGCCCAAGTGGCAACCCGACTCAACGCCAAGCCGCAGTTTGTAGCGGCCATGCGCGACGAATCCGCCCACCTGATGGCGTTGATTGCACCGGGCTTCATCACCAGTACGCCGTGGCCGCATTTAAAGAACCTGCCCCGGTATTTGCGCGGCATACTCAAGCGGCTGGAAAAATTGCCCGCCGCCGAACAGCGTGATTCGCGCGGTATGGCCAACGTGCTCACGCTGCAGAACAAATATCTGGCGCGACGATCGCAGGTCATGGGGGAGGCACCCGCGGCGCTGGACGATTTCCGCTGGCAACTGGAGGAATTGCGCATCTCGCTGTTTGCCCAAGAGCTGAAAACGCCTTACCCCGTGTCAGCCAAGCGACTCGATAAACTGTGGGATGAGCTTGCCAGACAGCCTGTTAATTAACTAAGGTACAGACATGAGCGAGCGCATTCTCAATCTGCCGAACATCATCACCCTGCTACGGCTGGCTGCGGTGCCAGGGATTGCCTGGCTGATTTTGCAGCAACGTTGGGAAGCCGCGTGCTGGCTATTTTTGGCCGCTGCGGTGTCGGATGGCATCGATGGGTTGCTGGCCCGCTGGCTCAATCAGGTGACCCAATTGGGCGCCGCGCTCGATACCGTGGCCGACAAGGCGCTGGGGGTGGTGACGTTGGTGATGCTGACGCAAGTGGGGGCGATCCCGCTGTGGCTGGCACTGGCGATTCTGGTGCGCGACAGCATCATCGTGCTGGGCGCGCTGAGCTATCGCGGGCTGGCCGGGCATCTGGAAATTCACCCGACCTGGCTGGGCAAGACCCACGTGTTTGCCGAGTTTGCTCTGCTGGCGTTGGTATTGGCCGATCTGGGGAAAATATGGGAGGCTCAAGCTTGGCTGACCGTGCTTTTTGCAGCAATGTTTATTATTGCTGTGATTTCTGGTGTGCAATATGTATGGATATGGAGCGCGAAGGCGCGACGTGCACGCGCTGAAATACCATTCAAAATTCACTGAATGGAAACCGAGCCTGTAATTCCGATTCGCTGCCGGATTTGACCCGGTACATTGCCGCGTCTGCGGCGCGAATCAAGGCGTCCTCGTCTTCGCCATCGTCGGGGTACAGGGCTTGACCGATGCTGGCTGAGATTTCCAGTTCCAGGCCGTAAAAATGGGTGCCCGTATTCAACTCCTGCTCAATTTTGTGTGTGGCTACGAGTAAATCTTCATGCCCCTGCACTCTTTCGAGCAACACCACGAATTCGTCGCCCCCCAGACGTGCGACTGAGTCGGAGTCACGGATGCTGGAGGTAAGCCGTTTTGCTACCTCGGTCAGCACGGCGTCCCCGACATGGTGGCCGTGCTGATCGTTGATCTCTTTAAAGCGATCCAGGTCCACGTACAGGATGCCTACCTTGCTTCCGTACCGATGCGCGTGGCGGATTGCCTGTTGTAGCCGGTCATAAAAAAGTCGCCGGTTGGCGAGCCCGGTAAGCGGGTCATGCGTGG
Source organism: Thiobacillus sp. (assembly GCA_046598305.1). Classification (GTDB taxonomy): domain Bacteria; phylum Pseudomonadota; class Gammaproteobacteria; order Burkholderiales; family Thiobacillaceae; genus Thiobacillus. The sequence goes on from JBKJIS010000286.1 coordinate 4,687, forward strand.
CTTCCTGGTGAAGCGCCGCACGCGATTCTTCAAGCGCCACGACATGCTCACTAATTTGTTGCGAATTCAGGCTGACTTTTTTCAGCGTGCGCCAGGCAATGAGTAATGCCAACACCGTTGCAGCGATTCCAAAAATGAGCGTGAGAAGAAAGGCGTGTCGGTAGGTTTGTTCTGCCTCTTGTTGTGCGATCAGATTGGCCTGATGATATAAATTGCGCATGTCGGCCAATTGCAGATTGAAGAGGCTCTGTATTGGAATGGCAATGTGCACAAATACCTGGCGTGCTTCTGCTTCGTGTCCAGCCTGAAGTAAATCGATGACCCGATCTTGTGTCGACTCAATATGTGTAACCAGGCGACTTTGATCGTTAAACACGCGCGCTTCTTCAGGCGTAAAACCCATCTGACGCAAGGCATTGCGGCCACTTCCCACCAAAAATCCGGCGCGGTTGTATTCAAGGAAAAGTTGATCACGCTCGAATGGGTCATCTGCCAGCACCATGCGAAACACGCTGTTAGTGCGAAGGTGAGACGCGATTTGGGTCTGGGTGATGAGATCGATTTTACGGTTGTGGTATTCGACTACGGTATGGATCTGGGTGCCGAGCGTTTGCAGTTGCAGCAGGCTATTGATTGCCAATCCAAAAATCAGGGCAATCAGCGCGATGAAAGCCGCGCCGGTGGTAAGGGAAATTCCACGTGGCAGTAGCATGGATGCGTGTGATCAGGGCATGGGGCTAACCAACAAGCGAAACACAGGGCGGCTCATGGTTTTGTGGGCTGCTGCAAGGCGAGTAAAGCACGTGCTACATCCTGCGCGTGACTCGCAGGATTGACCTTGTCAAAGCGGGCGGCAATGTGTCCATCTGGCGCGATGATAAAAGTGTGACGCCGGGCGAACCGAATCAGCCCCAAATTCAACAGACTGCCGTAGGCTTCGGCCGTATGGCCATCCGGGTCGGACAGCAATGGAAACGGTAACTGATATTTATTGGCAAAGTCAGCGTGCGACTGGGCATCATCGGTGCTAACGCCCACTATGGCTGCATTGAGATTATCCAGCACGCCGATGTCATCGCGAAAGCGGCAAGCCTCCTGCGTGCAGCTTGGCGTGTCATCCTTGGGATAAAAATAGAGCACCAGCCAACGTCCGTTAAAGTCCTTCAGTCTATGGGTGTGACCGCTTTGATCCAGCAGAGAGAATTCGGGAGCCGCACTGCCTTCCACTCGATGCGATCCCGGACGCAGCATCCACAGAACCGCGCTCGCAAGCACCAGCAATGCCGCCAAACCGCCCAACATTATTTTAATCATGCGTTCTCCTGAACTTCATCATAGACGTGTTGTGCAAGAATGGGGATGTCAGGTAACGTTCGGCAATCCACGTGCGATTCGGTAGAATGCGCGCCACGCCCCGGTAGCTCAGTGGATAGAGCGACCCCCTCCTAAGGGGTAGGTCGGACGTTCGATTCGTCTTCGGGGCACCAGAACACAAAATGGTTGTCGCGCGCAAACGCAAAGCAAGCGCGAACGCGCTGCATTTGTTTGATTGAATATTTTAGTATCGCAGCCCAGAAAGGGCAGGATATTGAGCTTCTTACCATAGGTAAGATGGCGTCCCCACGGGGATTCGAACCCCGGTACCTACCGTGAAAGGGTAGTGTCCTAGGCCTCTAGACGATGGGGACCCGGACGACGGTGTAACCCGTCAACTTTTTACTACTCAGGCTTGCGCCTTTACTGCTTGTTTGAAAGCTGGGTCAAGGTTACGCCGATAAATAATCCGACGAACCCCAATGGGTTCAGCGAGATCCAGACTTCGGCGTTCTCACTGCCATTCAGCATCTTTCCAAACCCTACTGCCAGTCCAACGATGCTTAATATCAACCCCAGCAGAGTGGTGATGACGCCCAGCTCGTGCATCGTGCTTCCTGTTTGTTGGTGGAGGTAAGCGGGATCGAACCGCTGACCTCTTGCATGCCATGCAAGCGCTCTCCCAGCTGAGCTATACCCCCAACGAAGCCGCGCATTTTATACATGCCTTGGGTTCTTGTAAAGCCTTCACACGCATTTCAATCCGGAAGTAGCTTGCCTGGGTTCAGTAGCTGAAGCGGATCGAACTGTTGTTTGATGCTTCGCATGAGGGCAATTGTAGCGGAATCGATCTCTTGTGCGACAAAACGGCGTTTTTCGGTGCCGATGCCGTGTTCGCCCGAGAGGGTTCCGCCCAGTTCGAGAACCCTCCGCATGATCGCATCGAGCGCAGTATGGGCACGTGCCATTTCGTCGCGGTCGTCGGGATGCACCATCAGGTTGATATGTAAATTACCGTTTCCAGCGTGACCGAATGACACCACTGCGAGTTGATGTTCGCGAGCTATGTCGTCGATGAAATCGACGAAATCAGCGAGATGCGAAATCGGCACTACGACGTCTTCGTTGATCTTGAGTGGCGCAATGCGTTTAACTGCATGCGAAAGCGATTTTCGCGCAGTCCAAAGCAGCTTGATGTCATCGTGGGTGAAGCCGCTTTTAATGTCGAGAAGGCCTTGGCCTGCAAGCGCTTTTTCCAGACTGGCAATCTGGCGCGGAACATCTTCCCTGGCGCCGTCTGCCTCAACCATGAGCAGCGCTCGCGTGCCGGAGGGCAGATCGTCAGCGGCGCCAGTTGGGCGGATAGCCTCAATGGCGCGATGGTCCATGAATTCCAGTGCGCAGGGGATGACGGACTGTCGCATGATGCGGCTGACGGCATCGAGCGCGTCGCGGTTGCTGGCGAAGCTCACGCGCAGGGTGGCAATGGTTTCCGGTACGGGCAGCAACTTCAAGGTGGCTTCAGTGATGAGCGCAAGTGTGCCTTCTGAGCCGACCAGCAGGCGGGTGAGGTCGTAGCCTGTGACGCCCTTGGTGGTGCGGCAACCGGTGCGGATTTCCTGCCCGCTGCCCGTGACGGCGCGAAGGCCCAATACAAAGTCGCGGGTGACGCCGTATTTGACGGCACGTGGACCAGCGGCATTCATGGCCAGGTTGCCGCCAATTCGGCAATAGGCACTGCTGCCGGGGTCGGGGGGATAAAACAAGCCAGCGCTGCGTGCGATACGGTCGATTTCTTCGGTGACCACGCCGGATTCGACCACGATAAGCCGGTTGTCGGGATCGAATTCGAGCACGCGCTTCATGCATTCAAAACTCACGACGACACTGCCAGGTGCCGGCAGCGCACCGCCAACGTTGCCGGAGCCAGCACCGCGCGGTGTGAGTGCAATGTGATGCTCAAACGCGATACGAGCCAAGGCTGCCACGTCATCGTGCGAGGACGGAAACAGTACGGCATCGGGTTCGACGTGACGCGGCGTTTCATCCTTGGCATACAGCGTGCGTATGGCCGGATCGGTAAATACACGATCTGTTCCAAGGGCAGAACGGAAAGCAATGAGCGCAGGTTCGGGCAGCATTATAAAGAGCGATCTGGAGTCAGGCCGAAAGCTCTGGGGGGAGTTGAGCAAGCAGTTGTGCCGTCATGTCAGCATCGAAGTCCATACCAATGTCCCAGCCGGGGTTGAGTGCAATTGGCACGCCGCCACCGATGCGACGCAATATCCAAGACAACTCGGTCAAAATCCCACCCGAAAATTCCGGGTAATGTTCGACAAAGGGTTTGGCTCGCTCGGGGCTGGTGAAAAGCACCAGAATTCGCTCGCCCTCTTCGTCTTCTATGATGAGTGGTTCTGCCTGGGTTGAACGCTGGAATCCCTGGATCGGGTTTTTTTCGTCACGCACCGGCATGAAGAGTTGTTGATCGAGCAGGCGAAGCACAAAAGTTTCAGCTTCAAGTGAGCCGGCGTGGACAGCAGCGAGTTGTTCTTCAAGCGCGTTATGGGGGATGAAATTCATGTTTTTGAGCCCTTGCAAGGTGTCACTCAGTGTAACCGATGGCGTGTGTAGCATGGGTAGGCGACTTGGTTGTATCCCGACAGAGTGAAGGCCTATGCAACAGGGGCTTATTCTTGCCAACAAATCGCCAACCACTTTGGGATTCATTTCACAACAGTGGGGGCGGTTGTCCGGCGATGCGGGCGCCTGCCCGGCATGACGGGTCTGGAGTTACTGGAAAATCTGAAAACCCAGTACAAATTTCCCTGCATTCTCATCACCGGGCGAGGGGATGAATCGGCGGCCGCAACAGCCATGAGCCTGGGCGCAGTGGATTACATCATCAAGGAGCACGGGGATGTGGCGGCTGTGCCTGGTGTGATCGAATACGCCCATTTATTGTCGGCCTATTCCGCATTGCGTCTGACTTATGTGCGCATACAGGATGGCATTACGCAAGCTTGAATACGCGCACGTATTTTGCACTTTGCTTCGTGTGTTGAGGGGTATTTTCTAGGGCTTCCATCGTTCGGGGTGTGCCCAGTATCGGGCGTTCAGCCAATCCGGCACCGCTTTATACGTGGCGAGGTCATACTCATAGATGCTCAGGTTTTCGGCATCGTCGTAAAAGCATAGCGGAAAGCCGAGTGCACGAAATGCTTCCGCGTTGAGTGCGCAACCCATACCTTCCACCAACAGCAGTCGCGGGGCAACATAAATTCGTGTTTTGCTAATCAATTGTTGAGCCTGATTGGCGCTCAGACCCTTGAGTGCGTGGATGCCTAATGCAAATGTGCAGAGTGTGGTTGGCGCCTCTTCCTGCGTACTGACAGGTGTATTGGGCAGTATGCGGGTAACCAGTTGCAAAGCACTTTCTTCAAATGCATAGATACTGGCGGGCTGCATTTCCAGTAAACGGTTTTGTACGTAATCGAGCCAGTTCATTTTTCATGCTTGCGTGGCATACTTATCAGACGGGTGCCTGCAAGCCGGTCATGAAGAAACTGTTTGTCACGGTCGAAGAATGCCCACCAGAAACCGATCCCGGCCAGCATCAAACCCAGTAAAGCAAAGACGAAACGCAACAGGGCCTGCTTGAAAGTCAGGGTGTCGCCATTTTGTTGAACCAGGCGGATGCGCCAGGTTTTCATTGCCAGGGTTTGCCCGCTACGCAGCCAGAATGCGTTGAAGTAGGCGAACAGAACCCCCATAATATATATCTGAAAAAGATGCCGCTGCCATGGAGCGTGCATGTCCCCAATAACGGGCATGATAATGAAGGACGCGACGAACACCACGGCGGTTACCAAAAGCGATTCGTAGACCATCGCCGCGAAGCGTGAAAGGAGAGAGGCAGGAGTAAGGGCTATTGCGTTGTATTGCATGGTGGCTCTATATTGCAGGTTGGCGCGGCAATATGCCACAGCACGCGCTTACATAATCAAAAATCAAGGAGGGAGCTCGATGCATATCGTAAAGCAACTCATGTCCATACCCGGCGTTATCGCTGCGGGTGAATATGCCTACCGTGGCGACCGTTTCTCGTATCAAGGCGCGCTTACTGACGAATTTGCGCGCATGGCGTCCATTTTGTGCCGGGGCAATACCCTGTCGGTCAACATGCAATCCGAGATTTTCGACTCTTTCGCCGAAAACTGCGGCTGCCGGCCGGTGCAGGGCTGGATCGTACGGGGCGATCAGATCACGGTGTGCGCAGTCGGCAATTATTTTTCTTTTATCGAAAATCGTGATGAACTGCTGAACGATGTCATGACCATCATGCGGGCCAAGGTGGGCGATGTGGAGGATGACCTGCTGGTTAACCTGTACGCCAAACTGGGCGGTGATACCAAAGAAGCCTTGTACTGAAACCGAATAATGAAGGGGAGAGAGCATGAATTTGGACAAGATGATGGATTTGCCGGGTGCGCTGGCTGCGTTTACCTATTCCGACAAAGGCGAGCTGCAATCGCACGTGCTGCGCGAGGGAACTGAATTGACGCCGCAGGTGCTCGATTTGTTGGCCCATTCGTGCGTCGCCAACCTGGCTATAGCCAGCATGGAAGCCCGCGGCTGGGAAGCGGTGACCGGTCAGACCGGTTTTCAACCGCTCAAGGGGTTTTCCGTGGTGGGTCTGGAGTGGTCGGTGGTCGTTAATGGCAATTGCGGCGTTGTCGTTCGCAATCGCGATATTGATTATGAAGCGTCGTTCAAAGCTGTGCAGGCAGGTTGAGGAGCGCGTATGTCATTAAAAAAAATACTCGTGCTCGATGGCGTAACTGCGGTATGCCGGTTTCGAGATGACGGCGTGGTCATGGAGGCTGAGGGTGTATTGCCTCAGGAGCTCATGGAACGCCTGGCAAAGTTTTCCCAGTGGTATCGCCGAATGGTATCGAGCAATACTGACCTCTTGTCATTGTTTTCACAGATGCGTGGCTGGTCGCCGTCACAGGGGTGGATTGTGCAGGGCGAAGCCATGACGGTATGCAGTGTGGGTAATGTGGTTTGTTTGTTTGAAAATACGCAGGGATCGCTGAATCATCTAATGACGGCGCTAGGCGAAGTCGCTCACGAGTAGGTTCTGGTCGAGCGATAAAAAGCCCAGAAGCCTTGCAGGCCGGCGGCTATAGTGCACTGAGGCGAGCAGTATCCGGGCCATCAGAGCATGAACGCAGCCGTGCTTTTTCAGAAAGCCCAGGTATTCCACAGGGTGATTGGATCAGCGTTGAGATAACAAAAGCACTCGGCGTTTCACCCCGGTAAGTGGCTTCGCGTACAAAAAACCCTCCCGCTTGCGGAAGGGTTTTTTGTTTGTTGAGCCAGTCAAATTAGCCAAATGGGCCAATTCAGTAGGTTTTCTTGACCGAATCAGGTCAAACCGATTACCCTCACAGGTTCACCAACGAATTGATTTATTACCAGTTTATGGAAGCCACGGGCGCCGAGATTGTTGTACGTTGTTTAGCCGAAGAGGGGGTCGAGTTTGTGTTCGGCTATCCCGGCGGAGCCGTGCTCACGATCTACGATGAAATCTTCAAGCAGGATAAATTCAAGCATGTGCTGGTGCGTCACGAGCAGGCGGCGGTGCATGCGGCCGATGCCTATGCGCGTTCCACGGGTCGTGTCGGTGTGGCGCTGGTGACCTCGGGGCCTGGCGTGACCAATGCCGTGACCGGGATTGCCACGGCGTTTATGGACTCGGTTCCGATCGTGGTAGTCACCGGCCAGGTGCCGACCCCTGCGATTGGGCTGGATGCGTTCCAGGAAGTCGATACCGTGGGCATTACCCGTCCCTGCGTCAAACACAATTTCCTGGTCAAGGATGTGAAGGACCTGGCGGCGACGATGAAAAAAGCGTTCATCATTGCGTCGACCGGGCGCCCTGGTCCAGTCGTGGTTGATGTGCCCAAGGATATTACGTTCCAGACCACCGACTTCGAGTATCCCGCCACCATAGAAATGCGCTCCTATAACCCGGTGGTCAAAGGCCATAGCGGGCAGATGAAACGCGCTGTACAAATGTTGCTCGAAGCCAAACGCCCCATGATTTACGCCGGCGGCGGTGTGGTGCTGGGCAATGCGTCGGAACAGCTGATTGAACTGACACGTTTGCTGGGCTTTCCTATCACCAATACCCTGATGGGCCTGGGGGGACACCCTGCTACTGACAAGCAAAACCTGGGCATGCTGGGGATGCATGGTACCTACGAAGCCAACATGGCAATGCAGCATTGCGATGTGCTGCTGGCCGTAGGGGCGCGTTTTGATGACCGCGTGATTGGAAATCCCGAGCACTTTGCACGTGAGCAGCGCAACATTATCCATATCGATGTTGATCCCTCTTCTATCTCCAAGCGTGTTCGGGTCGATGTGCCCATCGTTGGCGATGTGAAAAGCGTGCTGACCGACATGCTGGCCCTGCTGAAAATGGCCAAGGAAAAGCCCGACGCGGCGGCGCAAAATGCCTGGTGGACGCAGATAGAATTGTGGCGTGCAAAAAACTGCCTCAAATACACCCAGCAGGGCAGCATCATCAAACCGCAATACGTGGTTGAGAAGCTGTGGGAAGTCACCAAAGGCGATGCCTTTGTGACCTCCGATGTGGGGCAGCACCAGATGTGGGCTGCGCAGTATTACAAATTCGACAAACCGCGGCGCTGGATCAACTCCGGCGGTCTCGGCACCATGGGCGTTGGCTTGCCTTATGCCATGGGGGTGCAACTGGCACATCCCGACGCACAGGTCGCTTGTATCACCGGCGAGTCGAGCATCCAGATGTGTATCCAGGAATTGTCCACCTGCAAGCAATACCGCATCCCGGTCAAGGTCGTCACGCTGAACAATCGCTACATGGGCATGGTGCGGCAGTGGCAGGAGTTTTTTTACGGCAGCCGCTACGCCGAGTCGTATATGGAATCGCTGCCCGACTTCGTGAAACTGGCTGAAGCCTACGGCCACGTCGGCATGCGTATCGACAAACCCGAAGACGTCGAGGGCGCGTTGAAAGAAGCGTTCTCGCCGGCCCTGAAGGACCGGCTGGTATTCATGGATTTTCAGACCGATCAGAAGGAAAACGTGTTTCCGATGGTGGAAGGCGGCAAGGGTTTGAGCGAAATGATTTTAGCGGAGGAGCTCTGACATGAGCCGCCACATTATTTCACTATTGATGGAAAACGAATCGGGCGCGCTGTCGCGGGTTGCCGGACTCTTCTCGGCGCGTGGCTACAACATCGAATCGCTTACCGTCGCGCCGACCGAAGACGCGACGCTATCACGGATGACCATCGTCACCTTCGGCTCCGAAGAAATTATCGAACAGATTACCAAGCAATTAAACAAGCTGGTGGACGTGGTCAGAGTGATGGATTTATCCGAAGGCCAACACATCGAGCGCGAGCTGATGCTGGTCAAGGTTAAAGCGGTCGGCGCGGGACGTGAGGAAATGAAGCGCACTGCCGATATTTTTCGCGGTCGCATTATTGATGTGACCGACGCGATTTATACCATCGAGATGACCGGCACCTGCTCCAAGATCAACGCGTTTCTCGAAGCCATCGATCCCGCCTGCATCATCGAAACCGTGCGCACCGGCGCCTCGGGCATTGGGCGCGGCGAACGCAGTCTGAAGGTTTAATTTTTTACTCATTTTATTTATCTGGAACACACCATGAAAGTTTATTACGACAAAGACGCCGACCTTTCCCTGATTAAAAAGCGCAAGGTCGCTATCGTCGGCTATGGCTCGCAGGGTCATGCACACGCCAATAACCTCAAAGACTCGGGCGTTAAGGTCAGCGTCGGTTTGCGCAAGGGCGGCGTATCGTGGGACAAGGCCAAAAAAGCCGGCGCGAATGTCAAGGAAATCGGTGCTGCAGTGAAAGAAGCCGACTTTGTGATGATCCTGGTGCCCGATGAACTGATGGCGCAGGTGTATTACGAAGACATCGAACCCAATCTGAAAAAAGGCGCGACGCTGGCGTTTGCGCATGGTTTCAACGTGCATTACAACCAGATCACGCCGCGTGCCGATCTCGACGTCGTGATGATTGCGCCCAAAGGCCCCGGCCATCTGGTGCGCTCGACTTATACGCAGGGCGGCGGCGTGCCCAGCCTGATCGCGGTGTATCAGGACAAGTCCGGCAAGGCGCGCGATCTGGCTTTGTCCTACTCGTGCGCTAACGGCGGCACTAAGGGCGGCGTAATTGAGACTACCTTCCGCGACGAGACCGAGACCGATCTGTTTGGTGAGCAGGCGGTGTTGTGTGGCGGTTGCGTGGACCTGGTGAAAGCTGGTTTCGAGACGCTGGTGGACGCCGGTTACGCTCCCGAAATGGCCTATTTCGAATGCCTGCATGAACTGAAGCTGATTGTTGATTTGATCTATGAAGGCGGTATCGCCAACATGAATTACTCGATCTCCAACAATGCGGAGTATGGCGAATACGTGACCGGGCCGAAGATTGTTACCTCTGCGACCAAGGACGCCATGCGCCAG
>JBKJIS010000297.1:0-4436 GCA_046598305.1 Thiobacillus sp.
GGTGCACCTCGCCTGCTTTTAAATGGGGGACGGCCAACCAGGCTGCCAGTTGCGGAATCACCCGACCTTCAGGCACCAGACACGTGACGGGTCGGGCGTCAGCCGCCCAGGCATCGAGCAAGGCACTCAACGCAGGATTTTCATAGGCAAACAGCGACACCCGCAATTCGTCGGTCTCGGGCAGTTCCAGACCAAACTGGCGCCAGAATGCAGGCAGATGCGTGTCGAGAAACGTCGCGCGCTTGTCAGCCAAATCAGTCTCAACCAGCAAACCGCCTGTAGCCGGCGTGTAGCCAGGAAAGAAAAAATACTTGGTCAGCGGCAAACGGGGATGTGGGGATGGCAAGCCGTGATGCCCGGCCACCCAGGCTTCGGCGCTCAAGTATTCAAGATTGATCCAAACAGGCGCGGGTGCGCATTCGCTCATCGCCGCCAAATAGGATTCCGGCAAGGCACAGCCAAAAGCCTCGATTACGACTTGCGCCGGCTCGGTTGTAACGAACGGCGACCGCCACGCACAGACCCGCACCCCTTCGTAAATCTGCTGATCCCCATCAATCGCAAAAGCGGCCCAGATGTTCGAAAAAACCTGCAGATCATCAACCCACAGCCGAACGTCGAGACCATGGTCTTTGACGAGCCCACGCGCCAACCGCCAGGCAATGCCAATGTCACCGTAATTGTCGATGACGTTGCAGAAAATGTCCCAAGTGGCGCGCATGGCGCGCATGCTACCGCATTCGCGCAAGACGAACATGCGCGGCACCCCATTTTTCGGTACGTTGAAAGCAAACAAGAGCCCAGCAAAGACCTTTGTTTTTATCGGCTTATACTTGGAAAAATTCGAGCGCGGTTAGGATTACTGTCACACCCAGGAGGAAATTTGAATGGCAACAGGTACTGTCAAGTGGTTCAGCGACGCCAAGGGGTTTGGTTTCATTACTCCCGATGACGGCGGCGAGGATGTGTTCGCACATTTCTCCGCTATACAAAGCGACGGTTTCAAGACACTGAAAGAAGGCCAGAAAATCACCTTCGAAGAAACCCAGGGCCCCAAAGGCAAGCTGGCCTCCAACATCCAGCCGCAAGCCTGAGTCGTTGAGCACCAACAAAAAGCCCCGCCTAGGCGGGGCTTTTTGTTGGTGTGTTTCACATCACATATTTGAAACCATGGCTTCGGCAAACGCCGAACATTTCACCTCGGTCGCGCCATCCATCAAGCGCGCGAAGTCATAGGTTACCGACTTGGCAGCAATCGATTTTTCCATGCTGGCGATAATGAGGTCGGCGGCTTCGATCCACCCCAGGTGGCGCAGCATCATTTCAGCCGACAAAATTAACGAACCCGGATTAACGTAGTCCTTGCCCGCATACTTGGGTGCGGTGCCGTGGGTGGCCTCGAACATCGCCACGGTGTCGGACAGGTTCGCACCCGGCGCGATGCCGATGCCGCCGACTTCTGCTGCCAGCGCATCAGAAATGTAGTCGCCGTTAAGGTTAAGCGTAGCAATCACGTCGTATTCAGCCGGACGCAGCAGGATTTGCTGCAGGAAGGCGTCAGCAATCACATCCTTGATGACGATGCCGTTCGGCAATTCCATCCACGGCCCTTCGCCGATCAGCTTGGCGCCGAATTCGCGCGCGGCCAATTCGTAGCCCCACTTCTTGAAGCCGCCTTCGGTGAACTTCATGATGTTGCCCTTGTGCACCAGGGTCACCGACTTGCGCTTGTTGTCGATGGCGTACTGGATCGCACGGCGAATCAGACGCTCGGAGCCTTCGGTCGACACCGGCTTGATGCCGATGGCAGAGGTCTCGGGAAAACGGATTTTCGTTACGCCCATTTCCTTTTGCAGGAATTCGATGACCTTTTTCACTTCCGGCGAGCCAGCTTCCCATTCGATGCCAGCGTAGATGTCTTCGGTGTTCTCGCGGAAGATCACCATATCGACCTTTTCCGGTGCCTTGACCGGGGTAGGTACGCCGGTGAAATAACGCACCGGACGCAGACATACATACAGGTCGAGCATCTGACGCAGCGCGACGTTGAGCGAGCGCATGCCGCCCGAGGTCGGCGTGGTGAGCGGACCCTTGATCGAAATGATGTAGTCCTTCACGGCCTGCACGGTTTCGTCCGGCAACCACTGGTCAGCACCGTACACTTTGACTGCTTTTTCACCGGCAAACACTTCCATCCAGGCGATCTGCTTCTTGCCGCCGTAGGCCTTGGCCACGGCTGCGTCCACCACGCGACGCATCGCCGGAGTGATGTCGACGCCGGTGCCGTCTCCTTCGATGAAGGGGATGATCGGCAAGTCAGGCACGTTGAGGGTGTTGTCAGCGTTGACGGTGATTTTTTTTCCTGCGGCGGGAATCCGGATATGTGTGGTCATGATGTCTCGAAACGTTAAAATGGGGATTTATCCCCTCGTGAGCGTGTCGCGCCTGATTCTTTTCAACAAACCCTATGGGGTGCTGAGCCAGTTCACCCCGGAAGGGCGCTGGCAGGGTTTGCGTGATCACCTCGCGCTACCGGGCGTGTATGCGGCCGGGCGTCTGGATGCGGACAGTGAAGGCCTGCTGATTTTAACCGATGACGGCGTGCTCCAGAGCCGGATTGCCGATCCCAGACACAAACTGCCCAAAACCTACTGGGCGCAGGTGGAGGGCACGCCGGATGAGGCCGCGCTGGAACCCTTGCGGCACGGCGTCGATCTCGGCGATTTTGTGACCCAACCGGCACAGGCCCGATGTATTGCCGAGCCTGCGGGCCTGTGGGCGCGCAACCCACCGGTCCGGTTTCGGCAGGCCCTCCCCACAAACTGGATCGAACTCATTATCAAAGAAGGCAAAAATCGCCAGGTGCGACGCATGACCGCGAAAGTCGGCTTCCCTACCCTGCGCCTGATCCGCGCCGCCATCGGTGACTGGACGCTTGACGAATTACAGCCCGGAGAATGGAAAGAACTACATGTCTGATGCCATCTGGACCCCGCACGTCGTGGTCGCCGCCATCGTCGAACGCGATGGCAAGTTTCTGCTAGTGGAAGAGCACACCGCCGAAGGCCTGCGCCTCAACCAGCCGGCGGGTCATTGGGAGCCGGGCGAAACCCTGCTCGATGCTGTGGTCCGCGAAACGCTGGAGGAAACCGCGCATCACGTGGATCCCACGGCATTATTAGGTTGCTACAGCACCTATTACCCGAAGCGCGATATCACCTATCTGCGCTTTGCCTATATCTGCCAAGCCACGGGATTCGACGACGTGCGCACGCTGGATGAGGGCATCGTGCGCACGGTATGGCTGACGCCAGATGAACTCGCTGCCAGCGCCATTCCGCACCGCAGCCAGTTGGTGATGCGCTGCGTGCAGGACACTCTGGCCGGGCGGCATTTTCCGCTCGATTTCGTGAGCCACCTATGAGCACGCGCGTCGTGGTGGGGATGTCGGGCGGCGTCGATTCTGCCGTTGCGGCCTATCTGTTGAAGCAGCAAGGCTACGACGTGCTCGGCGTCTTCATGAAAAACTGGGACGACGACGACAATACCGAGCAGTGCACCGCGCGCCAGGATTTTCTCGACGTGCTGGCGGTGGCAGACGTGCTCGGAATCGAGATCGAGGCGGTGAACTTTGCCGTCGAATACAAGGAGCGTGTGTTCAGCTATTTTCTGGCCGAATACCAAGCCGGGCGCACCCCTAATCCCGATGTGCTGTGCAACGCCGAAATCAAGTTTAAGGCCTTTCTCGAAGACGCGATTGCACGCGGCGCCGACTACATCGCCACCGGACACTACGTCGGCAAAGGCACGGATGCCGACGGCCGCGCCACGCTGCTGAAAGCGACAGACGCCAACAAGGATCAGAGCTATTTTCTCTACCGTCTGAGTCAGTCTCAAGTACAGCCCGCGCTGTTTCCGCTGGCGCATCTGCCCAAGCCCGAAGTACGCGAAATCGCAAAAAAAATCGGTCTGCCCAACGCCACCAAAAAAGACAGCACCGGCATCTGCTTCATCGGCGAGCGCAACTTCCGTGAATTTCTCGAACGCTACCTGCCGCGCAATCCCGGCGAGATGAAAACGCCCGAAGGCCGCGTGGTCGGCCAGCACCAGGGGCTGATGTATTACACGCTGGGGCAGCGTCAGGGCCTGGGCATCGGCGGGCAAAAAGATGGCAATGACGAACCGTGGTTTGTTGCAGCCAAGGACATGGTGAGCAATACGCTGGTGGTGGTGCAGGGGCATGATCATCCGTTGCTAAAACGATCAACCCTTGCTGCAGGCCAGCTCAACTGGATCAGCGGCGTTGCGCCCGATCCGGACAAGCGCTACACCGCGAAAACCCGTTATCGGCAAACCGATGCGCCCTGCCGCATCACCCGGCTCGACGGCGAAACGCTGGAACTCGATTTCGACAGTCCGCAATGGGCCGTCACGCC
>JBKJIS010000111.1:0-5375 GCA_046598305.1 Thiobacillus sp.
AGGCGCATACGACTCCACACGGGCTTTAGCCCGTAGTGGATCGGAGTCCCCTTGTGGGGCACGCCCAGACGTGCCAGCGGGTGCGTAGCGCTCTCACCCAATAGGTGATGGCTATCGAAGGCAGTCAATCGAGTATTCATGTGGCTCTCCTGAAGGTTAAGCGCGGTCAACTGCGGTTTTTAGGTTGAATAAATGTCAGACTAAAAGCAGCATTCTAGCGAAGACGGGCCGTCATCGCAGGAGAGGCCTGAATTTTACCGTTGCCATCCACTGCAAGATAGTCGGCGACGTTGATGCGGCGGGCGTGTTCTGCCAGGTTCCCGGCGCCGTCGATGAACAGGGGTTTCGATAACGCGTCCGAGCGCGTGCCGGCGCGTTTCCCCGCCACCAGAACCGTGACCGACTGCATGCCGGTTGCAGGCCTGCCGGTGCGCGGGTCGATCAAATGGCTGTAGCGATGCCCGGCCACTTCAAAATAGCGCTGGTAATCGCCCGACGTGCCGATCGCCTCGCCATCACTTAAATCCAGCGTGGCCAGCGTGCCCGCTTTGCGCGGATGCTGGATGCCCACCCGCCAGGGTCGCTCGCCGTGCGTGCCCAGCGCGATCACATTGCCCCCAATATTGACCAGTGCGTTATGGATGCCCTGTGCTTTGAGAATGCGCACCGCGTCATCGAGGGCGGCTCCCTTGGCGTAGCCGCCGAGGTCTAGCTGCACAGTCGGGTTGTCGCTCCAGACGGTGTTGTGTTCGATATGCAGATCACGCATGCGTGGCGCAGCTTTCACCCAGCGAGCAATGGCGGCGGCATCCGGCACGCGTGGCTGAGGCGCATCGGTATGAAACCCCCACGGCGCGATCAGGCCGCCTATGGCCGGATTGAACAAATCGCCCGATTGGATGGAAAGGGCTTGCACATCGCGCAGCATCGCGGCCAGTTCGGGTGAAACGGGGGCACGTTGCCTGTGGGCCAAGGCCGTATTGAGACGAGACAGATCACTGGGTTGCCACGCGTGCAGGGTGCGGTGCAAGGTATCGAAGCGGGCCAGCACCGCAGCCAGCGCACGCTGGGCGTGCGCCTCCGGCACACCGTAGACACTCACTTCTACCAAGGTGCCAAACACATAAGCTTGCTGCTGCACCAGCGGGGGCGAACTGCACGCAGCAAGCCCGCACAGAAGAATCAGGAGCAGACCGTGCCGGGCTTTTCTGATGAGTGTCGTCAACTTCAAATGCGAATACTGTTTGAACAATTTCGCTCGATGGCCGCGATGAATTGCGCGGCCACATCGTGGCCACTTTGCGCGGTGATTTCCTGAAAGCCGGTTGGGCTGGTGACATTGATTTCGGTGAGGTGGTTGCCAATGACATCGAGCCCAGCGAGGAAAATACCGTGTTCGCGGGCCCAGGGGGCGATGGTTTCGGCGATGACCAGGTCATGTGCGGACAAAGCTTGTGCGCGTGCGGTGCCCCCTGCCGCGAGGTTGCCGCGTGTTTCACCCGCCCTGGGAATGCGCGCCAGCGCCCACGGTACCACCGTGCCATCGATCAGAATGATGCGCTTGTCGCCCTCACTGATCGCGGGCAAATAGCGCTGCGCCATGATGGCCCGGCGCCCGTGTTGGGTGAGGGTTTCCAGAATGGCATTGCGGTTGGGGTCGCTCAAGCTCAGGCGGAAAATGCCGCTGCCGCCCATTTCGGTCAGCGGCTTGACGATGATGTCGAGGTGTTCATCAAGAAACGTGTTGATGAGGGCCGCGTCAGCGCTTACCAGTGTTGGCGTAATGAAGTGTGGAAAGTTGAGGATCGCCAGCTTTTCGTTGAATTCGCGTAAACAGGATGGACGATTCAATACCCGCGCACCGTTGACCTCTGCAACGCTCAGCAGATGGGTGGCGAGCAGGTAGTCGGTATCCACGGGGGGATCGGTACGCATCACCACGGCGTTGAAATCTTTTAACGTGAAGGTGTCGGTATGGAGGATGGAATACCAGTCGTCGTCGTTGCGTACGTCGAGCGTGGCACAGGCAGCGCGTGCGTACCCATCTTGAATAAACAGTTGGCGTGCTTCGGTGGTGCAGACGGTATGACCTCGTGCCGCCGCTGCACGCATCATCGCGACCGAACTGTCCTTGTAGGCTTTGAGGCCCGCCAGGGGGTCGATGATGAACAGCAGCTTCATGAAACTTCGTTCAGGGCATCGTCGAGTTCGATGCTGGCCGCCAGCATCGCCAGTCGCGCGATCACGCCATAGGCATAAAAGCGGTTGGGGCTGGCATCGGGGTTGGCGCTGCGGTCGGGCATCACGCAGGTGTCGTCGAACGCCAGCGGTACGAAATGCATGCCGGGGCTGTTGAGATTTTCGTCCGGCCCACGGTCGGTGTGCACGCGATAAAAGCCGCCAACAACGTAATTGTCGAGCATGTAGACCACCGGCTCGGCGACCGCGCCGTTGATGCTCTCAAAGGTGTAGACGCCTTCCTGGATCAGCACTTCGCTGACTTCGATCCCTTCCTTGCCAACCGCCATCTTGTTGCGCTGTTTACGGTTGAGATCGCGCACGTCGTCCGGCGATTTCACCGTCATGATGCCCATGCCGTAGGTGCCGGCGTCGGCCTTGACGATCACGAAAGGGGGTTGGTCGATGCCGTATTCGGCATATTTGACGCGGATTTTGTCCAGCATGTCACCGACTTTTTCGGCAAGGCAGTCTTCACCTTGCCGCGCCTGAAAATCGATCTTGCCGCACTGATTGAAGTAGGGGTCGATTAGCCAGGGATCAATGTCGACCAGTCGTGCAAATTCACTGGCGACATGTTGATAGGCAGCAAAATGGCGTGACTTGCGGCGCGTTGCCCAACCCGCATGCAACGGAGGCATGATGGTCTGCTCGATACCCTGCAATATGTCCGGAACGCCAGCCGATAAATCATTGTTAAGCAGCACTGCGCAGGGGTCAAAACCTTCAAGCCCGATGCGGTCACCTTTGCGCACCAGGGGTTCGAGCGTGAGCCGGCCGCCAGCGGGAAGTTCCAGCGTGGTGGGTTCAGTGATTTCAGGGATCAGCGTTCCGATACGAACGATGAGCCCGGTCTGCCGCAGGATGTGGGCGAGCACAGCGACGTTCTGCAGATAAAACGTATTACGCGTGTGGTTCTCGGGTATCAGCAACAACCGCTGCGCATCGGGACAAATTTTTTCCACTGCGCCCATTGCTGCGTGAATCGACAGCGACATGAAAGAGGGGTTGAGGTTGTTGAAGCCGCCCGGAAAAAGATTGGTGTCGACGGGTGCGAGCTTGAAACCGGCGTTGCGGATGTCCACTGACGTGTAAAACGGCGCGGCTTGTTCTTTCCATTGCTGGCGGAACCAGTGCTCGATTGTCGGCTGCGAGTCGAGCAAACGTTTTTCCAGGGCCAGTAACGGGCCAGTGAGTGCAGTAGTGAGGTAAGGGACCATAGAATAGAGGCTTCCAAGAGTTTCCTCATTTTAGGCTAAGCCAGATGTTTGACATTGTTTTGTTTCAACCCGAAATTCCGCCCAACACCGGCAACCTGATCCGACTGGCCGCCAATACCGGTTGTCATTTGCATTTGATTGAGCCCATGGGATTTGATCTCAGTGACAAACAGGTCGCCCGTGCCGGGCTGGATTATCACGACATGGCGTCCGTGCATGTGCATTCAGACTGGGGTGCAGCGAGGCTGGCTTTGCCGGACCGGCGCTGGTTTGCACTGACGACCAAAGGCAGCACGCGCTATGCTGATATCGAATTTCAGGCGGGTGATGTGTTGCTGTTCGGACCCGAGTCGCGCGGTTTGCCGCCCGATATTCTGGCGCAATTCGACTCGGAGCAGCGCCTGCGATTACCTATGTTGCCGGGTTCACGCAGCATGAACCTGTCCAACGCCGTCAGTGTTGTTGTGTTTGAGGCCTGGCGGAAAAACGGGTTTGCCGGCGGCGTCTAGGCGAATGGGGGCCGTCATCACAGCGTTCTGCCGTCTCGCCACCCTGCTCGGCGGGCCTAAGGCTCCGGTGTAGCTGCAAAGGTCTCCACGCGGTTTCGACCGGAGGCCTTCGCCCGGTACAGGCAGTGGTCAACCTTCTTCATCAGCGCATCGGCATCTTCTCCCGGCGTGTGGTCGGCCACTCCGAAGCTGCAGGTGACCTGACCGGCATCGGCGAATAGCTGCTGCTCCAGCAACAGGCGCAATTTCTCGGCGAGCAGACTGCTGGCGTTGAGGCTGCTGCCGGGCATCAGCACAACGAACTCCTCGCCGCCCCAGCGTGCGAACAGGTCGGTCGAGCGTATCGCATCGTCAACCACCAGGGCCAGCTGGATCAGAACCCGGTCGCCCGTCTGGTGGCCGAAGGTGTCGTTGATGCGCTTGAAATGATCGATATCAAACAGGATGAGCGATAAGGGGCTGGAAAACCGCGCGGCGCGATCGATCTCGTTCGCCAGCACTTCATCGAAACGGCGACGGTTGCAAATGCCGGTCAGGCTGTCGGTGGTGGCCAGCTGCTTGAGCTGCGCCTCGGTGCGTACGCGCACGCTCGCATCGCGCACGATGCCCACCGCGTTCCATTGCCCGCGCAATTTGATGCCGGAGAGCGAGATGTCCACGGGGAATTCTTCGCCGTTGCTGCCTTTCGCCTGGAGTGTGGTCGTTCGACCGATCATCGACCCTTCTCCTGCTTCGGCGAAGCGGGAAAATCCTGCGTGGGCGCGCTCGAGATTGCGCTGCGGGACGATCAGGTCATGCAAGTTCAGTCCGCTGATCTCGGCTTCGGTATAGCCAAACAAGCGCTCAGCCGCCGGATTCCAGTAGGTCACCCGGCCGGCCGCATCGAGCATCACCACCGCATCCTGCGCCGCGTTGGTGATACTGCGCAGCACTTCTTCACGTTCTGCCAGTTCGCCGGAGCGCACCTTGACCAGATGCTCCAGTTCGTCGTGGCTGCGCTCGAGCACGCGTTGCGCTTCCTTGAGCGCGGTGATATCGGTTCGTACCGACACATAGCGGCTGGGCAAGCCGTCCTCGCCAACAAAGGGGAGAATCGTGGAGGCGACCCAATAAAACGTGCCATCCTTGCGCCGGTTGTAGAGATCGCCATGCCATACCTTGCCGGCGCTGATGGTGGCCCACATGTCGTCGTAAAAGGCACTCGGGTGCTGGCCGGATTTGAGCAGGCGATGGTTCTGCCCCAACAACGCCTCGCGCGAATACTGACTCACTTCGCAAAACTTGTCGTTCACCGCCGTGATGGTGCCGTGACTGTCGGAAACGCTCACGATATTGTGCTCATCCAGCGCCCGCTTCTGGAATTGTAAATCCAGGTTCGATGCGCGCAGGCGCTCGCCGGTGTCGGCCA
>JBKJIS010000109.1:0-5606 GCA_046598305.1 Thiobacillus sp.
GGGCGATGACAAGGAGATGCTGGAAGACCTGGTGGCCGCAGCGGTAAATGATGCCGTGCGCAAGGTTGAATCCACCGTGTCGGAAAAAATGGGCAGCGTGACCGCCGGCCTGCCGATTCCGCCGGGGATGAAACTGCCGTTCTAAGGCGGGATACTAGGGGTGCATCCTGACGCGCTGGAAAGTCTGATTAGCGCTTTGCGTGTGTTGCCGGGCGTGGGCCCCAAGTCGGCGGCGCGCATGGCTTATCACTTGCTGCAACGTGACCGGCGTGGTGCCGAAGCGCTGGCTGGCGCACTCAATCATGCGCTGACGCATCTGCACCACTGCCGCCTGTGCAACAATTTTTCCGAAGCAGAAGTGTGCGAAGTCTGTCTCAGCCCGCGCCGTGACACGCGGCAACTGGCGGTGGTTGAAATGCCGACCGACTTCAACATGATGGAAGCCACGCAGAGCTACACGGGTTTGTATTTCGTGCTGATGGGGCGGCTAAGCCCGCTCGACGGTATCGGCCCGCGCGAGATCCATCTCGACCGCCTGATCAACCGGGCGCTCGACGGCGTGGTTGATGAAGTGCTGCTGGCAACCAACTTTACGCCGGAAGGCGAGGCGACCGCACACACCATCGGCGAATTGCTGAAGGCGCGCGGCCTCAAGGTCAGCCGCCTGGCACGCGGCGTGCCGGTAGGGGGCGAACTGGAGTACGTGGACAGCGGCACGCTGGCGCAAGCCGTGCGTGACAGGCGTACTGTTTAATGTAGCGCGCAGGTGCGTCGTGTGATGTGGCGCAGAAACGCACCCTACGAATCATCAAGCTGAATAACCGATACAACGGAGACCCGATGGAACTCAATGCACTGACTGCGCTTTCTCCTCTTGATGGCCGCTATGGCAGCAAGACTGCTGTATTACGCGATTTTTTCAGTGAGTATGCACTGATCAAATACCGTGTCATCGTTGAAATCGAATGGTTGAAAGCGCTGGCTGACGAGCCTGCCATTATCGAGGTGCCGTCATTCTCGGCAGAGGCCATCGCGCGGCTCGACAGCATTGCGGATCATTTTTCGGTGGTGGATGCGGAACGCGTCAAGGCCATCGAGGCGACCACCAATCACGACGTGAAAGCGGTGGAATATTTTCTCAAGGAAAAAGTCAGCGCCAATGCCGAGATCGTGGCGGTGTCCGAATTCATCCATTTCGCCTGCACCTCGGAAGACATCAACAACCTGTCGCATGGCTTGATGCTGAAGGGCGCACGTGACGGTGTGCTGCTGCCCACACTGGAAAAATTGATCGAGCGGATGACCGAATTGGCGCACGCACTGGCCGATCTTCCGATGCTGTCGCGTACACATGGTCAGCCTGCCTCACCGACGACAGTAGGCAAGGAGCTAGCCAACGTTGTCTATCGTTTGCGCCGCTGCTATATCGCCATTGGAGACATCGAGTTGCTGGGCAAAATCAACGGCGCTGTCGGCAACTACAATGCCCATCTGTCGGCTTATCCCGAGATCGATTGGGAAAAATTTGCGCGGAATTTCGTGATGGAACTGGGACTGACCTTCAATCCCTACACCATCCAGATCGAGCCGCACGATGCCATGGCTGAGCTGTATGACGCCATCGCGCGCACCAATACCATCCTCATCGATTTCAACCGCGATGTCTGGGGCTATGTCTCGGTGGGCTACTTCAAGCAAAAGGTCAAGGCGGGCGAGGTGGGCTCAAGCACCATGCCGCACAAAGTCAATCCGATTGATTTCGAGAACAGCGAAGGCAACCTGGGCCTGGCCAACGCCATGTTGCGTCATCTGGCTGAGAAGCTCCCCACCTCGCGCTGGCAGCGTGACCTCACCGACTCCACCGTACTTCGTAACATGGGCGTGGGCTTTGGTTACAGCCTGCTGGCGTATGAATCCTGCCTGCGTGGCTTGGGTAAGCTAGAAGCCAACCCGGCCGCACTGGCGGCGGACCTCGACGGCAATTGGGAGGTGCTGGCCGAACCCATTCAGACCGTGATGCGCCGCTACGGCATTGCCAACCCCTACGAACAGCTAAAAGAACTGACGCGTGGCAAGGCCGGCATGACGCGTGACGCGCTGCATGTCTTCATTGATGGACTGGCGATTCCCGTTGCTGAGAAAGTGCGCTTGAAAACGATGACCCCGGCCTCATATACCGGCATAGCAGCCGAGTTGGCCCGCCAGATTTAAGCGGAGTGCGCGTGACTGAAAATGATCTTGATGTCGGCCTTGCCGACTTTGAAAAACATGTCCTCGAAGAGTCGAAACATCGCCCGGTAGTGGTCGATTTCTGGGCACCGTGGTGCGGCCCCTGCAAATCGTTAAAACCCATACTGGAAAAGCTCGCCGCTGAATATGGCGGCAAATTCCTGCTGGCAAAAGTCAACTCTGACGACAATAAGGAACTCGCCACACGCTACGGCGTACGCGGAATCCCCAGCGTCAAAGCCTTCATTAACGGCGAGCCAGTCGATGAGTTTTCAGGCGCACTACCGGAGGTTGAGGTGCGCGCCTTTCTTGACCGGCTGCTGCCTGGGCCGGCCGATGAAATGCGTGCGCAGGCCGCCGAACTGCGCGGATCAGGCGACATGTCAGGTGCACTACAGAAACTGGCAGAAGCCTCCAGGCTGGACCCTGACCATGTCGGCATCCGGCTCGACGCAACAGAAATCATGCTGGACCTGGGCGAGGCTGACGAAGCCCGTCGTTTAATCGGCAATATGGTCGATACCGCCGATCCGCGGGTACCAAAGATGCGGGCGCGTTTGCAGTTCATGGGCGCGGCAGGCGAAGACCCGGCCACGCTGGACGCGCGCGTGGCAGCAAACGAGCATGATCTTGAAGCGCGGCTCAAGCTCGCCAACCTGGCTGTGGCGGCCGGGCAATACGAAGCGGGGATGGATCAGTTATTGGAAATCATTCGTCGCGACCGCAGCTTTGAAAACGACATTGGCCGCAAAACACTGCTTTCGGTTTTCGACCTGCTGGGCAGCAGCGAATTGGTGAGCCAATACCGGCGCAAGCTGGCAAGCGCACTAAACTAGCAGGGTATTTCCGCTGTAAGCGTTACGCATGAAGGGGGCCGCCCCGGGTTTTTAATCCCCTGCGTACACCGAAACCGAAGCAATTTCAGCGTCGCTCAGGTCAACTTTACTCGCCGCCTTTCCGGCCCGGTAATCGAGCAGTTTCTGTTGCATGGCCGTGGGCGACAAGCCTTTAAGTGCAGGGTTGTTGCCACCACCTTGTCCCAAGTTGCCGTGGCAACTGGCGCATTTTGCTGTGTAGACATCCAGCCCGTAAGGTTGGTCTTCGGGCCGCAGCGCAGCGAGGGTGTCCCAAGGGCCAGGCTTGGAGGATGTGGCTGATCCAGACTGTGCTTCGCTGCTGGGTGAGGTGGCGTCGCCGCAGGCAGAAACCAGGGTAAATGTGAGAAGACTCAAGCTGAGGCGGATGAATTGCATGGGGTTCCCTCATGGTGATCTGGTCGAAAACAGTATCGCGAACACATGGGCCAATCCAGAGCCCCGATCACGATAGCTTGATTTTGTCACACTCCCAATATCAATGGGCTGAGTGTCTGACCCCGAGATTGCTTGCCCCTCCCTTTGTATTGACAACGGCTACACGCGACACTATGATGTGTATATCTATCGTGCATACAAAAAAGGGGATGCTCATGCGTGACGCCGCCATCAATCTGCGGGCACTCCCCGCGCAACGTGATCTAATTGATCACGCTGCACATTTATTGGGCAAGAATCGGTCGGACTTCATGCTCGAAGCCGCCTGCGACAAAGCGCAATCAGTCGTGCTGGACCAGGTCTTTTTCAGTCTGGATACCGACAAATTCAAGCAGTTCACCCAAATGCTCGATGCACCACCTACCCACAACCTGGGGCTTGAACGCCTCATGGCCGTCAAAGCTCCTTGGAAGGCGTGAGCTTGCAACTGAACGCGCCGCAACCGCTACTGACCGAGCATTTTCTGGATGAGTTCGCGTGCGGCGAAGCTGTGCTTGACAAGTGGCTCAAGCGTCGCGCAATGAGCAACCAATTGAGTGGAGCCAGCCGCACGTTTGTCGTGGCCGATCAGGACAAACGCATCTACGCTTACTACGCCATGGCTGCCGGCGCAGTCTCGCACCAGGTGGCAACGAGTTCAGTGCGGCGCAACATGCCAGACCCCGTTCCGGTGATGGTGCTGGCACGGCTTGCTGTCGATCATCGCGCCCAAGGGATCAAGCTTGGCGCCTCCTTGTTACAGGACGCCGTTAATCGGGCTGTTGCTGTTTCCCAAAATGCTGGCGTCAGAGCACTGCTGGTGCACGCTCTTCATGACCGCGCCAAACTGTTTTACGAGCACTACGGATTTCAAGCATCATCGGTGCATCCCATGACGTTAATGCTGCGCTTGAATAGCGCAAAACCCAACAATAGCGTTTCGATAGTAACCCGATAATAGGCAAGGTTGCCGAAGTGCTGCGCGTCAAGCACGCGGAGCAGAAACGGCCCTGATTGTCGGTCGAGATGGGGCCGCAGCGGCATAGGGGTCCGGCATAGGGGTCAGAGTGGCCCTTACTGGTAACGGTTGCGGTAGTCATCAGGATTCTCCTTATCCTTACCGTGTGGTAAGGAATAACGAAATGCAAGCCGATGGATTGCACAGGGGCGACGAAGTAATGCAGGCTCAATCGATGGCCTGATAGCGTACGTCGACGATTTCCACCTCGCGTCGCCCCTCGGGGGTGTGTACGTTGACGGTGTCGCCTTCACGAGCTTTCAGGAGCGCACGCGCCATGGGTGAAATCCAGGCGATGCGTCCGCGCCCCGCGTCGGCTTCGTCAAGCCCGACGATGGCGTAGGTGGATTCGCTGCCATCGCTATCCGCAACCGTCACGGTGGCACCGAAAAACACTTGATCGGTTTTCTCGCGCGTGGCCGGATCAACGACTTCAGCGTGCTCCAGGCGCTTGGATAAAAATCGAATGCGCCGATCAACTTCGCGCAGACGTTTCTTTCCGTATATGTAATCGCCATTTTCAGAACGGTCGCCATTGCTTGCTGCCCAGGAGATGGTTTCGACCAGTTTGGGGCGCTCGACCCTCCACAATTGATTGAACTCGGCGTTGAGTTGCGCGTAGCCGGCGGGGGTCATGTAATTTTTGGTCCCGGCAGGCAACGCCGGGGCGGCGACGGCCTCTTCGTCGTCATCCGGTGCGTCAGTTTCTTTAACAAAGGCTTTATTCATCGACCCAGCAGGTAAGCAAGTAGTGAGAGTGCCAGCGACATTAAAATTACGCTGGTGAAAGGGAAGTAAAATACCCCACGTTTATGTTTGATACGCATGTCGCCAGGCAAGCGCCCCAAGCCCATGCGATTAGACCAGGGCGTGAGCAAGCCCAATATCAATAATGCCAGAACGAGTGTCACCAGCCATTTCATCATGAAGGGATTTTAGCCGATGGACGCAGACCTGCCGCCGCAATTTGAACGCACCCGTATTTTGCTCGATGACCAGGAGCAATCCCGGCTCGCGCGC
Source organism: Thiobacillus sp. (assembly GCA_046598305.1). Lineage (GTDB taxonomy): Bacteria > Pseudomonadota > Gammaproteobacteria > Burkholderiales > Thiobacillaceae > Thiobacillus. The sequence continues at coordinate 5,560 of JBKJIS010000109.1, forward strand.
GCGCACGTACTGGTGGCGGGATTGGGCGGGGTGGGGTCGTATTGCGT
>JBKJIS010000110.1:0-4242 GCA_046598305.1 Thiobacillus sp.
ATCAATCGCTTCAAGGCCAAGGCCAGCAAGGCCAAGCAGGCGCAAAGCCGGGTCAAGGCGCTGGACCGCATGGAACGCCTGGCGCCGTTGCTGGCCAATGCCGACTTCACCTTTGAATTCAAAGAGCCGCAGAACCTGCCCAACCCCATGTTGTCGATCGACAACGCCAGCTTCGGCTATCCGCCGCCTGCTGACGCGCCACCCGGCACCCCGTCTACCGTCATCGTGCGCGGGGTGAGCAAATCCGTGTTCGCTGGCCAGCGCATCGGCATCCTCGGCGCCAACGGCCAGGGTAAATCCACCCTGGTGAAAACCGTCGCCCGCACGCTGGCGGTGGTTGAAGGCGAAGTGCTCGAAGGTCGCGGCCTCAACATTGGCTACTTCGCGCAGCAGGAGCTCGACGTCCTGCGCCCCGCCGACACCCCGCTCGAACACATGATCCGCCTCGCCCGCGACACCATCGCCAACGGCGGCGGCGGCCAGTTCAGCAGCCGCGAGCAGGATCTACGCACGTTTTTGGGCACCTTCAACTTCAACGGCGACATGGTCAAACAAGCCGTCGGCACCATGAGCGGCGGCGAAAAAGCGCGCCTCGTGCTGTGCATGATCGTGTGGCAACGCCCCAACCTGTTGTTGCTCGACGAACCTACCAACCACCTCGACTTGGCCACGCGCGAAGCCTTGGCGATGGCGCTCAACGAATTCGAAGGCACCGTCATGCTGGTCAGCCACGACCGCGCCCTGTTGCGCTCGGTGTGCGACGAGTTCTGGATGGTTAGCAAAGGCGGCGTCGAACCGTTCGACGGCGATCTGGACGATTACCAGCGCTATCTGCTGGATGAGAGCAAGCGGCTACGCGAAGAGATCAAGCAGGCGGGCAAGATGGCTGATGCCCCGGTGGCGAAAGTGGAGCCTGTGCCGGTGGCTGCGAAGAAGCCGGTTGCTTCGGGCAAGGTCAAGTCGCTCAAGCAGAAGCAGGAGCGGCTCGATAAAAGCATGGCGGCGCTACAGAAGGAGAAAGCGGCATTCGAAGCGCGGCTTGGTGGGACGCTTTCGGTCGAAGAGATTACCGAGACTGGCAAGCAGCTACAGCACGTCATTGACGAGTTGGCGATTGAAGAGGGGGAATGGCTGGCGTTTGCGGGGGAGATTGAGGCGCTGGAGGGCGCGGGCGCCTAGAGTAGATCAAATCGTGTCAACCCAAAGCCAAGGAGCCGCCATGGAGTCCGTCAAGCAAATCATTCACGACATTGCGGATAACCTGCCTGACCAGGCGACTTTCGACGATGCCATGGGGTCAATGGGGTTAGCACGAATATTGGGCTTGCCCAGCCTTGAATCTCGTGTCTGACCATTTGTCGACGCCTACGATGTCTGCGTCATCGCTAATGGGTGTGAGGTTTGAGGACCGGAGAACGTGGCAAGTTCTCGATGAACTGCCGGCAAAAAACTGCCCACAACACGACGGGTATGAGGCTGGGGAAAATGAGGTTGCCGATCTGGTAACCGAGCGCGATGACATCTCTGTGCCAGCCGAGCAAACCCGCCTGCGTGGAAATCTCGGGGCCGAGTTTTACGCCGACTTGTACCAGGAAATCGAAAGCGATGCCCCAGCTCTGGAAGGGTAAGAGAACAGCGATGCCGACCAGGATTTTCCACCACTTGGCACGTGCGGCAAGCATCAGTGCGAGGAAAAACGCAAGTCCATAGGTGTAGAGCAGGGGATTTACTTCCGGCACTAGCAAGCCGGTCAGCCCCGGCTCGGGGTGTATCTCGAGGGTGGTCACGAATACCAGATCGATTCCCGGCTGCTCCAGCGCAGACACGATGCCGGGTTTGAACCAGTCCACCAGCAGATGAGCCAGTGAACCGGCAACGGCAGCGTGGTAGTGCGCGCTGAAATACCAGGCCGCGAGGCAAGGCGGCAACCACAGCAGGGTGCGCAGGACAAATTCCCCGAGTGTGGGGATGCCCGCTGTCATGGCGCTGTCGCTTGTTGCATCCCGGCATCAGCCGACGGAGGAGGGGGCGAGCCAGCGGGTGAGGAGGGTGGCAGCATCCGGATCCAGACCAGCCAGACAACCAGCACATCGAGCATGATGAGCGCCTGCCACAGATAAAGATGCGCCCATTCGAAAACCGTCATATTCCATTGGCCGAGATAGAAAAGGCTGATCACGCGCACGATATTCAGCAGCTGCACCGCAGTCAGGCCGACGAGGATGCCGATTACGCGGTGCTTCCAAGGCGCAGGAAAGGCGAGCATGGCGGCAATGAGAACTACGGCAGCCTCAATGCCGTTGCATCCCGCCTCGATGGAAACCGCGAAGCCATTGGACGTGTTCTGCAGAATTTTGCCGAAAGCGGCAACGTTCGAATCGAAGAGCGTAATCAGGCCGGCACTAATGCGCGCCAGCGCTTCGGTCCAAGGCAGCACGACGGCGTTTTGCACAGGCTGCGTCAACTCGGCCGCGAACAGCGTGACCAGAATGACAACAAAGAGAATAAAGAAACGCAGCATGAATAAGTGGCTTGAAATTGCTGGTGAGGCGGGTGCGGGAGCGTTTGACAAAAAAGGGGCGCTTGCGCGCCCCCGGATTTGCCACAATTATCTTATTTGCCGTCTGCGCATCGCGGCAAAGCCCGTGATAGCCATGAGGCTGGCAAGCAGGATCATCGCCCACTCGGAAAGCGTGGGTATGGACCCCGCTGTGGGGGGGATTGCACGAACAGGTGGAACATTGAAGCCAGGAGCAGTCCCACCTGAGCAGGCGGTGATGCGATCGGAATCCATCGTTACGGTACCCGTATATGCCAAGGCTCTCCCTTCCAGGATGGCGCCGGTGCCTATGGTGATACTCGTGTGTGCCAGGATACTTCCTGCCATCACACTGCCTGTCCCGATAGACACGGAACTGGCAGACGTCCAAAAAATGTCGCAAGGCGAGGCGCCGTTGATCAGCCTGACAGCCGATGCGCCGGGTCCGGCTGCCGTCGTGAGCGCGGTCGTCCGGATAATGTAGAGCCCGGGGCCATTGAACGTGAGTATCCCCGTCAAATCGGCCTGCCCCGCATTATAGGTGCCTGGCGTGAGTGTCTGTCCGCCAAGCGCGGGATTAATGGCTGCACCCGTTCCTGCTGTTAAAGCGCCGAACGCAGTGAGGTTGTCAGCCTGAGCCTGCTGCGCGACCGTATCAGCAAAGTGCAGAAATCCTGTGCCTGGAACTATACTCCCCGGCGGGAAACCGGTAATCGAGGCAGCGGGATAGACGCCTATATTTCCGCTCACGATGGTCGGGCCGGTATTGGTCACACTCGGGGTAGCACCCAGGACCGCGAAATCGGATGCCGTACCCAGTACCTGAGCCAGTACCGGGGCGGAAGCCAAAAGAAGCGCAGCGAATCCGAGGCTAGCCAGCAAACCTGCGTGATTTCGAATAAAACTGGAATCCGCTTCGGCAATGCGGGGCACAACGTGCCGGGGTGGCGTGAAGGTAGTCTGGGCGCTCATGGCATGTCCTTGTAAATAATTATCGGCAAACTATAGCAGCTTCACTGCGTGGTATCGCCATAAAATAGACGCTGGTCGGGGATTCCGCTGAACGATAGCACGTTGGCCGAGGCTTCGGCGCACTGCCTTCAGGTTCGGCCCGTGCCCCGACAGCGCCGAATCAGGTGTGGACATCCGACATCACCTGCCTGTGGACGGACGAAGGCTGGCTGTATCTGGCTATCGTGCTCGATCTGTTCAACCGCGAAGTGGTGGGCGGGTCGATCAAGCCGCGCATGGAATACGGCATGACCTGCTTGATGAGCCGCAAAGGCAATTGCTGGGACAACGCCCCGACCGAGAGCGGGTTCAACAGCTTCAAGAACGAACGGGTGCATGGATGGCGCTTTGCGACATGCGAGGAAATGACGGCGACGGCATTTGAGTACATCGAGATTTTTATAACCGGAAACGACTGCATTCGACGCTCGGTTACAGGTCGCCCGCACTGTTCTTGCAGGATTGGATGACCGCTCAACAGATGGAAAAACAGGTAGCATGAACCCCACCCGTTGGAAGACGAAAAACAGGGGGAAGCTCAATTTCATCATGAAGGGATTTTAGCCGATGGACGTAGACCTGCCGCCGCAATTTGAACGCACCCGTATTTTGCTCGATGACCAGGAGCAATCCCGGCTCGCGCGCGCGCACGTACTGGTGGCGGGATTGGGCGGGGTGGGGTCGTATTGCGT
>JBKJIS010000123.1:0-6602 GCA_046598305.1 Thiobacillus sp.
TATCGGCTGTAAATTGTTAAAGATCAATCGATTAGCACTTCAGCTTTCGCTTACATCGCCGTTTCGAGAGGTGCGCATTCTACGTGGTTTACATAAAACGTCAACACTTATTTCGAACTGGTTGCGGGGGCAGGATTTGAACCTACGACCTTCGGGTTATGAGCCCGACGAGCTGCCAGACTGCTCCACCCCGCGCCTGTAGCAATTAAAACTGCTTCAATCGAGAAGCGGAACTATAGCAAAGAGTCGGACGCCTCGTCAACACTTAACCGCCCCAGTTAACAGGCCTGCATGGTTTGACAGCAATATCCGCTGTGTTTTCAACAGGCTGTGCGAGTCCAGTCCATTTCACTCTAGCAAACAAGGGTCGGCTAAAGTCATTCGGCGCGCTGAAAGCCGGTTTGTTCGTCCAATTTTTGTGCTGTCGGCTCGCTTACGAACCGTTACCATCCTGACATTCACTATAGGAAATGAAGGTCTAACGTGCACATTGCAGACTTCTCCGTTTCGCGGCTGCCGCGCATTGAGTTTGGCTCAGGAGCGCTTTCCCGGCTACCGGGCATTGCCCGCAAATACGGGACGCGTGCGCTACTCGTGACTGGAGCGGCTTCATTCAGGCGCTCACCTTTTTGGTCTGTAGTAACAGAAGGCCTCAAGTCACAAGGCATTTCATGGCTGAGCTTCGCTGTTCCGGGTGAACCTTCGCCGCACATGCTTGATGAAGCTGTACGAAGCTTGCGGCAAGAAAACATTGATGTGGTCATTGGTATTGGGGGGGGCAGTGCACTGGATGCTGCCAAAGCAATAGCCGGCCTGCTCAAAACTGGCAATTCAGTAATGGATCATTTAGAAGGCGTGGGGCCGGAATTACCTTATATGGGCCCAACCACACCCTTTATTGCTGCTCCTACCACTGCAGGTACAGGTTCCGAGGCTACGAAGAATGCAGTCTTAAGTGTTCAAGGGGTCGAGGGATTCAAAAAGTCATTCCGCGACGAGAAACTGGTAGCCGAAGTTGCCCTTGTCGACCCGGATCTGCTGGCCACTTGCCCCCCCGCTGTGATTGCGGCCAACGGTATGGATGCCTTCACTCAGTTGCTGGAGTCTTATGTTTCAAGGCGGGCAGCACCGTTTACAGACTCCCTTGCTTGGGGTGGGTTGAAGTCCGCGCGTGATGGGTTACTGGCGCTTTATGCCGATACGGGTGACGCGATGGCGCGCGAGCGTATGGCGTATGCAGCCATGGTGTCGGGCATCACGCTGGCGCAGGTGGGGCTCGGTTCGGTGCACGGCCTGGCTGCTCCACTGGGTGCCTTTTTCTCCATTCCCCACGGGGTGGCCTGTGGCACGCTGGTCGCTGCGGCCACGCGAATCAATATCGAAACCCTGCAAAGCCGTGAACCCGGCCATCCAGCACTTGGAAAGTATGCACAAATAGGCCGCCTGTTGAGCAAACAGGGGCATCTGGACTCAACTGCAGCACACGCTGCCTTGATAGGCATACTGGAAGGATGGACGAAAGCGCTTTCGCTCCCGTCCCTGGCACATTACGGGGTCACGCCAAGCGACATCCCGCGTATCGTGGCCAACAGCCGGGGAAGCAGCATGCTAACCAATCCGATCCGGCTTGAAGATGAAGATATTGCGGCAATTCTTTCCGTGCGCATCTAAAAGCTTTGCACTCAAGTTGACGGCATATTCGCCGCTATTTCTCTGACTCAATTTATTGGAATGCATCAATGTCTGGTCTACTGATTTTCTTTATTGTGCTCGCCATTCCCGCTGTTTTTGGCGTGTTTATCTTCAATCAACTGGTCACGCTGAAACACAATGTAGGCAAAGCCTGGTCGAATATCGACATCCTGCTGAAGCAGCGCCACGACGAGTTGCCCAAGTTGGTGGAAACCTGCAAGCAATACATGAAGTTTGAGCAGGAAACGTTGGAAAAAGTGATGCAAGCTCGTAGCCAGGTGGCCAGTGCACGCGCATCGCTCAATATTCCCGCGCTGGGACAGGCTGAGGATGCATTGCGCTTAGGCCTGGGCAATCTGTTCGCCGTCGCCGAGGCTTACCCTGAACTCAAAACCAATGAAACCTTCCAGCATTTGCAGGCCCGCATTACCGGTCTGGAAAATGCCATTGCCGACCGCCGTGAGTTTTATAACGACTCGGTCAACGTCAACAATGTGCGCATTGAGCAGTTTCCCGATACCGTAGTGGCAAGACTGTTCGGCTTCCGCCCGTTTTCACTGCTGCGGTTTGCTGCAGATGAAAAAAAAGACGTTGATCTGAAGCAACTCTTCAACACCTGATGCTCCCTGTTCGCTGGGAGGTGGATTTGCAGCGTTACGCGGCCAACTTCACATTGAGCGGGAGCAACGTGCTTATTCTGCTGATAGGCTTCAATCAACCATCACGAAGCGGTTGGCAGATCAGTCTTGTGCTGGTGGGACTCACCAGCTTTTGGGGGTGGTATACCAACCTCAAGCGCTATCGTACCGTGGCCGACACTCCTACTTCGCGCATTGGGTCGGCGCCGCAGGGCTATATCGAAATTGTCGGGCGCGGCAAGCAGCCGCCCGGTGTATCGCTTGTCAGCCCCCTGACCGGCTTGCCCTGTCTGTGGTATCGCTTCCGAGTCGAGCGCAAAAACGATAACCACTGGGAATATGTTTCATCCGGCATCTCGACCGACACCTTTGGGGTGGACGATGGCAGCGGACGGATATTGATCGACCCCGATGGCGCTGAAATCATTACGCCGCACAAGCAGGTGTCGAATTCCGGCGGCTACCGCACCACGGAATGGACCTTGATCGAAGGCGAAACAATTTACGTCATTGGCGAACACATCACGCTGGGCGGACCCGGTGCCATGTTGGATAAAAAGACAGACCTTTCCACGTTACTGACTGAGTGGAAACAAAACAAGCCGGCTCTACTGGCGCGGTTTGATGCCAACCGTGACGGGGAACTCAGCCTGGAAGAATGGGAGCATGTGCGCCAAACAGCATCCGGGGAGGTCGACCGCGACCATTTTGATATGCGCCTATCCGATGGCATCCATCTCATACGGAAACCCTCGGGTGGCCAGGCATTTTTAATTGCAAACCGTGAAGTCACTTCACTGGTGAGCCACTTTCGATTGTGGAGCTGGGCGCACCTCGGCTTGATGCTGGCGGCGTTGTTGGGGCTGATATTGATCGCGCATTAGTCGAGTGCTTGCCCTGTCCCGGTTCACGCCCTATAGTCAGAAACACGGAGGACTACCCATGAAACACGCCCTACCCGAAACACCCCCTGGCTACGATCACACTCGCATTGTTGAACGTCCCGACGGCTGCTACTGGGTCGATGCGGAGACGGGTGAGGAATACGGCCCGTTTGCCAACTTGATGGAAGCCGTTCAGGATATGGAATACAACGCCGACAGCGACTATGAGCCAGGCGAAACCGTTGAGGAGGCAGAAGACGAACTGGGCATCACCGACTGGATAGACCCGGACACGGGCGATCCCGGCGATGTGTCTCACCGACCCATAGACTGATCGCGTTCTGGCGGTTTTTTTACCGCACAAGCCGCAGTTGACTCCGCCAACCGCGCCTCCTGTTCGAACACGTTGTCGCGATAGGGACACCCGCCGCGCAGCCCGGCATACAGCCCTGCCAAGGGATACAACACCAGCAACAACACACCCCACCGCTCGAACTGCCTGACGTGCACGCGCTCATGTATGCGCGTGGCGTCCAGGGCTTCCTGGGACAGTCCCACAACCACGTGCCCTAATGTGATGGCGACCACTGGCCCACTGAACGGGAATCCTCGCTGAAGAATCCGGGCAGGCCACCCTCCGGCGACTTCCAGCACGCCATCCACTCGCCGCACCGCCCCACCGCTGCTACGCGCCATCAACACCACAAACAGGCCCAACACTGTGACGGGCAACGCCCAAAGGGTGAGTAACAGCCTCAGCATTCAGGTGATCATCTCGCTTGAAAACCAGCGCGCGCCATGCAGGCCTTCACGCACGAAGTGCTCATAAGCCCGTTCCAGCTGCGCCGCCGTGCCCACCGCATAGACATCAAAGCGATGCATGTCCGGGTAATCCACCACGATGCTTTTAAGCAAAGCGTCCAGATCGTCGGTTGGCAGATGCGGTAGGTAGTTGAAATTATCCAGTGCATCGGTCCAGGCGCGACACAGATTGTCCTGAAAGAGTCCGGTATCGTCAGCCAGCCAATGCAGGTCCATTGACTCGGTAAGGTCCAGCGACATAGCATGCTGGATCAGGCTTTTTATAGGGGAAAACCCCGCACCAAACGCGAGAAAAATGACTGGACGGGGTGAATCTTCGTCCAGAACAAACTCGCCAAATGGCCCCTCCACTTCAACTGTGTCATTGGCTTTAAAGTCCGAGAATACGGCTTCGGCAAATGCATCACCTTCGCGTCGCGGTATCTGCACCTCGATATGGCGGTCTTCACAGGGGCAACTGGCAATGGAATACGATCCACTCATTCCATTGATTTTGATCTGAATACTCTGCCCGCCCAGAAACCGGAGTCGCTGACTGCGGGGTGCCAAAATGTGCAGCGCAGCCATTTTGGGATTGAACACTTCAACCGATTTCACCTTGGCAGTGAGTTGCTGCACCGGAATATCACGCGCGCCCACCACACTGGACTCGATAACCACATCGTTTACCGGAGCATAGGCACACAACAGAATCACCCCGGCGTCTTTTTCTGCCTGCTTCAGTACGTAGTCGTACGCATGGACTTTCTTGACTTCACCAGACACCACGCGTGCCTTGCAATCACCGCAATTGCCATTGCTGCAGCCGTAACTCAGTGACACGCCATTGCGCAAAGCTGCTTCCAGGAGCGTATCGTTCCCTTCCACGATAAACTCATGACCGCTAGGTAAAATGGTAACGGTCGGCGCCATGATCTTCAATATCCTTTCTTGAGCAATAACGGCCTGCGCCTGTATCGCTTCGTGTGGTAATTCAGCCAAATTTCGTAGCAAAAATGCACGCACGCTGTGTAAGGCGTGATGCGTTTCCATGCTCGCGCCTTCGTCCATTTCATCGATTTTCTCGTCGAGCCAAACCATCACGTTTCCGTAGTGCTTAAGCAAGGCTTTGGCTGCCGCGTAGTCATCACCCATTTCATTCAGGCGTGCCACCAACACATCCTTGTCAGGCAGCACATGCTCGCGAAGGCGTTTGGCGAACGCACTATCCTTGATTTCGGCAACCCGACGAATCTCCGCGTCGTCGTCCCATTTCACCTCAGGAAACGCACGCAGCAGTTCGTCGAGTTCGATCATTCCGTCGAACGTAACAAGGGTGTCGTTACGGATCATTTCCTGCAATACATGGCGCGACTGACCCACCAGACGCGCAACTCGAGAAAGCGGAAGTAAATGGCTCATGGCCAAATGTTACTCCGTGTCACTGATAGATAAATCATCCCGTTGTAAAGTTTATGAACGGCGCGCACACCGTTATCCCTGCCTCTACAATTGCCCCATGCCCACCATAACCACCCGCCCCTGTCCTGATCAAGCCCGCGCTGCGCTCGAGCAGTCCGGCCTCGCCCCAGCCTGGGCTCGGCTGTATGCCGCTCGCGGCGTCGATCACCCCGAGCAGATTGCGCACCGCCTGCCCCTATTATTGCCCCCTGTCGGGTTGCTGCATATCGAGCACGCCGCCACCTTGCTTGCCGATGCCATCAAGGACAAGAAGCGTCTGCTCATCATCGCTGACTACGATGCGGACGGCGCCACCGCCTGCGCGGTGGGCGTGCGCGGCCTGCGACTGCTCGGCGCACAGGTCGACTACCTGGTGCCCAACCGGCTTGAACACGGTTATGGCCTCACGCCCGACATCGTCAAGCTCGCCGCCGCACGCCAGCCCGACCTGATCGTTACTGTGGACAATGGCATTGCTGCTGTGGACGGCGTAGCGGCAGCAAACGCGCTTGGCATTCCTGTTCTGGTCACCGACCACCACCTGCCCGGCGACACCTTGCCGGATGCAGTCTGCATCGTGAATCCCAATCAACCGCACTGTAGCTTCGCATCAAAAAACCTGGCGGGCGTGGGCGTCATGTTTTATGTGCTGCTGGCGCTGCGGGCCGAACTGCGCCAGCGCGGTGCCTACATCGAACACGCCGAGCCTGACCTACGGACCCTGCTTGATCTGGTTGCGCTCGGCACCGTCGCAGACGTGGTCCGGCTCGATGCCAACAACCGCACGCTGGTAGAGAATGGCCTGTCACGAATGCGGGCGGGCAAGGCCAGCGCCGGCATCAACGCACTGTTCCGCGCCGCCGGTCGCGACCCCACGCGTGCCACGGTGTTCGATCTTGGCTTCATGCTCGGCCCGCGCCTCAATGCGGCCGGACGACTCGACGACATGGCGCTTGGCATCGAATGCCTGCTGGCAGATGACCCCAACACCGCGCAGCAACTGGCGCAGCAACTCGACACGCTTAACCGCACCCGGCGCGATGTCGAAGCCGACATGCTGGAAGAAGCGCTCGCCATTCTGGCCACCTTCAATCCCACCGACAGCCACAGCCTCACTGCCTGGCAG
>JBKJIS010000132.1:0-6729 GCA_046598305.1 Thiobacillus sp.
TATCGGCTGTAAATTGTTAAAGATCAATCGATTAGCACTTCAGCTTTCGCTTACATCGCCGTTTCGAGAGGTGCGCATTCTACGTGGTTTACATAAAACGTCAACACTTATTTCGAAACTTCTTTGCTTGTCATGCGCTTAATCTGTACTGCTTTTTCGAAGTGCATTTTGTGTTGCGCTTCGAAGAGGTGCGCATTCTACAGAGCAAAACCACGCCGTCAACACTTTCCGCAAAACAATATTAAATAATTGTGACGCGGGCAAATTTTCGCTTACCTACTTGGGCCACAACGGTCGTCCCAAGCAACGCAATCGCGCCCTTGTCTACAACTCGCTCACCATCAAGCCGGACGCCTCCTCCAGCTATCTGACGAATCGCTTCAGACGTACTCGACACCAGTCCTGCCTGCTTCAACAGCACGGGGACGGTGATCACGCCTTCCGTGCTTGCAACGTTGATCTCGGGCATGTTTTCAGGCATCGCACCCCGCTGAAAGCGCGCTTCGAATTCGGACAGCGCTTGAGTCGCCGCAGGTGTGCCATGAAAGCGAGCGACGATTTCCTGCGCAAAACCCACTTTGATAGCGCGCGGGTTCGCACCCTCGGCGACTTGTTGCTTCCAGCCTTCGATGGTCTGCAGCGTTTCAAATGACAGTAACTGTATATAGCGCCACATCAAATCGTCGGAGACCGACATCAGTTTGCCGAAGATCTCCTGAGGAGGCTCATTGATGCCTATGTAGTTGCCCAATGATTTCGACATTTTATTGATTCCATCCAGGCCTTCCAACAAGGGCATGGTAAGGATGCACTGCGGTGGCTGGCCATAATGCTTTTGCAACTCGCGCCCCATCAATAGATTGAATTTTTGGTCGGTGCCGCCCAGTTCGACGTCAGCCTTGAGCGCCACTGAGTCGTACCCTTGTATGAGCGGGTAGAGGAATTCGTGGATCGCAATCGGTTGCTGATTGGTATAGCGCTTATGGAAATCATCCCGTTCCAGCATGCGTGCGACGGTATGCGTCGCAGCCAGCCGGATCATGCCGACTGATCCCATTTCATTCATCCACTCGGAATTGAACCGAACCTCGGTCAGGTCCGGGTCGAGAATCTTGAACACCTGATCCCGATAGGTTTTGGCGTTCTCGGCCACAGCTTCCGGTGTAAGCGGTGGGCGGGTAGTGTTTTTTCCAGTTGGGTCACCGATCAAGCCGGTAAAGTCTCCAATCAGGAAAACCACCTGATGACCCAACAGTTGAAACTGCCGCAACTTGTTCAACAGAACGGTGTGGCCCAAATGCAGATCGGGTGCGGTCGGATCGAATCCGGCCTTGATGCGGAGCGGTCGGCCCGCTTTGAACTTTTCGATCAACTCAGCCTCTACTAGCAGCTCGTCCGCACCACGTTTAATTTCCTGTAACGCGTCCTGCATGTAAAACCTCTCTCAAAACGGGTCAAGTTTGCCTGGTTCTGGCCGTAATAACGTATATTCTTCATGCCTCCAACAGCACACAACTTGCTGTTTGGAATGACTAATGCCCGAGAAGACTGTGGTAAACTCCGGGATCAAACACAGAAGGGACACGGTCTATGCCGCTCACCAAGCTGAGAATTTTAACCCATCGCATGACCCGAGCGGAACGCCGCTTTAGCCTGCGCACTCTGGTTGTACTCTCCAGCCTGCCACTTTTTGGCGTGGTTGCTGCTTTTGGCCTGGCGCCGGACACCAACCCGCTTGACGTCACTCCGCAAACCATTACCGAAGCCATGGTCCTGCCTGCTTTAACTGCGGCCGACGACAGCGCGAGTACGTACGAGCGCGAAAGCCTGGTTCAAGCTGGCGACACGCTCGCCACCGCATTGTCGCGATTGAAAATTGATGATCTTGAAATCCAGCGTTTACTGACCACAGACGTGGTACGAAAAATGGCCGCCAGCGTGAGTGCCGGAAAACGCATTCAAGCCACCACCACCGAGAATGGCCAGTTGCAAACCATCCGCTTCGAACGTGGCGACGCACCTGCCCTAACGGTTCGCCTTCAAGATGGCCGCTATGTAGCAGAAGACAGCAGCGATGTACTCGAAACACGCATCGTTATGCGTTCAGGCCAGATTCTGTCGTCGCTGTATGGCGCCACTGACAGTGCCGGCATACCCGACAAGATTGCCAACCAGATGGCGGAAACCTTTTCCACCGCGCTGGACTTCCGTGACGACCTGCGTCGTGGCGACACCTTCTCAGCTATATATACCGTCAACTATCGCAATGGTGAACCCATTGCTGCGGGTCAGCTGCTGGCTGCCGAATTTGTCAATGCGGGTAAAGCGCACCGCGCCGTACTGTTCCGTGACGCATCCGGGCTCGAAGGCTACTACACGCCCGAAGGCGAATCGCTAAAGAAAGGTTTTTTGCGTTCACCGCTGGAATTCTCACGCGTTACCTCCAGCTTTACCAATTCGCGCAAGCATCCTATATATGGCTTCCATCGCGCGCACACCGGGGTTGACTTCGGTGCACCCACCGGTGCCCGGGTCAAGGCTACAGGTGATGCTGTTGTCGAATTCGCCGGACGCCAAGGCGGCTATGGAAATCTGCTTGTACTCCGTCACGGCAATGGCTTTGAAACCTACTACGCGCATCTGAGTGCATTCGCTGCAGGCGTGAGTGCCGGACGCTCGGTCAGCCAGGGGCAGGTTGTTGCCTTTGTCGGCTCAACGGGCGCTTCAACCGGCCCGCATCTGCATTACGAGGTGCGTATTGCGGGTCTCCCGCAAAACCCCATGGTGATCAAGCTGCCGGGGTCACCTCCGTTGGCCATTGCTCAACGCGCACGTTTCCTGCTGCAAACTGCTGGCTGGTCAGACAAACTTGTCCTGTTGCGCGGCACCAATCTCGCCGCGCTGGATTGAGCCCTCTCCACATAAATGAGGCCGAGTATTACGTCGGCCTCATGTCCGGCACCAGCCTGGATGGTGTCGATGCAGTTCTCGCCGAGATAAGCCACACCGGGGAGTCCCGGCTAGTCCGAACCCACTACCTGCCCTACCCCGACCTGCTGCGCGAGCGCCTGCTTGCTCTTCATGCGCCGCAACCCAACGAAATCCATCTTGCAGCGTGTGCCGCCAATGACCTGGCGCGCCTTTACGCCCAGTCGGTAATAAGCTTGCTTGAGGGTGTGGCTGCCTCCATACGCGCTATCGGCTGCCACGGCCAAACCCTGCGCCACTGCCCAGCAGATCATTACACGCTGCAAATAAGCAACGCCGCCCTGCTGGCCGAATTGACCGGCATCACTGTCGTCGCTGATTTCCGCAGTCGTGACATCGCAGCTGGCGGCCAAGGCGCTCCATTGGTGCCGGCTTTCCACGCCAAGGCGCTGCGACATCCGGACATCCATCGCGTCATCGCCAATATCGGCGGTATCGCCAACATCACCGACCTCCCCGTAAACGGCCCCGTGCGCGGCTGGGACACGGGTCCCGGCAACATGCTGCTGGATAGCTGGATCAGACGCCATAGCGGGGCGCATTACGACCGTGATGGCGCTTGGGCAGCAAGCGGGACCGTTCACCCCGTACTGCTGGCAGCGCTGATGAACCAACCCTATCTCCCACTGCCGCCACCCAAAAGCGCTGGGCGTGAACAATTCAATCTGGAATGGCTGGAAAGGATGCTCGCCAGCATCAATCCAGCCGTTGAACCGGCAGATGTACAAGCTACGCTGCTTGAATTCACTGCCCTCAGCCTGTGTGACGCCGTCCGCCGTGAGTGCGAGGGCACCCAGGAACTTTATGTGTGTGGGGGTGGCGCGCACAACGGCGCGTTAATGGCACGCGTCAGCGCGCAGCTACCAAAAATCAAGGTGGCTACGACCACCCAGCTCGGCATTGACCCTGACTGGGTGGAAGCGCTGGCCTTTGCCTGGCTGGCCAGGCAAACAATGAATCACGCGCCGGGCAACCTTCCATCGGTAACCGGCGCTCAGGGAGTACGCATACTGGGTGCGATTCACCTCGCCTAGTCTCCAGACGTCCCACGCAAAAAACGCGATCGATGCCCCGAGCACGCACATAAAAAAAGCGGCCGGAGCCGCTTTTTTTATGTGTCTGGCTAACGCTTATGCCGAGAACGAAGAGCCACAACCACAAGTCGTGGTCGCATTCGGATTCTTGATCACAAATTGAGCGCCTTCCAAGCCTTCGGAATAATCGATCTCAGCGCCAACCAGATACTGGAAGCTCATCGAATCAACCAGCAAGCTGACGCCATTTTTCACCATGACGGTGTCGTCGGCATTTTGCGTTTCATCGAAGGTAAAGCCGTACTGAAAACCTGAACAGCCGCCGCCTGATACAAACACGCGCAGTTTCAGGTCGGGATTACCTTCCTCATCAATCAGACTTTTTACTTTGCTGGCCGCGCTATCGCTGAAGATCAACGGGACTTCCATTTCGGTTGCTGCGTTCATAATGTGGCTCCTTAAGAATTCGTGAGGTAATTATCCGCATCACCCGTTCCACGTCAAGCAAAGACCCTGCTCCGGCCACGGAGTTCCCCCTTATCAGGGAATACGATTCCACTACGCGCTTCAGCGCGTAGTGGATCGGAGTACCCCTCAAGCGGGTATTGAAAAGAATCCTTTAGGGCAGCATCCCCACATTGGCCAGCGCGGTGATTTCGGGCAGGTCAAACAGGATATTCATGTTCTGCACAGCTTGCCCCGCCGCGCCCTTGACCAGATTATCGATCACTGACAAAACCACCACGGTATCCCCGCCCTGCGGGCGATGGACGGCAATGCGGCACATGTTGGCCCCACGAACCGAGCGTGTTTCGGGATGGGTGCCTGCGGGCATCACGTCGACAAAGGCTTCACCCGCATAGCGCTTCTCAAACAGGCTTTGCAGGTCGATATCGCTGTGGATCTTGGCATAAAGCGTAGCGTGGATACCACGAATCAACGGCGTCAAATGCGGAACAAAGGTAAAGCCTACGGGCTTACCCGCAAAAATCTCCAGCCCCTGTTTTATCTCCGGCCAGTGGCGATGGCCACCGACCGCATAGGCTTTGAAATTATCCGCGGCTTCGGCAAAAAGAATATGGGTTTCGGGCTTGCGGCCGCCGCCCGAAACGCCCGACTTCGCGTCCGCCACCAGAAAACCCGTCTCAACTGCGCCGGATTCCAGCAACGGCAAAAATCCCAATTGCACGGCGGTGGGATAGCAGCCGGGATTGGCAATCAAGCGTGCGCCCTTGATCGCCGCCCGGTTGATTTCAGGCAGGCCATACACGGCCTCGGCCACCAGATCGGGGCAGGCGTGTTCCATTTTGTACCACTGCTCCCACACCGCCACGTCCTTGATGCGAAAGTCAGCCGCCAGATCGATCACTTTGACGCCGGCGTCCAACAAGACACGAGCCTGCTGCATCGCCACGCCGTTAGGGGTCGCAAAGAACACCACATCGCAGTGTTCCAGTCCGGCTTCTTCCGGGGTGGAAAACGCCAATTCGACGTGCCCGCGCAAATTGGGAAACATCTCGGCCACCGGCATGCCGGCTTCCTTGCGCGATGTAATGGCTTTGAGTTCCACCTGCGGATGACACGCCAGCAAGCGCAGCAATTCGACTCCGGTGTACCCAGTGCCGCCCACTATTCCGACTTTAATCATGCTGTGATTCCCTACGGAGAATGAAGCCTATTGTAAAACACACGCCATGACAGGCAAAAAAAAGCCGCCCAATAACGGACGGCTTTTTTGCAACAAGCGGGGACCAAAACACTGATCCCAACAAAATCAGCGCTTGGAGAATTGCTTCCGACGACGTGCTTTGCGGAAGCCGCATTTCTTACGTTCGACTTCACGTGCATCACGGGTGACCAGGCCAGCCGCTTTAAGCGCGGGCTTCATCATAGCGTCGAGTTCGATCAGCGCACGGGTAATGCCATGGCGTACTGCACCAGCTTGGCCCGATTCGCCACCGCCTGCCACGTTGACCATGATGTCGAACTTATCGAGGTTCTCGGTCAGCACCAGCGGCTGGCGCACGATCATACGGCCGGTTTCGCGCGAAAAATATTCGTCCACAGGCTTGTCGTTTACAACGATCTTGCCGCTGCCTGCCTTGAGGAACACACGGGCAACCGATGATTTGCGACGCCCCGTACCGTAGTTGTAATTACCGATCATGTTATGGCCTTAAATTTAAGCATTAACTTCCAGCGGCTGAGGCTGTTGCGCCTCGTGCGGATGGTCCGCGCCTGCATAGATTTTCATTTTCTTGATCATGGCGTAGCCAAGCGGGCCTTTGGGCAACATGCCCTTGACTGCTTTTTCCAGCGCACGACCGGGGAAACGCTCCTGCATCTTGCCGAAAGTCGTTTCGTAAATGCCGCCCGGGTAACCGGAGTGGCGATAGTAGATTTTGTCGGTTTCTTTTTTGCCGGTGACGCGCAACTTGCCCGCGTTGACTACGACGATGTAATCGCCCGTGTCGACGTGAGGCGTGAACTCCGGCTTATGCTTGCCGCGCAGGCGGTGTGCAATCTCGGAGGCCAGGCGACCCAGCACTTTGTTATCAGCATCAACCACGAACCAGTCGCGTTGAACTTCATGGGATTTTGCGGAAAAGGTTTTCATGACCTAACCTCTACACAGAGGACAATTTCGTAAAGCCGATCAGTTTACCTTCCGACCCCGGACAAAGTCAAACACTGAATGCAAATACCC
>JBKJIS010000278.1:0-10569 GCA_046598305.1 Thiobacillus sp.
TTCTTTACTTCCGATTCGCCTACCCAGCGCGTAGGCGGTAAGCCACTCGATGGCTTTGCACCGGTTCGCCATGCGGTGCCGATGCTGTCAATCCGCACCGAAACAGACACCGAGGCCAGCGGCGCGCAGGCCTTCGATGCGCGGGTGCGTCGTGAACTGGGATTGGATCAAAGCGATCCGCTGATCGAGTACGCAGCAGAGCTGAAATTCGATGGATTGGCAATCAATCTGCGCTACGAACAGGGCGTGCTGGTGCTGGCTGCCACGCGCGGTGACGGCGAAACCGGCGAGGACGTTACCCAGAACATCCGCACTGTGCACGTCATACCCTTACGCCTGAAAACCCCATCGCCGCCTGCCGTCCTGGAAGTGCGGGGCGAAGTGTTCATGCGACGCGATGCATTTGAGCGCTACAACACTCGCCAGCGCGCGTCAGGAAAACCCACCCTGGTGAATCCGCGCAATGGCGCTGCGGGCAGCATCCGGCAGTTGGACCCGGCGATGGCAGCGCAACGCCCACTGACTTTTTTTGCCTATGGCCTGGGTGAGGTGCAGGGTTGGCCGCAACCTGATTCGCATAGCGCGACGCTTGATGCCCTGGCTGCAATGGGGGTGCCGGTATGTGCTGCGCGCGTTACCGGGTTCGGCGCTGAGGCTCTGATTAGCTTTCATGACGACATTGCCGCGCGCCGCGATCAGTTGCCATTCGACATCGATGGTGTGGTGTACAAAGTCAATCGTTATGATCTGCAGCGCGAGTTGGGTTTTCTCACGCGCGAGCCACGTTGGGCCGTGGCGCACAAATATCCGGCGCAGGAAGAGCTGACCACCTTGATCGGTATCGACATCCAGGTGGGCCGCACGGGCGCGTTAACGCCAGTGGCAAGATTGGCGCCGGTATTTGTCGGCGGCGTGACAGTGACCAATGCCACGCTGCACAACCAGGATGAAATTGATCGCAAGGATGTGCGCGTCGGCGATACCGTCATCGTGCGGCGCGCGGGGGACGTCATCCCTGAGGTCGTCGCCGTGATGCTCGAGAAGCGCCCCGATCCCGTCCCCCCGCGCTTCAATCTTCTGGAAACGTATCCCACCTGCCCCGAATGTGGATCGCATGTCGTACGGCTGGAAGGCGAATCGGCGGCACGCTGCACCGGCGGGTTGGTTTGCCCGGCGCAACGCAAGCAGGCGCTGCTGCACTTTGCGGGCCGTCGGGCGATGGACATCGAAGGCCTGGGTGACAAGCTGGTCGACCAGCTTGTTGAGCGCAGTTTGGTGCACACACCCGCCGATGTATACGCACTCAGTCTGGAAACGCTGGCCGGACTGGAGCGGATGGCCGAAAAGTCCGCGACCAATTTAATAGCAGCAATCGAGGCAAGTAAAGCCACCACGTTAGCGCGATTTGTTTTTGCGCTGGGTATTCGTAACGTAGGGGAGACAACGGCCAAAGATTTGTCGCAACATTTCGGTGCGCTGGATAAACTCATTGCGGCAACTGAGGCCGAATTGTTGGCAGTGCGCGATGTCGGGCCCATCGTTGCGCAATCGATCATTCAGTTTTTTGCCGAGCCGCATAACCTGGATGGGGTCAACACGCTGCGTACAGCTGGTGTGCATTGGCCCGAAACTGCAGGAATGCAACAATCGTCCGGACTCCTCGCAGGCAAGACGCTGGTGCTGACGGGATCGCTTCCGACGCTGACTCGCGATGAAGCTAAAGTTAAAATTGAGGCTGCAGGCGGTAAAGTGACCGGGTCAGTATCGAAGAAGACTGATTATGTGGTGGCCGGCGTGGAAGCTGGCAGCAAATTGGCTAAAGCACAGGAACTCGGTGTGACCGTTTTGGATGAAGCGGGCTTGTTGGCTTTGTTGATGTAAACCAAACAACTTTTAAGAGAAACACCAGGGAAGAGATATGCAAACAGTTAAAAAGGCCGTATTTCCAGTAGCGGGTTTGGGCACCCGTTTTTTGCCCGCAACCAAGGCAAGCCCCAAGGAAATGCTTCCCATCGTCGACAAGCCGCTGATTCAATATGCGGTTGAGGAAGCGATGGATGCCGGAATTACCGATATCATTTTCATCAGCAGTCGGACCAAGCGTACGGTCGAAGATCACTTCGACAAGGCTTACGAACTGGAAACCGAACTCGAAGCGCGCGGTAAAAAGCGTGTGCTTGAACTGGTGCAATCGATCCGCCCGGCTGGCGTTAACTTCATTTACATACGCCAAGCCGAAGCGCTGGGTCTGGGGCATGCGGTGCTGTGTGCACAACCGGTGGTCGGTAACGAACCCTTTGCGGTCATCCTTGCCGACGACCTGATCGATGGCACGCCTCCAGTGATGAAGCAGATGGTCGATCAATACGATTTTTATCAGTGTTCGATACTCGGTGTGCAACAGGTTGCACCTGAAGAAACGGCGTCCTACGGCATTGTCGACGCGACTTCCATGGGTGAGCGTATTTCACGCGTGAATGCCATCGTGGAAAAACCCAAACCCGAAGTGGCCCCCTCTACGCTGGGCGTAGTGGGGCGCTATATTCTCACGCCACGTATCTTTCACCATATTCAACATCTGAAGCCGGGTGCGGGCGGTGAATTGCAGCTCACCGATGCCATTTCCGCTTTGCTGATCGAGCAGCAAGTGCTGGCGTATGCGTTTGACGGGATTCGCTACGACTGTGGCAGCAAGCTGGGTTATTTGCAGGCCACCGTGGAATACGCTTTGAAGCATCCTGAAGTACAGGACGATTTTTCACGCTATCTGAAAGACAGGGTCTGCTGAAAAAAGGCGGTCTTATACCGCCTGAAGCGCGCTCGTAAATGTTGATGAATGAGCCGATTCACGCAGCCAAAGATCCAGCTTTTCAGCCGACATCGGTCGGCCCATGAAATACCCCTGCGACTGGTCGCAGCCGAGCATGCTGAGCAAATCCCAGGCGTCTTGGGTTTCGACGCCTTCGGCGGTCACCTTGAGGCCTAGATTGTGCGCGAGGTCGATGGTGGAACGCACGATCACGGCGTCGTTCTCGTTATTTTCCATATCGGTAACAAAAGACTTGTCGATTTTAAGTTCATCGACGGGCAGGCGTTTGAGATAGGCGAGTGAGGAGTAGCCCGTGCCGAAATCGTCAATGGAAAGCGTCACGCCCATTTTATCGAGCGCGGTGAGGATGATGAGGCCGTCGCTGGGGTTCGACATCACGGCACTCTCGGTAATCTCAAGGGTAAGATATTCAGGAGCTATCCCGCTGTCTGCAAGCAGGCGGGAAACGGTGGCCGGCAACGCCATGTCATGCAGATTGCGCGCAGAGAGGTTGACAGCCATGTTCAGCATGGTGCCGCGCTGATGCAACGTAACGAGTTGGTCAAGTGCAGCCTTGAGCACCCAGCGGCTGAGTGGGCCGATCAACCCCGCATCTTCTGCTAACGGAATAAACGTGTCGGGCTGCAGAAAGCCGCGCTGGGGGTGGTTCCAGCGCACCAGCGCTTCAAGCCCTACGATACGCCTACTGCGGTGGTCGATTTGCGGCTGGTAATACAAGCACAGTTGGTTGGACTGAATGGCTTCGCGCAATTCACTTTTGAGTGAAAGATCATCTCGGCTGGTGCGATCCTCATCTTGCGAATAGAGGGCATAACCATTGCCTGAGCGCTTTGCCACATACATCGCAATGTCGGCGCACCGCAAGAGTCCGCTGGCATCATCGCACTGGGATGGGTAGAACGATAGTCCGAGGCTCGCACTAATATCGATACTCTGGTTTTTCCAGTGAAACGGTTTATCCAGGGCGGCAAGCACTTTGTTGGCAATGGATGGGGCGCCTTGGGGGTCCAGGTTGTGGATCAACACGACATATTCATCGCCTCCCAGTCGTGCCACCGTGTCTTCGGCGCGCACCGTTTCTTTCAGCCGGCGTCCAACCTCCCGAAGCAGTTCGTCCCCAACCTCATGTCCGAGGGTATCGTTGACCTCTTTAAAACGGTCGAGGTCCATTAGAAGCACGCCAAATGACCGGTGTTCGCGTTTGGATAGTTCAATTTCGTGCTCCAGCCGGTCATGCAGCAGTAATCGATTGGGCAAGCCTGTGAGGGGGTCGTACATGGCCTGATCAGCAAGTTGTTTGGCCTGAAACGACACGCGCCGGATGACGAATCCGGTGATGAGCATGCCGATGAGCAGGGCCGCCATGCCCAGGCTGGCCATTAGGTAACGCACGCGTTCATAGGATGTTTCGGCATTCTCGACAGCGACTTTAGTCTGGCTGCGCTGAAGTTCCAGCAGGGCATTCACCTGTTCGGCGATGGCGCGTTGTGCCGGCATCGCGACCTTGCGTATGAGGGCAAAAGCTTCCTGTTCGTTATTGTTGAACATGGCCATGTCCACCACGGTTTGCACTTCGGGCTGGGCTTCGCGGGTCAGTTTGCGTATCCGCGCCAGAATGTCACTTTCTTGGCGATTGAGTGGCAAGTGCTCAAGCTGGTTACGTGCTTGGGTGTAGCGGATACCTTGGGCATTGAAGCGCTGAATTTCGGCGTCTTTGTTGAACGGGTCGTCAAGAATGGGCAAGGAATGCATGGAGAGCGCCCGCTCGCGCAGCGCACTGTGCATTTCTGTTGCGAGTTCGATCTTGACGTTGTTGTTTAAGGCAATTTCCTTCAGTCGCAGGTTGGCCTCTGACACATAGCGCAAGCCGATTGCACTGAGTGAAACCATCAAAGTGAGCACAACTACAAAACCGATCCCGATCCGTGCACCTATCCCTATGTGCTGCGAGATTTTTGTCATTTATTCGGTTGGTTTTCAGGGTTTGAAAGGAGGCAGCGTCTATAGTCTTATATCGTCAGGATTGTGGCTTACTTTAATCCGCGATGAGCGCCGCTATCTTGGGGTGGATGGGTCAGCGCTGGCGCCCGTGCAGCCAAACTGCTGCCTCGAGCGCATGGCTTGCAGCCATGCCCTGCCCCAGTAATCCGGCCACCATGCCGGTCAGGCAGTCACCTGATCCTGCCTGAGCGAGCCAGGGACCGCCGCTGGTATTGATGGCGTAGCGGCCATTGGGATGCGCAATCACGGTGCCGGCACCTTTCAATGCAATTTCCGCTTGAAATTTCTGACTGAGTGCGTGGGCAATCTCGATCCGGTTTGCTTGAACGTCGTCCACGGTCAAGTCGAGCAGCCGCGCCGCTTCGCCAGGATGCGGCGTGAGCAGGGTGGATTGACTGCGCTGGCTCGCTTGATGGACCAAATCCCGGTCATTGGCCAAAAGAGTCAGCGCGTCGGCATCCAGAATCAGAGGACAGGGTGCCGCAAGTGCGGCTACCAGTAGCGCATGCGCGCGGGGGCTTTGCCCCAGCCCGGGGCCGATGGCCAGCGCATGCATCTGATGACCCAATAGCGTTTCAGGAGCGGCAAACATCAGCCGGGGTTCAGCGTAATCAACCACGATGCGATCATCCAGCGTACCCAGCGTAACGCTGCCTGCACCTTGTTTCAATGCAGCGCGCCCGGCAATCAGGCAGGCGCCGACCATACCGTTGTGCCCGCCGATGATGGCGACATGGCCGTACACGCCCTTGTGGCTGTTTTGGGCGCGCGCGGGAAGGTGGTGGTGTGGTGCGCGTTGCGTCAGCGCAATGCCCGGCGTCGCGGGCAGGGTTTTCTGGTCAACGCCTAGCGTGTCCAGATGCAATGTGCCGGCGTAATCCGGCCCATCGGCGGTCAGCAGGCCGGGTTTGAGGCCAAGAAAGGTGATCGTGTGGTCGGCGCGCAACGCGCAGCCGCGTATCCGGCCGCTGTCGCTGTCGAGACCACTAGGCATATCGATGGCGAGTTTGGGACAGTTCAAATCCTGAGCCTGGGCCATTTTATGTGCGGTTTCTCCGGTGATGTCGCGCTGTAGCCCGACGCCGAATAATCCGTCGATAACCAGGCTGAAAGCGTGTGAACGGGGGAGTTCGTTCAGAATCGTGCCGCCACTATCGCGCCAGTCAGACCAGGCACGTGCCGCATCAGGGGGCACGCGGCCTGGATCGGCCTGACTAACAACGAGCACGCGGAAGCCTTGATTTTTGAGGATTCGCGCAGCCACTAATGCGTCTCCCCCGTTGTTTCCGGGCCCGGCCAGAATCAGGATGGGCGCTCCCGACTCATTGGCCAGCGTGCCCGCCAGTTCGGCAACGGCCAAACCCGCTTTTTCCATCAAGGTATCCTCAGGATGGGTGGCCAGCCATTCCCGCTCGATGGCCCGGATATCGGCAGCCATGAACAGGGGCGGAGAAGCGAGGGCGTGTAGGGCAATCAGCATGGGACTGCAGACTCTATGGACGGGGTGCGGACATCTTAAATCCGTTGGTATGCACAGGCCACCCATAATCGGAACAATAGTGGTTATAAAAAACTATCCGTTTCAGATGTAAAGGTAGTCTTGAATATGCCGTTAAGCTTAGGCCGGATATCCGGTTACCGATAAGAATGGAGACTGCAATGCAAAGACGACAATTCCTGGCCGGGCTGACCTTACTCCCTGCTTTGCCGCTCATGGCTTATGCTGCCGATGATGCAGATCTGACCATCGGGATCTATCCGGGTACCGGCAAGGCCGATATCTTCATGGACGATTTCCGGGCGGCAGCGATGCCGTTTGCCCAGGCGCTGGGAGCTTCGCTGGGCCTGGACCCCAAACTCACCTTGTTCCGTACCATCAAGACCACGCTCAAATCCCTGGAAAAGGGACGGCTGGACTTGTATTTCGTCCCGCCATCGGTTGCCGTGTCGGTGCTGGACAGTGGCTATTCACCCGTTGCACGGGTTAAGGATCAGGCCACCGGTATCATGATCCGGCGCAAGGGCGTGCCTGTGGAAACGGTGGCGATGACCGAAAAAGAATCCTGGCTGGACGTGATGGGGCGCTATACCGTCAAGCGCAACAGCCCCGGATCGATCAATATTGTGAACTTCAAGTCGCAGGATGATGTCACCATTGCCCTGGAACGTAACCATGCCCAGGCAGGCAGCCTGCGCAGCAAAGCGGCCGATGCACTGCTGGCAAAAGGCGAGTTCGAAGTTTGGGTACCGTTGCCCAGCACGCCCGATTTCACCCTGATGGCAAGTGATCGTCTGACCGACCCCGAGAAAAACAAGATTGGCGCTGCGGCCGTCGCGTTGAGGCAGGACGCCATTGTGTCCCTGCAGAAAACCATCCACAGCAAAGTGACCGGCTTTGTGATCGATAAGGAAGCCGATTACAAAATCATCAAGGCAGCGCTCAAGGAAGCAGGGTATTGATGGGCGTTGATACGCGCCAGAACCACGAGGGCAGCTTTGTATGTTTGCCCTCGTAGCCTATATTTAAGATCGTTGGTACGTGTAGGGGGTCTGATGAATGTGGAAAATCGTAATCCCGCTGGTGCAGTGATCGCGCAATGCGCTGACGAAGAAAGTTGCAGCTTGGTTGCCTGCGAAGTCTGTATGTCGGAAGTGCCGGCTGATGCGGTTAATGTGACCGATGCGCAGGACTACGTGCATCATTTTTGTGGCCTTGGATGCCTTGAGCAGTGGCAGAAACAGGCCGGATCACACCAACAGGATACCCCGACGAAGCCTGTCAATCGGCTAAAATAGCGCCTTTGCCTGTTTGCAAAGACGCTCATGTCTTCCATTGTTTCGCTCCCCGGCAGCGCCGCGCTGTCCGCTTTCCGTATTGAAAAAATTCGCCAGGAAGCCACCCGACTCGAGATTGCACTAGGCGAACTCACGGCGCGCTACTGGCATTTTCTGGAACTGGATGGCGAACTGGATGCAGCCACCACTCAGCAGCTGGCCAACACGCTGGATTACGGCACGGCAACCGATAGCCCGACGGTCGGCGGCGTGCAGCTTGTAGTCACGCCGCGTCCGGGCACGATTTCGCCGTGGTCGTCCAAGGCGACCGATATCCTCAAGAACAGTGGCATGTCGCAATTGCGACGGATTGAGCGCGGCGTGGCGTATCACCTGTGCGATACGCAGGGCGCTGTGCTGTCGGGACAAGCGTTGTCCGCGCTACTGCCCCTGTTGCATGACCGCATGACCGAATCCGTGATGGCATCGCTGGCGGACGTGCACGTGCTGTTCCAGCATGTGGTCCCACGCGAGATGGCTACGGTTGATGTCATCGCAGGCGGTCGTGCTGCACTCGAAGTCGCCAATCGCAGTCTCGGACTGGCGCTATCGGACGACGAACTCGATTACCTGGTCGATAATTTCACCCGCATCGGGCGCAATCCCACCGATGTCGAGCTGATGATGTTTGCGCAGGCCAATTCCGAGCACTGCCGCCACAAGATTTTCAACGCCTCGTGGGTGATCGACGGCGCAGCGCAGGCTAAATCACTGTTCGGCATGATCCGCGACACCCATGCGGCACATCCCGAGGGCACGGTGGTGGCGTATTCGGACAACTCCTCCGTCATCGAGGGCGTACAAATCGAGCGTTTTTACCCGCGCACCGACGGCAGCTATGCCTACAGCAGCGAACTCACGCATGTGTTGATGAAGGTGGAAACGCATAACCACCCCACCGCAATTTCGCCCTATCCTGGCGCGGCCACCGGCAGCGGCGGCGAAATCCGCGATGAAGGGGCGACCGGAACCGGCTCCAAGCCGAAGGCTGGCTTGGGCGGATTTTCGGTGTCGAACCTGAATATTCCCGGCTACACGCAGCCGTGGGAAACCGATGCGTATGGCAAGCCTGAGCGCATCGTCACGCCGCTTGCGATCATGCTCGAAGGCCCGATTGGCGCTGCGGCGTTCAATAACGAATTCGGCCGCCCCAACCTGGCGGGCTATTTTCGTACCTTTGAGGAAACCGTGTCCGGGCAACGTCGTGGCTACCACAAGCCCATCATGCTGGCGGGCGGCGTGGGCAGTATCAGCTGCGACCACGTGCACAAGAAAATGCTGCCGGTCGGCACGCTGCTGATCCAGCTGGGCGGCCCCGGCATGCTGATCGGGCTGGGCGGCGGTGCGGCGTCCTCGATGGACACCGGTTCCAACGCAGCGGATCTCGACTTTGATTCGGTTCAGCGCGGCAACCCCGAAATGGAGCGGCGCGCGCAGGAGGTGATTGATCGCTGCTGGCAATTGGGCGAGGCCAATCCGATTCTGTCGATTCATGACGTGGGCGCCGGCGGTTTGTCGAACGCGCTGCCCGAACTGGTGCATGGGGGTGGCCGTGGCGGACGCTTCGAGTTGCGCGCCGCGCCGTCGGAAGAGTCCGGCATGTCGCCGCGCGAAATCTGGTGCAACGAAGCGCAGGAGCGCTATGTGCTGGCGATTCCGCCGGATCGCATCGGCGAATTCCGTGCCATCTGCGAGCGTGAGCGCTGCCCGTTCGCGGTGCTGGGCGAAGCCATCGAAGAAAACCAGCTACAGGTGACGGACAGCCACTTCCAGAATGCGCCGGTGGACATGGATCTCGAGGTGTTGCTCGGTAAACCGCCCCGCATGACGCGCGACGTCGTGCATCAGGTAAGCAAGCCTGTTCCGCTGGACCTGGATGGGATCGATCTGCGCGATGCGGTCTATCGTGTGCTGGCGATGCCGGGCGTGGCGTCGAAAATGTTCCTGATTTCCATTGGCGATCGGTCGGTCGGCGGCCTCACTGCGCGCGATCAATGCGTGGGGCCGTGGCAAATCCCTGTCGCCGACTGTGCAATCACGCTGGCGGGCTACCAGACGACGCAGGGCGAGGTGTTTTCCATCGGCGAGAAAGCGCCGCTGGCTTTGATCGATGCGCCCGCATCAGGACGTATGGCGATCGTCGAGGCAATTACGAACATGGCCGCAGCGCGCATCGATGGCCTGACGCAGGTGAAGCTGTCGGCCAACTGGATGGCGCCTGCGGGTCACCCCGGAGAGGATGCGGCGTTGTTCGATACCGTGGCCGCCGTCTCGAATTATTGCCAGGCGCTGGGCGTTTCCATCCCGGTCGGCAAGGACTCGATGAGCATGAAAACTGTGTGGGATGCCGATGGTGAGAAGAAATCGGTGACGTCGCCGATCTCGCTGGTGATTTCGGCGTTTGCCAACACGCCCGATGCAAGCACACACCTCACGCCACAGCTGCGCACCGACATGGGCGAGACGGATATTATTCTGATCGACCTCGGGCTGGGCAAGAACCGCCTTGGCGCATCGAGTTTTGCACAAGCCTACAAACAGGTGGGCGACCGTTGCCCGGATGCGCCGCCCGCCACGGCCCTGAATGCCTTCTTTGATACGGTGCAGGCACTGAACGCGGACGGGAAACTGCTGGCCTATCACGATCGTTCCGATGGCGGCTTGTTTGCGGCCTTGAGCGAAATGGCGTTTGCCGGCCACTGCGGACTGGATCTGGATGTGGATGAGTTATGCCTCGACCAGATTCGCCATGAAGTCGAAGACGAAGGTCTGTCGGAGCCGGAAACACTGAGCGAAGCGGGCTATAGCACGCGACTGTTCAACGTGTTGTTCAACGAAGAAGCCGGCGCGGTGCTGCAAATCCGCCGTGCTGACATGCAGGCGGTGATGCAGGCTTTTGTCGA
>JBKJIS010000058.1:0-20072 GCA_046598305.1 Thiobacillus sp.
GCTATTGCTGGTGGCCCGGTGCGGGTGGTAGGCGTGGGCCTCGACAGCGTGCAAGGCGACGTTCGCTTTGCCGACGCGCTGGAATTGATGGGCGCGCAGATCGAGATGGGGCCGAACTGGATCGAGGCGCGCGCGCCCAAGTCGGGGCGGCTTAACGCCATCGACCTGGATTGTAATCATATTCCTGATGCGGCAATGACACTGGCGGTGGCGGCACTGTTTGCCGATGGCGTAACCACGCTCAGAAATATCGCCAGCTGGCGCGTCAAGGAAACCGACCGCATCGCGGCGATGGCAACAGAACTGCGCAAAGTCGGCGCAATCGTGGAAGAAGGCGCGGACTTCATCCGCATTACGCCGCCGCCACACCTCACCCCCAACGCCGTGATCGATACGTACGATGACCACCGTATGGCGATGTGTCTGTCGCTGGTGACGCTCGGCGGGGTACCGGTTCGCATTAATGAACCGGGATGCGTGGCGAAAACCTTTCCGGATTATTTCCAGCGTTTTGCCGGAATTGTTCAATGACGCTATCAATTATCTCCATTCCTGTCATCACGCTCGACGGTCCATCGGCATCAGGCAAAGGCACTGTGGCTGAGCGGGTCGCGGCTGCGCTGGGCTTTCATTTTCTCGACAGCGGCGCGCTATACCGATTGACCGCGTTGTCGGCCATGAACCAGGGCGTGGCGCTAGACGACGAAGTGCGGGTGGCCGAACTGGCGGCCAAATTGCCCGCGACCTTTCATGACGGCGCCGTGTGGTTGGCGGATGAAGCGGTTACCGACTCAATCCGCGCCGAAGCAGTGGGCGAGGGCGCGTCGAAAGTGGCGGCATTGCCCACGGTACGGGCGGCTTTGCTCGACCGTCAACGCGCCTATCGGCAGGCGCCGGGACTGGTGGCAGATGGCCGCGATATGGGTACCGTGGTGTTCGCTGACGCGGCGACCAAGGTTTTCCTCACTGCCAGCGCCGAGGCCCGTGCTGAGCGCAGGTATAAGCAGTTGATCGGCAAGGGAAACTCTGCTAGCCTACCCGCCCTTGTAGCTGATATGCAGGCTCGGGATGCGCGTGATACTGCGCGCGCGGTAGCGCCGCTGAAACCCGCGCCTGATGCGCTGTTGCTCGACACGACCCGGATGGATGTCGAGTCAGCAGTGCAGGCGGTGCTGGCGCACTATGCACTATGCAATGCACGCTTTATGTAAGACCCGACATTTTTAATGTCGCTAACACGCTAGCTTTACCCCGTGTCAGCCTGTGCCCTGCAGACTGGCGATGTGCAACTAACCCCGTCCTCACCGACGGACTGAAGGTTTTAAATGTCTACTGCAACCGCTACTTCTGCCCCTGAATCAATGGAAAGTTTTGCTGCGTTATTTGAGGAATCCCTCGAACACCAGGAAATGCGTCAGGGTGAGGTGATCACCGCTGAAATCGTCGGCATTGACGGCAACTTTGTAACAGTGAATGCAGGCCTCAAATCCGAGAGCCTGATTCCGATTGAAGAATTCAAGAACGATCTGGGCGAAATCGAAGCCACGATCGGCGATTTTGTTTCGGTCGCCATCGAATCGATCGAAGACGGCTTTGGCGCGACCAAGCTGTCACGCGAGCGCGCCAAGAAGTTGGCAGCATGGCTGGATCTGGAAGCGGCAATGAACGAAGGCCGGATCGTTACCGGCATGGTTCAGGGCAAGGTCAAGGGGGGGTTGACCGTATTGGTCGGCGGCCTGCGTGCCTTCCTGCCGGGTTCGCTGGTTGACATGCGTCCGGTCAAGGACACCACCCCCTTCGAATACAAGGAAATGGAATTCAAGGTCATCAAGCTCGACCGCAAGCGCAACAACGTCGTGGTGTCACGCCGTGCTGTGCTGGAAGAGACCATGGGTGCCGATCGCGAAGCCATGATGGAGAACCTGAAAGAAGGCTCCATCGTCAAGGGCGTGGTCAAGAACATCACCGACTACGGCGCGTTCGTGGATCTGGGGGGTATCGACGGTCTGCTGCACATCACCGACATGGCCTGGCGTCGCGTCAAGCACCCGTCCGAAGTGGTGCAGGTGGGCCAGGAACTCGAAGCCAAAATTCTGCGCTACGACACCGAGAAGAACCGCGTGTCGCTCGGTATCAAGCAGCTGGGCGATGACCCGTGGGTCGGCATTGCGCGTCGCTACCCGCAAGGCACCCGCATGTTCGGTAAAGTGGCCAACCTCACCGACTACGGCGCATTCGTCGAAATCGAAGAGGGCATCGAAGGTCTGGTGCACGTCTCCGAAATGGATTGGACCAACAAGAACGTCAGCCCCTCCAAGATTGTTCAACTGGGTGACGAAGTCGAAGTCATGGTTCTGGACATCGACGAAGACAAGCGTCGTATTTCGCTCGGCATGAAACAGTGCAAGTCCAATCCGTGGGAAGACTTTTCGATGAACTTCAAGAAGGGCGACAAGGTTGAAGGCGCGATCAAGTCGATCACCGACTTTGGCGTGTTCATCGGCCTGGCGGGCGGCATCGACGGCCTGGTTCACCTGTCCGATCTGTCGTGGAGCCTGCCGGGCGAAGAAGCCGTGCGCAACTTCCGTAAGGGTCAGGATGTGGAAGCTGTGGTACTGGGCATCGATCTCGAGCGCGAGCGTATTTCGCTCGGCATCAAGCAGCTCGAAGGCGATCCGCTGACCAGCTATGCAACCGGTCATGAGAAGGGCAGCATCGTCAAGGGCACCATCAAGACTGTGGAAGCCAAGGGTGCCACCGTGCAACTCGACAGCGACATGGAAGGTTATCTGCGCGCATCAGAAGTGTCGCGTGACCGTGTCGAAGACATGCGCACCCACTACAAGGACGGCGACGAAATCGAAGCCATGATCATCAACGTTGACCGCAAAAATCGCGTCATCAACCTGTCGATCAAGGCCAAGGACATGACCGATCAGGATTCGGCCATGAAGAAAATCGCTGCTGATACTTCTGCGGCTGCCAGCGGTTCGACCAATCTCGGCGCGCTGTTGAAGGCCAAACTCGACAACAAGAACGCCGAGTAAAAATGACCAAGTCAGAGTTGATTGCCCAGTTGGCTGCGCGACATTCGCAATTTTCGGTTACGGATATCGAAATGGCGGTGAAAACGATCCTCGACGCGCTGGCAAAAAATTTGTCGCGCGGCGAGCGTATCGAGATTCGCGGCTTTGGCAGTTTTAGCCTGAGTTATCGCCCAGCCCGCCTTGGGCGCAATCCGAAATCCGGAGAACGCGTTCAGGTGCCGGCGAAATATGTGCCGCACTTTAAGGCCGGTAAGGAATTACGCGACCGGGTGGATTTTCCGCTCTGAGCGTGGTTGTTGACGCTTTAGCGTCTTTACAACCACGGCCTACCCCTTGCGGGTGGAGTTGGAAGCAAGGTAAGTGAAAACGGCGCGTATAGCGCCGTTTTCTTTTTCCATTGCACTTTTTGAAGTTCACCAGCAAAGGTAGAATGGCCGCACATTACAGGCGATTATTCATGAAAACTTTCACACGTTATCTGGGGATGGTGTTCAAGCTGTTGCTATTCCTGCTGGTGTTGGGTTTTGCTCTGAAAAACAGCCACACCACCATTTTTTATTCCTATCTGGACTACGTGTGGCAGGCGCCCCTGATTGTCATGATGGGATTGGCTTTTGTACTGGGTGCTCTGACCGGCGTGCTGGCATTGTTGCCCACAATGTTCCGCCTCAGGCGTGAGAATGCGCGCAAGGCCCCAGCCGTCGTGACTGACACGATGACGCAAACCGATATAACCCTCCTGTAAAGCGCATGGAATTCGAGATATGGTGGTTGCTGGCTTTCCCTCTGTTCTTTGTGTTGGGCTGGTTGGCTGCGCGGGTCGATATTCGACAAGTGGTAACCGAATCACGTGCACTCCCCAATTCCTATTTTCGAGGGCTGAATTTTCTACTCAACGAGCAGCCAGATAAGGCGATTGAAGCCTTTCTCGAAGTCGTTAAACTCGAACCCGAAACCATCGACCTGCACTTTGCGCTGGGCGGATTGTTTCGCCGCCGTGGCGAACTCGATCGCGCCATCCGCATGCATGAAAGTCTGCTCGAACGTGAAGGGCTGGTCGAGGATCAGCGGCTCCGCGCAATGAGCGAACTGGGGCAGGACTATCTGAAGGCAGGCTTGCTTGATCGCGCGGAGGCAGTGTTTTCAAAACTGCTTGAAACACCGCAGCATGGGCAGGCACGCACCTTTTTGCTGGAAATATTCGTTCAGGAAAAAGACTGGCAGAAAGCCATCGATGCCGCACATCTTCTGGAGAAAGACACCAGCAAACCGCTGAATGCAGATATCGCCCATTTCTACTGTGAACTGGCTTTGCTGGAGGCTGCCCGTGGCAATCCCGATGTGGCCGCGTCGCATTTACAGCAGGCGTTATCCAGTAACCGTCAGTCAGTTCGGGCCAATCTGATGGCCGGCGATCTTGACGTGGCTGCAGGACGGCACGAGGCGGCGATAGCCGACTGGCGCCTGGTTGAAAGCCAGAGTGCCGTTCACATGTCCCTGGTGGTTGATCGGGTACTGGGAAGTTATCGTCAACTGGGGCGGCTCAATGAAGGCGTGCAATGGTTGCGTGCGTTGTATACCCGGCAACCTTCGCATGATGTTTTTGGCGCGCTGTATCTCGCCGTATCCGAATCCGATGGCGCGGCGGCTGCTCGCCAACTCGCGTGTGAGGAACTGCGTCGCAATCCCAGCCTGAGAACACTGGACCGGTTATTGGAGGCCGAACTTGTCAACGCGGAACCCGATGCGCGCGAATTGTTGCAAATCGAGAAAAGTCTGGTGGCTTCTCACAGCCAACGCATGATGCGCTATCAGTGCGGCAGTTGCGGGTTCAAGGCCAAGCAGTTCTTTTGGCGCTGCCCGGCATGTGGACGCTGGGATAGCTTTGATCCAGAGCGCCGTGAAGGTGAGGGCTGATACGAATGCTCATTCTCAAGATGCGAAGGTCGCGATGAATTCATCAAAAATTATTGTCGCGCTGGACTTTTCTGATGCGCCATCGGCGTTGGCATTAGTGGATCAGCTTGACCCGGGTTTGTGCCGTTTGAAAGTGGGCAAGGAATTGTTCACCGTGGCC
This sequence comes from Thiobacillus sp., assembly GCA_046598305.1. Classification (GTDB taxonomy): domain Bacteria; phylum Pseudomonadota; class Gammaproteobacteria; order Burkholderiales; family Thiobacillaceae; genus Thiobacillus. Next base: position 5,125 of record JBKJIS010000058.1, read on the forward strand.
GGGCCAGAGTTGGTGCGATCACTGGTGGCGCGCGGATTCGACGTCTTTCTTGACCTGAAGTTTCACGATATTCCCAACACCGTAGCGGCAGCATGTCGTGCGGCGGCGGCGTTGGGCGTGTGGATGATGAACGTCCATGCGTCGGGGGGGCGTCGCATGATGACGGCAGCGCAGGAAGCACTGGGTGCGTTGCCGCATCCCCCGCTGTTGATTGCTGTGACGGTGTTAACCAGCATGAATGCCGAAGATTTGAGCGAAGTGGGGGTGGTTGATGTGCCAACCGGGCAAGTGTTAAGACTGGCGCGATTAGCACAGCAGTGCAAACTTGATGGCGTAGTCTGCTCGGCACAGGAGGCGTCCCTATTACACGCTGAATTGGGTGAAAATTTCCGCCTGGTGACGCCGGGAATTCGCCCTGCAGGTGCCGAGTTGGGCGATCAGCGGCGAGTGATGACTCCAGTCGAAGCGTTGCATGCGGGCGCAACCGACCTGGTGATAGGACGCCCGATTACCGGTGCGGCCGATCCGCTTGCCGCACTTAAACAAATTCAATCTGACATTTTAAAAGCATAGGGCGCTCATTTTGAAAATCACCGTAATCGGTACCGGTTATGTGGGACTGGTAACAGGAACCTGCTTGGCAGAGGTGGGCAACGAGGTACTGTGCCTCGATCTCGATCTGAAAAAAATCGAGACCCTGAAGGCAGGGGGTATCCCGATCTATGAGCCGGGGCTGAAAGATATGGTGCGCCGTAACGTTGAGGCGGGGCGACTGTCCTTCACGTCCGATGTTGAAGCCTCGGTGGCGTTTGGCGAGATACAGTTCATCGCTGTGGGCACTCCGCCAGACGAGGACGGCTCGGCGGATATGCGGTATGTTGTCGCAGCGGCACGTAACATTGGCCGCCATATGAACGGTTACAAACTGGTGGTTGATAAATCGACCGTTCCTGTTGGCACAGCTGACAAGGTGAAAGCCGCGTTGCAGGAAGAGCTCGCCAAACGCGGTGTCACGCATGAGTTCAATGTCGCCTCCAACCCTGAGTTTTTGAAGGAGGGTGCGGCGGTCGAGGACTTCATGAAGCCGGACCGCATCGTGATTGGCACCGACAGCGAACAGGCCACGGCCTTACTGCGCCAGTTGTATGCGCCGTTTCAACGTAATCGCGACCGTCTGACCGTGATGGATGTGCGCAGCGCCGAACTCACCAAATATGCAGCCAATGCCATGCTGGCAACGCGAATTTCCTTCATGAACGAATTGGCCGTACTGGCTGAAAAGCTCGGTGCGGATATTGAGCAGGTGCGTCACGGTATTGGCTCCGATCCCCGCATTGGGTATCAGTTTTTGTACGCTGGCTGCGGCTATGGTGGGTCGTGTTTTCCGAAGGACGTGCAGGCATTGCGCCGCACGGGTCAGGAGAACGGCGTTCAATTACGCGTACTCGACGCGGTGGAAGAAGCCAACGAAGCGCAGAAGCTGATTCTGATCGAAAAATTGACGGCAAAACTGGGCCGCGACCTCAAGGGCAAGCGTTTCGCCATGTGGGGTCTGGCGTTTAAGCCCAATACCAACGACATGCGTGCAGCACCCAGCCGCAGTATGCTTGAAGTCCTGTGGGCGATGGGAGCCAGTGTGTCAGCGTATGACCCGGCAGCGATGGACGAAACCCGTCGCATCTACGGTGAGCGCCCCGATCTGGTTTTGGCAGACAGCCCGATGGATGCATTGAAGGGTGCGGATGCTTTGTTGATTGTGACCGAATGGAAAGTGTTCCGCAGCCCCAATTTCAACACCATGAAAGCCCTGCTGAAAGCGCCGTTGATTTTCGACGGACGCAACCTGTATGAACCGCAAGCGATGCGGGACATGGGCTTTGATTATTTACCGATTGGCCGTCTGTGATGACTTTGGATAGGGCTGTCCGCAAGGCCGGTTATGATGCGCAGGGGGTCAATTTGGAAGCAAACATAACACCCGGGATGAAACGGTTATTACAGGCATGAGTCACTATAAATCTATCGAAGACTGCGTCGGCAACACGCCCTTGGTCCGCTTGAAGCGGATGCCCGGTGCGACGACGAATACCGTTTTGGTCAAGTTGGAGGGTAACAACCCGGCAGGCTCGGTCAAGGATCGTCCGGCATTGGCGATGATAGATGCGGCGCAGGAAAGAGGCGATATCAAACCCGGTGACACACTGATCGAAGCCACCAGTGGTAACACCGGCATCGCGCTCGCCATGGCTGCTGCAATGCGGGGTTACAAAATGATTCTCATCATGCCTGAGCATCTATCGATTGAACGGCGGCAGACCATGCGTGCATTTGGCGCCGAATTGCAATTGGTCAGTAAAGAAATGGGGATGGAAGGTGCGCGCGACCTGGCAATTTCGATGGAGAAACAAGGCGTTGGAAAGATCCTCGACCAATTCTCGAACCCGGACAATCCAGCGTCGCACTATCGCACTACCGGCCCCGAGATTTGGAACGATACGCAAGGTGAAATCACCCATTTTGTTTCCAGTATGGGGACAACCGGCACCATCATGGGGTGTTCACGCTATCTTAAAGAACAGAATTCGGCGATCCAGATTGTCGGAGTGCAACCCACTGAAGGGGCACAAATTCCCGGCATTCGTAAATGGCCGGAAGAATATGTACCGAAAATATGCGACCCCAGCCGCGTTGACCGCATGATCTACGTCAGCCAGCAGGACGCTGAGGAAACCACCCGACGCCTGGCGCGCGAAGAAGGAATTTTTGCGGGGATTTCATCGGGGGGTGCATTGTGGGCGGCTTTGCAGTTGTCGAAAGAAGTCGAAAACGCCACCATCGTTTCCATCGTCTGCGACCGTGGCGACCGCTATTTGTCCACCGGCGTTTTCCCTGCCTGAATGTTTACGACAAATGTTTCTGGCCTGAATTGACGAGGGTCCATCGTGGTGATACTTTGGTGTCACCGCACTGAAGGAGATCGTCATGGCTGCCACCACCACGCTCAAACTGCCCGAACCGCTCAAGGCGCGGATTGCACCGCTGGCCGAAGCTGACGGTAAATCGCCCCACGCCTGGATGATCGAAGCGCTGGAGGAGCGCGTCGCGCAATCCGAGGCCTACGCCGCGTTCATGGCCGAGGCGCTTGAAGCCGATCGCGAAATGACCGAGACGGGCATCGGCTATGCGGCGGAAGATGTGCATCAATATCTGTTGGCCAAGCTGGAAGGGAAATCCGTCAAGCGTCCCAAGCCGATCAAGATCTAATCGATGACAGCGCTTGTCTATACCCCGCAAGCACTTGACGATCTGGATCGGCTGGAAGATTTTCTGCTCGAAGTGGATGCACCAGCTGCCAGAAAAACCATTCCCCTTATCATTTCGGCGGTAGAAACCCTGCGCCTGCATCCGAACATCGGCAGGCGCCGAGGGAGCCAGGTGCGCGAACTGGTTATCTCGCGTGGAAAAACTGGATACATCGCGCTGTATCGTTATGACGAAATCCGCGATGTCATCCGCAACCTCGCGATCCGTCATCAACGCGAGGCCTGACTGTAAACACCCATGAGCAAGTACAACGCCTGATGGCCAAAACCAAAACAATTTATACCTGCACCGAATGCGGTGGTTCGCTACCCAAGTGGCAAGGACAGTGTCCGCACTGCAACGCCTGGAATACGCTGGTCGAAACCATCGCCGAATCGGCAAAGCCGCGCTATCAGTCCCTGGCGGCAAACAGCGTGGTGCAATACTTGCACGACGTTGAAGCGTCCGAAGAATGCCGTATTCCAACTGAAATGGGTGAACTCGACCGAGTGCTGGGTGGTGGGCTGGTGGCAGGAGGTGTAGTGCTCATCGGCGGTGATCCTGGCATTGGCAAGTCGACCCTGTTGCTGCAGGCGTTGGCGGGACTTTCGGTGCACCGTAGAACCCTTTATGTCAGTGGTGAGGAATCAGCGCAGCAGTTGGCGATGCGCGCACGGCGCTTGGAGCTGTCCGAAGCCAACATCCCAGTGTTACCAGAAATCCGCCTTGAAGCCATCTTGGCGCAGTTGGTTGAACTCAAGCCCGAGGTCGCGGTGATCGACTCGATCCAGACTGTGTACTCTGAGGCATTAACTTCTGCGCCTGGATCGGTGGCGCAGGTGCGCGAGTGTGCAGCGCAGTTAACGCGCCACGCCAAGCAAACCGGCACGGTTATTATCCTGGTGGGACATGTAACCAAAGAGGGTGCGATCGCAGGTCCTCGCGTACTGGAACACATTGTCGACACCGTGCTGTATTTCGAGGGCGATACCGGTTCGTCTTTCAGACTGATCCGCGCAATCAAAAACCGGTTTGGCGCAGTCAACGAAATCGGCGTGTTCGCGATGACCGAAAAAGGCTTGAAAGGCGTGTCCAACCCCTCGGCGATTTTTCTGTCACGTCATAGCGAGCCGGTGCCGGGTTCGTGCGTGTTGGTCACGCAAGAAGGCACGCGGCCACTGCTGGTCGAAATCCAGGCGCTGGTCGATTCCAGCCACGCGCCGAGCCCGCGCCGTCTGTCGGTTGGCCTGGAACAGAATCGGCTGGCCATGCTGCTGGCCGTGCTACACCGCCACGCCGGCATTGCCTGCTTCGACCAGGACGTGTTCGTCAATGCCGTGGGTGGCGTAAAAATCAGCGAGCCCGCCGCCGACCTCGCCGTGCTCGCCGCCATCGTATCGTCGCTCAGAAGCCAGCCTCTGCCCGACAAGCTGGTGATGTTCGGCGAAGTCGGCCTGGCAGGTGAAATTCGCCCGGTGCAGCGCGGCCAGGAACGCCTCAAGGAAGCTGCCAAGCTCGGCTTCACTCAGGCCATTGTCCCTGCCGCGAACCAGCCCAAGCAGAAAATCCCCGGCATGGAAATCCATGCGGTCCACAGGCTCGACGAGGCGATTGGCTTGTTCAGGGATAGCTGAGCAAAAAAATACGCTCAAGGGCACCTCTAAAAATTCAGAGTTCGCCCATGTACAAGGCGCGGTAAAAATTTCGCAGCGCCGCATATGTTCAGTATGTAGGCAAGCCCGCAAGGGATACCGCCCCCGGTCAGATCGGGGACATAAAATTTTTCCCACAACCCAGCAGTTGGGATTTATGCCCTTTTCGGGTATGAAATCTGATTTTTTAGAGGTGCCCTCACGTTTTCACGCAGGCTCAGGCAGCTTGAGTGCTTTTGGTGAATGCTGGTTTGTGATGCACGCGCAACTAATCTCCACCATGGATACGCCGCCGCTAATCCACCGTCTGAATTACCGGCAGCCCGGCCGCAATGCGATGGCGCGGGCAATCCGCTGTTCTGGATCGGTTACGCCTGCCTGTTTCTGGGGGAGGTGGCCACCGTGCTGATCAACGAAGTGGTGGACTTTCCAAGCGACCGCAACAATCACTTTCGCGGGGATCGCCTACGTGGTCATTCCCCATGCAATCTTGCTGGCGTGGCTGTTGCGCAAGGCATTGAATCAGGCAAGCCACCGGGCCGCATCGACGGCCTCATGGCGGCCTCCCTGACATACGTCCTGTGGTTTGGGTTGTTTCCGCTGTTCAAGCTGGCCGGATGATCGTTCCATCCGCACGTTATCCGCGCAGGGGATCGACGACGCCGCCCGCAGGCGCTGCCCCGTCAACCCGCTCGGGCTTTAGCGCAATCCAAAGAACGACAGGAGTGCGATGATAATGACGACTGCGCCAACGATGTAGACGATGTTGTTCATGAGATGCCCTTATGTGCGTTTAAAAATGGACCCGAGCGGATGTGCGCAGCGCTTCCCCGCACACCCATCCAGACAGTACCCTTTACCATCCCGCGCCGCTGTAAGCGCCCATGCCGTCAATTTGTCCGACTACCGCTTGCCGGGCTGACAGATCACTTCGCACCACCTTGTGCTATCTGCCTTCCGGCAGTAACTGGCGGCGAGCAGCAGTCCCGAACCCGGGGCGCAGCATCGGCGTGAAGCCGTTCAAATACCGTGAATCATCGTCGCCCGATTGGGCTGCATTGCCGTATGCTTGCCTGCAAGTATTCCGCAGCAAACGGCATACTTCTGTTGTACGGCAGCGCACATTGAACCCCCTCGTCGGCATCCGCCTGTTGCGGTCCGCTCTTCGCTTAGCCTGGCTGCGGCCGTTTCACATCCGTTCTGCATGGAAACCTTGTGGCGCACTATCACCTGCTGACGATCTGGCGCATCCAGGGAGCTTCGGGTCTCGATTTTTGCCGTAAAAATAGAGACCCTCATGATCTGCATTCTTTTCTTCGTGGAACCTCTTTCAGGTAAAGCCGATCTACTCACCTTTTAGGGATGGCGAGCCATGATCGGACACCTCGATAAATTTCCCTATGCGGACGCTAAAGGTTTTCTTGACCAAACAGAGGACGCGCAAGCATTGCCGTTTTTAATCGAGATCGCGCCATTCATGGACGAGCAAGAGTGGCTAGTGCTCCTCAATTCGACATGGCCGCGAATCAAGAACGCGGACGAATATCGAGACCAGCTACGCCAAACGCCTTACGGCAGACATGCGGATGAGAAGTCGCGCAGAAAAAAATAGATTGCCAAGACCCTATGCGTCGTTTGGGGCATGATCTTCGGCCCCAGTTTCATGGCGAAGCAAACCGCGAGAACTCCGGGGGAATAATCAACCATGTCCCGGCAACACCCCATCATCGCTGTGACCGGCTCCTCGGGTGCCGGCCTGTCCACGATACGCCACGCGTTCAAGTTCATTTTCCAATGCCTGAACATCAAACCCGTTTCAGGACGTATGGCGAATGCGAAAGTGGTGTTTATCGCCAGTACGCCTACACCCCGGCTAGCTGCATTTGCGCTAGAAGTCGAACCGAGCAAAACCACCCTGTTGCGATTTGGCCGTTATGTCCAGCGACAATGCGCCAAGCTTGGCGAGAAACGTCCGCCCAACTTTGATTTCCTGGGCTTCACCCACTACGCCACCGAGAGTCGCCGCAAGCGCTTCCTGGCGGGTCGCAAGACACAGGGGAGTAGAGTCGCAAGGAAACTCAAAGAAGTGGGTGTGCGACTACCCAGACTGCGCACACCAAACTGCGCACAAGCGGCGGACGAGCCATGATGGACAATGCGAAGCGACACTTGCAGGGACATATTGCCTACTTCGGCGTCAGCGGCAATAGCCGCAGCCAGCGCAGAAGTGTGAATTGGGCGCGCTTTGGCGAGGTGCTCAAAGCGTGGCTGCCGCCAGTACGTATCTTGCACAACTTATATCCCAGCCCATTGTGGATGACTCAAGCTGGGAGCCGGATGGTGTAACGCTCCAAGTCCGGTTCTGCGAGGGCGGCGCGTCGTATCAGAATACCGAGATGCGCGCCGCTACTCTCCTATTGACACGTTTGCTACTAAATCAGAGCACCACGTCATTGCGGTGACGTAGCCAGATGGCAGTCATCACGCTGCTGATAAACAAACCAAACACCCAGATAATCGTGTGGATATGCCAGTCGGCTCGCACCATCAGGGCATAGGTTCCCGTTAAAATCAGAATGCTGATGTTTTCGTTGAAGTTTTGCTGGGCGATCGAGTGGCCTGCACCCATCAGAAGATGCCCGCGGTGTTGCAGCAGGGCATTCATCGGCACCACGAAAAAGCCTGCCAGCGCCCCCGCTAGCATCAATAAAAGCAATGCCGGGAACAGGCTTTGAACCCAGATCAATGCAATCGGCACAAAGCCCAAGATGATTCCGGCAGGCAGCACGCGGGTTGCGCGTTCCAGGCTGACAAATTTGCCGGCCAGAATCGAACCGATGGCGATGCCGAATGCGGTCGCGGCGGTGAGTTGGGTGGCCTGATCGAGCCCGTAGTTCAGGTTGAGTGCAGCCCAGGCGATGATGAGTAGGCGCAGCGTGGCCCCGACACCCCAGAACAGGGTGGTAACGGCAAGCGAAACCTGCCCGAGCGGATCGCGCCACAACAGCTTGAAGCTGTGCCAAAAGTCATAAAGGATATACAGCGGGGATTTATTGGGCAGTTTGTGGTCGATCGGCAGGCGCGGGATGAACAGGTTGGCGAAGGCTGCGGCCAGATACAGGCCGGTGATGGCTACGATGGCGAATTTCGGGGCGATGAGATTGCTGTCCAGCCCCATGCTGACCAGGATGCCTTCGGCCAGTTGCGGGTTGATGAGCGCGCCGCCGATGATCGCGCCGAGCACGATAGCGGCCACCGTGGTGCCCTCCATCCAGCTGTTCGCAACAACAAGTTTTTCGGGGGGAAGCAGTTCGGTGAGAATGCCGTATTTTGCAGGGGAATACATCGCTGCGCCGACGCCGACAATGGAATAGGCCAGCAGCGGATGCAGACCGGCGAGCATGGTGAGGCAGCCGACGAATTTGACCGTATTGGCAATCAGCATGACCCGTCCCTTGGGGATCGCATCAGCAAGCGGTCCGACCAAGGGCGCCAGCACGATATACGCGACGACAAAGACAGTTTGCAGCAAGGGCGAAAACCACTCTGGCGCCGAAAAAAACAGCAGCAAACCAATTGCAGCAAACAGCAGGGCATTGTCAGCCAGAGCGGATAGAAACTGCGCCCCCAGAATGGTGAAAAACGCACGGTTCACTTTGCGGCCAATCTAGTGTCGTGAATCAGAAATAGGGAAACATGATGAAACGGATGGATTTTTTCGCAGGGCAAAGCGCGAGGAGGCGACATAGCTGGCTCTATGGCAACGACGAGCAACGCCGCCATGCGGAAAAATACGCCGTTTCATGTTGCGATATTTCTGATTTACGACACTGGGGACATAAACAAACCGGCCCCGAAACGGGCCAGGCAGGAAAAAACGATGGCTAAAACAATCCTTACTGTAGACGACTCTGGCTCGCTTCGGCAGATGCTGGCTTTCAGCCTGAAGGCCGCCGGCTATGGCGTGATCGAGGCGGTTGACGGACAAGACGGCCTGGACAAGGCGAAGCAGCAGACCGTCGATCTGGTGCTGACCGATCAAAACATGCCGGGTATGGATGGCCTGAGTTTAATTAAGGCGCTACGCGGATTGAAGAATTACAAAAGCGTGCCGATTCTCATGTTAACAACCGAGTCCGGCGACGAAATGAAGGCAATGGGCAGGGCTGCGGGCGCCAATGGTTGGCTGGTGAAGCCATTTGATCCTGCGCGACTGACCGAAGTAGTGAAAAAACTGATTGGCTGAAGACGCGAAAGCAATCATGCAGTACGACAATGACGGAGTTCAAAAATGACTATTGATATGAGCCAGTTTTACCAGGTATTTTTCGACGAAGCCTATGAGCTGCTCGCCGAAAAGGAAAAACTGTTGCTGGCCCTCGATGTTTCCGACCCGGATAGCGAGGACCTTAATGCGATTTTCCGTGCTGCCCATTCCATCAAGGGTGGCGCGGCCACTTTCGGTTTTAACGACATCACCGAAGTCACCCACATGCTGGAATCCCTGCTTGACCGCATTCGCAAGGGCGAGATGGCGCTGACGCCCGAGCATGTCGATGCCTTCCTGGTGTCCAAGGATGTGCTGACCATGCTGATGGAAGGCCATCAGCATGGTTCAAGCGTTGACCAGCCCGCAGTGGATAGCGTCAGCCAAAGACTGAAGGCCTTGTCGCTGGGGGCGGAGGCAGAAGCCGCGCCGGCAGCCGTCGTCGCAGCCCCCGCCTGTGCCAAACCCGTGGCTGAAGCCGTCGCCGATGCAAACGGTGCGTTCAATTTTCGCATCGAATTGCCCGAGGTGCCGCAGAAGGATGTGGACGCGCTGGCGGCAGAACTGGGCCTGCTGGGAACGATCAGGCAGGAGATACTGGCCGACCAGCGCGTGGTGTTTAATCTGACCACCAGCGAGAGCCAGGACGATATCGTTGCGATTTGTTCGTTTGTGCTTGATCCGGACGATCTCAAAATCACGTGCTCAGGTACAGAAGCTGCTGCTCAGGATAGCGATCCTGGCTACGAAATATTTGAACAGGAACTTGCCGCGCCAGCTGAAGCAGATGCGCCAAAAACCGACCAACCTATAGTGTCCCTCCCATCTGCAGAAGGTGCGAATCAGGGACGGCGTGCGAGCGACAAAGAGAGCTCGGGTCCGGAATCCTCATCAATTCGTGTGAGTGTGGAAAAAGTCGATCAACTGATCAACCTGGTGGGTGAGTTGGTGATTACCCAGGCCATGATTGAGCAGCGCATCGCTGCGCTTGATCCGCTTCATCACGAACGCCTGATGAACAGTGCCGGACAGTTGGCGCGTAACACCCGTGACCTGCAGGAAGCCGTGATGTCGATCCGCATGATGCCGATGGACTACGTCTTCTCGCGCTTTCCACGCATGGTGCGCGATCTGGCAGGAAAGCTGGGCAAAAAAGTCGAATTCATTACGCGTGGCGCCGCAACCGAGCTCGACAAGGGGCTGATCGAACGCATTGTCGATCCGTTGACCCACCTGGTGCGCAACAGCGTCGACCACGGCATCGAAATGCCGGAGAAACGCCGTGCCAGCAGCAAGAACGAAACCGGCAAGCTGACCCTTTCAGCCGCGCATCAGGGCGGCAACATCGTGATCGAAGTGAGCGACGACGGGGGTGGCCTCAATCGTGAGCGAATTCTCGCCAAGGCCAGGCAGCAAGGCCTTCCCGTATCGGACAACATGCCCGACAGCGAAGTCTGGCTACTCATATTCGCCCCTGGTTTTTCCACAGCGGAAGCGGTGACCGATGTATCCGGTCGTGGCGTCGGTATGGATGTGGTCAAGCGCAACATCGCGGCGATGGGCGGGATTGTGGACATTCGCTCGGTTACCGGGACCGGCACCACCATTTCTATTTCGTTGCCGCTGACCCTGGCGATTCTCGACGGCATGTCGGTCAAAGTGGGCGAAGAGGTCTACATTCTGCCGCTGGGCTACGTCATCGAGTCCCTGCAGCCGGCGGCCGCCGACGTCAAGGAAATTGCGGGACAGGGAAGGGTGGTCAAGATCCGTGGAGATTATTTGCCGTTGATTCCGCTGTACCAGATTTTTGCCATCGAACCGGCTTTCACCGACCCGTCGCAGGGGATCGTCGTCATTCTCGAAGCCGACGGCAAAAAAGCCGCCCTGCTGGTCGACGGCCTGGTCGGGCAGCAACAGGTCGTGGTTAAAAACCTCGAGTCGAATTTCCGTAAGGTGGCCGGCATTTCCGGCGCCACCATTCTGGGAGATGGCGGCGTTTCGCTGATCCTCGATGTTTCCGCGCTGTTGCGCTCAAGCCGCCAGCTCAATGCTGACCCCGTTTTCTCCTGAAACCGGGCAACGCCAGCCAGCGCAGACCCACAGGGACAAGTAAAAGGACACCATCTATGTCATACAGCACACAGACCCAATCACAAACCAATGCCGGAGAAGTTGAGGGAAAAGAGTTCCTGGCCTTCACCCTGGGTCAGGAAGAATACGGTATCGATATCCTGCGGGTACAAGAGATTCGCGGCTACGAGCCGGTCACCCGCATTGCCAATGCGCCCGACTTCATCAAGGGCGTGGTGAACCTGCGCGGCATTATCGTGCCGGTCGTCGATATGCGTATCAAGCTCAATCTGGGCACCCCCACCTATGACCAGTTCACCGTGGTCATCATCCTGAATATTGGCGGGCGGGTGGTGGGCATGGTGGTGGACAGCGTCTCCGACGTCACCACGCTGTCGCCGGATCAGGTGAAGCCCGCGCCGGAAATGGGCACGACCTTCGACAGCGATTATCTGATCGGCCTCGGCACGCTCGACGCGCGCATGCTGATCCTGGTGGATATCGACAAGCTCATGTCCAGCGCCGAGATGGGGCTGATTGAAAAGATGGCGGCCTGAACAGACGTGAAAATTGAATGCAATTTACAAGGAAATGCAAATGTTTAAGAATCTGAGCATCAAGGCGCGACTGATCGCCATCCTGTCCTTCATGGCTATCCTGCTGCTGGGGATAGGCATCATGGGCCTGCATGGCATGGTCAAAACTAAAGCGGGGCTGAAATCCGTTTACGAGGACCGCACCATTCCGCTCGGGCAGGTGGGGGAGATTCAAGCCCTGTTGCTTGAAAACCGGCTTGCCCTCGCAGTCGCTCAGATTACCCCCACGCCGGAAGTCATTGCCGAATCCATTGCCAAAATCGAAAGCAATAGTGCGGAAATCGGCAAGTTATGGGACGCCTATATGGCCACTTATCTCACGCCCGAGGAGAAAATTCTGGCGGATAAATTTACCGAGGATCGCAAGCAATTCCTCGCCGAGGGCCTGAAACCAGCGGTGGCGGCCCTGCGCGCGAACGATATCGAAACGGTGAAACAAATCGCCGTCGACAAGATACGCCCTCTCTATAAACCTATCCGGGAAGGCATCAAGGCACTGAGTCAGTTGCAACTGGATGAGGCCAAACAGGAATACAAACAGGCGGTGAATCGCTACACGTCCATACGCACATTCGTCATCGCCGCGATCGCCTTAGGTCTGTGCTTGTCGGCATGGCTTGGCTTCGTCCTGATCCGTGCCATCACCGGCCCGCTGAATGCCGCGGTGAAGCTGGCGCGTGGGGTGGCCGCAGGCGATCTGACGCAACGCATCGAGGTCCAATCGACCAATGAAGTCGGCCAGCTGATGCAGGCACTAAAAGACATGAACGACAGTCTGGTGAGCGTGGTCGGTCAGGTGCGCACCGGTGTCGATACCGTGGCCACTGCGTCGAGCCAGATTGCCGCCGGCAACCTGGATCTGTCTTCCCGCACCGAAGAACAGGCGTCGAGCCTGGAAGAAACCGCCAGCTCGATGGAAGAGCTGACCAGCACCGTCAAGCAGAACGCCGAGAACGCGCGCCAAGCCAACCAACTGGTGGTTTCCACTGCGGACATTGCGGTCAAGGGCGGCCAGGTCGTCGGTCAGGTGATCGACACCATGGCCTCGATCAAGCAAAGCTCGCGCAAGATTGCCGACATCATCGGCGTCATCGACGGCATCGCGTTCCAGACCAACATTCTTGCCTTGAACGCGGCGGTGGAAGCTGCGCGCGCCGGCGAGCAGGGCCGTGGCTTTGCCGTCGTCGCCACCGAAGTGCGCAACCTGGCGCAGCGCAGCGCCAGCGCGGCCAAGGAGATCAAAGGCCTGATCGAAGACTCGGTCGACAAGGTCGACGCCGGCGGCAAGCTGGTCGACGAAGCCGGCAAGACCATGGACGAGATTGTCAGCTCGGTCAAACGCGTTACCGACATCATGAGCGAGATTGCGGCGGCGAGCCAGGAACAGAGTTCGGGCATTGAGCAGGTCAACCAGGCCATCACCCAGATGGATGACGTGACCCAGCAGAACGCCGCACTGGTGGAGGAAGCCGCGGCCGCCTCCGAGAGCCTGCAGAATCAGGCCGTCAAACTCACCGCAGTGGTGAGTGTGTTCAAGCTGGATGGGATGGGCCACAGCGCCCCCCCTAGCGTGGCAGCGAGCCACGTCAGCAAGTCGATGACGCGCGCCAAACCCAAGGCCATATCGGCACCCGCTGCGCGGCCAAAGAAGCTTGCAGCTGTCGGCGGTGGCAACGAGGAATGGGAAGCGTGCTGAGTGTTTGTAAGCTCACGGTAGACCTGAAGCGAGCAGCACCTGCGAAGGTTTACGAACATAGGCTCAGCAACGCATATTGTGCAAGCCTCGGATTGAATGTGTATTGAGTTTTTGATTTGAAAGGTTAAAAAATGTTGGCGAATCTGAGCATCAAGTCGCGGTTGATCTTCGTGATCGGCTTTCTCTCCGTGCTGCTGATGGGCATCGGGATCCTGGGTCTGACCAGCCTGAGTTCCACCAACGGCGCGTTCAAGCACGTCTACGAGGACAGGGTGGTGACGCTGGGCCAACTGGAACGCATCTCCGCCCTGGTCAACAAAAACCAGATCATCGTTGGCGAAGCGGTGGTTGGTCAGCTATCGGCTTTCCCAGAGGATGTGGCGCTGGTCGACAAGCAGGTGGCCGAAGCGAGGAAGGTAATAGAGGAAATCAACACCACATGGAAGGCCTACATGGCCACCCGGCTGACGGCCGAAGAAACGAAGCTTGCCAAAGCCTTCGATGCCAGTCGCATTGCCTATGGCCGATCAGGCCTGCTGCCGGCGCTGGCCGCCTTGGGCGGCCATGATTTTCAGCAAGCCAGCGAAATCCTGCAAGGGACGATGAAAGAGTCCTACCCGGCAGTGCGGCAAAATGTGGAAGCGCTGATTGCGTTGCAGCTCGCGGTTGCAAAAGGCGATTTCGAGGCGGCGCAAAGCCGTTATGTTCTGGTACGCAACATCTCCATTGCAGTCATTGTGTTTGGCGTGCTGCTGGCCACCTTGATCGGCTTCCTGCTGATCCGCGCCATCACCGGCCCGCTGAACGCCGCTGTGAAGCTGGCGCGGGGGGTGGCCAAAGGCGATCTGACGCAACGCATCGAAGTCAGCTCGACGAATGAAGTCGGTCAGCTGATGCAGGCGCTGAAAGACATGAACGACAGTCTGGTGAGCGTGGTCGGTCAGGTACGCACCGGCACCGACACGGTTGCCCACGCGTCAAGCCAGATTGCCGCCGGCAACCTTGATTTGTCGAGCCGCACCGAAGAGCAGGCCTCCTCGCTGGAAGAAACCGCCAGCTCGATGGAAGAGTTGACCAGTACCGTCAAGCAGAACGCAGAGAATGCACGCCAGGCCAACCAGTTGGTGGGGTCTACCGCCGACGTCGCAGTAAAGGGCGGAAAGGTGGTGAGTCAGGTGATCGACACCATGGCCTCGATCAAGGAAAGTTCGCGCAAGATTGCCGACATCATCGGCGTCATCGACGGCATCGCCTTCCAGACCAACATCCTGGCCTTGAACGCTGCCGTGGAAGCGGCGCGCGCAGGTGAACAGGGTCGTGGTTTTGCGGTGGTGGCTTCCGAAGTACGCAACCTGGCGCAGCGT
>JBKJIS010000130.1:0-16191 GCA_046598305.1 Thiobacillus sp.
GCTCATCACCCTGAAGCTCACGCCTAACCGCGCGGACTGTTTGTCGATGCAGGGGATTGCGCGCGAAGTGGGTGCGATTACCGGCGCCGAAGTCCGCTTGCCGCATATTCGCGAAAACGAAATCCGTATTCAGGACACAGTGCCGGTGCAGGTGATGGCAAGCGAAGCGTGTCCGCTGTATCTGGGCCGCGTGGTACGCGGTATCAACGCGCAGGCGACCACGCCGCGCTGGATGGCCGAGCGGCTGGAGCGCAGCGGCATCCGTCCGCTGTTGGCGCCGATCGATATCACCAATTACGTGCTGCTTGAACTCGGTCAGCCGATGCATGCCTTCGCCTTGTCGCGCATTCAGGGCGAAATCGAAGTGCGGATGGCGCGTGCGGGTGAGCAGCTAAACCTTTTGAATGGCCAGACCGCCGAACTGGCGCCCGACATGCTGGTGATTGCCGATGCCAACGGACCCATGGCATTGGCTGGCATCATGGGTGGACAGCCCAGCAGCGTAGAGCGTTTCACTGTCGATGTTTTCCTTGAAGCGGCTTTCTTTGCGCCTGCGGCGATTGCCGGACGGGCACGGCGGCTGGGCCTGTCTACCGATTCATCACATCGTTTCGAGCGCGGCGTTGACTTTGGCGCAACTCGCCTGGCGATGGAGCGTGCAACGGAATTGCTGGTCGATATTTGTGGTGGCCAGGTTGGGCCCATCACCGAGGCCGTGGCAGTGTTGCCGCAGCGCACACCGATTACGCTGCGGCTGGCACGCCTCAAGCGTGTGGCCGGGGTCGAGCTGGATACCGGGCAGGTGGTGCGCGATCTCACCGCACTGGGCGCGTTGGTCGAGCGTGATGACGACACGCTGATTGTCACGCCGCCGAGTTTCCGGTTTGACCTCGTCATCGAGGAAGACCTGATCGAAGAAGCGGTGCGCCTGTTCGGCTACGACAATATCCCGGCCCAGCCGCCGGCCGCGCCCTCGCGCATGTTGCCGCAAGATGAAACCGTATTGCCCGACGATATCCTGCGCCAGATGCTGGTGGGGCTGGATTATCAGGAAGTCATCACCTACAGCTTTGTTGATCCGGCGTGGGAGGCGGCGCTGGATGCCGATGCCCAGCCGATGCCCCTGGCCAATCCGATTGCCAGCCAGTTGTCGGTGATGCGAACCACGTTGTGGGGTGGGCTGATCGAGACCCTGCGCCATAACCTCAACCGTCAGCAGGAGCGGGTGCGCATTTTCGAGATGGGACGGGTATATGCATCGCTGGTCAAGCAACCGATGAAAATCGGCGGCGTCATTTACGGCGAGGTGCAGCCTGAGCAATGGGGCGCATCGGCGCGACGCGTCGACTTCTTCGATCTCAAGGGCGACATCGAACGCCTGTTCGGTCATGCATTGGATACGCGGCCGGGCGTTCATCCGGCGCTGCATCCGGGACAAAGCGCCGAACTGTGGCATGACGGCAAGGCAATTGGCTGGGTAGGCACCTTGCATCCGAGATTGGTGCAGGCGTTTGATTTGCCCTCAGCGCCGATGCTGTTCGAAATTGACGCACAGGTGCTCGCTCAGCGGGGCGTGCCGCGTCATGCGCCCGTGTCACGTTTCCCGCTGGTGCGGCGCGATCTGGCGTTTGTGTTGGACATTCAAACCCCGGCGGGTGAGTTGTTGGCCGCCTTGCGTGAGGGCGCCTCGGCTCAGGTGCGTTCGATCGATGTGTTCGACGATTACCGTGGAAAAGGCATGGCAGAAAACCAAAAAAGCCTTGCTATCCGGGTAGTTATGCAAGATACTCAACGCACATTGACGGATCAGGAAGTGGAAGATTCAGTGCAAAAATTAGTCGAAACTGCGCGTCGTCAATGTAATGCCAGCTTGCGTGCGTGACGCCGGATTCACGAGCCACCCCTGACAATAAAACTATGACCACCCTAACAAAAGCGGATTTAGCTGAACTTCTGTTCGAAAAAGTGGGTTTGAATAAACGCGAAGCCAAGGATGTCGTCGAATCCTTTTTCGACGAAATTCGTTCGTCGCTCGAAAAGGGTGACATCGTCAAGCTATCCGGTTTCGGCAATTTTCAATGTCGCGAAAAACCCCAGCGTCCAGGTCGTAACCCGAAAACGGGTGAAGAAATGCCGATTTCCGCGCGCCGCGTGGTGACATTCCACGCCAGTCAGAAGCTCAAGTCTCATGTCGAAGGCGCCCAAATTGGAACGCCCAGCACGGAGTGAGCTTCCGCCGATTCCGGCAAAACGCTACTTCACTATTGGTGAAGTGTCCGAGTTATGTGCGGTCAAAGCCCATGTGTTGCGTTACTGGGAGCAAGAATTCACCCAGCTGCGTCCGGTAAAACGGCGTGGCAATCGACGTTATTACCAACATCACGAAGTCTTGCTGATCCGTCGTATCCGCGAATTGCTCTACGAAGAAGGGTTTACCATCAATGGTGCACGCCAACGCCTGGAGCACGATGCGGAAACGCTGCCCGAAACACCGCCTGAACCAGCCGGGCTGGATGTGCGCAAACTGCGCGCAGAAATCAACGCCATCCTGAAAATATTGGACTGACGGGCTTCCGCCGGACGCGGCTCCTCTGTTAGAATAGCCGGCTTCTCGGGGCGTAGCGCAGCCTGGTAGCGCACTTGACTGGGGGTCAAGTGGTCGGAGGTTCAAATCCTCTCGTCCCGACCAGTTTTTATTGTGAGTGCAAGAATCCTGCACATCGCAACTTCTGTCAGACAACGCTGTCCGACTCATTCAAAAATCACTATGGTTATCTAATCGCACAGGTCCACGTGCGTCCCTGGATTTGCTGATCCTTGGGACACGCATGAGTCTGTAAGCTTAGTTCGTCACACTTGTCTATTGTTGTTTGTTCAATTGAGGAGAGCGTTATGGAACACACTTTGCCCGCACTGCCTTTTGCCATGGATGCGCTCGCACCGCACATGTCAAAGGAAACCTTTGAATACCACTACGCCAAGCATCATCAGGCTTATGTGACCAACCTCAACAACCTGATCAAGGGCACCGAGTTCGAGAGCAAGTCGCTTGAAGAAATCGTCAAAAGTGCCCCCGCTGGTGGCGTCTACAACAACGCGGCCCAGGTTTCGAACCACACATTTTTCTGGAACTGTTTGTCGCCCACCGGCGGTAACGCGCCTTCTGGTGCACTGGCTGATGCCATCAATGCCAAGTGGGGCAGTTACGACACATTCAAAACCGCATTCCAGACCAGCGCCGTAGGTAACTTCGGTTCCGGCTGGACCTGGCTGGTGAAAAAGGCCGATGGCTCGGTTGATATCGTCAACATGGGCGCCGCCGGCACTCCGCTGACCACAGCCGACACGCCGCTGATGTGCGTGGATGTGTGGGAGCATGCGTATTACATCGACTACCGCAATGCACGCCCCAAGTTCGTTGAGACCTTTCTCAACAACCTGGTGAACTGGAAATTTGCTGAAGCGAATTTCACTTAAGTTTACACGTTGAGCTGTTGATAAAACCGGGATTATGTGTCCCGGTTTTTTTTAGCTCGCGCGGGATTCACCCAGTCGCACAATTTCAAGATAGCCACCTTGCGTGAGCGCCTGTGCCTCGTGCAACCGTTCGGCATGTTCATCACTTATTGATTTTCCAGCTCCGGCCAAGTCCAGCAGGCGTAACATCTGCGTCCATTTCGCGCACTGGCTCGTTACGTTTAACGGGGCAGGATGGCCGGCCCGTCGAAGCTCAGTCACACGGCTGACTAAACGGAATTTTGCGGCATCGAGTTGAGGTGGCAGCGGCAAGGACAAATCAAACGGGATATCCAATCGATAGGCGTCGTCCATTGGCCGGGGTTTCGGCGCAGGCGGTTTTCTCCATGAGAGTTCAGCAGGATTGGGCGGCGTGGTGCGTACGGGATCGAGTGGAAATTTGTAGAAACCCCACTTTGCACCCATCCAGCATTCGATGAACACACGGTCATCTTCGCCACTGCAGAGGTCGCTGGTGGCGGCGTCGAGCGCGTCAGGCCCGGCATCATTTAGTGGGCCGTAGGCGCGTGGGTCCAGCTGCCATTGTGAAAAAACGCGATGTGGCGGTGCACCGTAGTCGGCTTCGAGTGCGCGCCAGATGCGGATGAACTGCCGGTAGTCGGACTGATATGCAGGGTTGCGCCGGAGAAATTCCCACGCCCATTGATCGTGTGACAGGGTGGCGCAGTGGGCATAGATGTCATCCGTTGCCATCAGATCGGCAGAAAGATCATGCTGGCCAGGTTGACCACGCCGAATCGAATCGCGCGGTTGTTTTTATCTTCAATGACTTTGGCCAGAGCGTCCTGGATGCCGATGAGCTTGCCGAATTCGCGCTCGAAGCTGAGGTTGGCGATGCCGTTGGCGTCAAACCCGTTGGAGAGCAGGATGATGTCGCCGCGCAGGTTTTTGGCGTTGGACAGTTTCCATACGATGGCTTCGGTGTTGCGCGCGGCGTTGTAGAGCTTTTGCGCGTCCATTTCGGTCAGCAGGTAGAACTCGGTATTGTTGTTGAACGCCGCCATGTGCATGACCAGCAGGCTGCCCATCAGTGCCTTGACGCGGTCGCCGGTGAAGTCTTCCCGCCACAGGTCGCGCAGGGTGGTTTCCCAGTTGAGGTCTTTCTGGGGGGCAACCGTCCAGAGCGGAATTTGCTTGAAGAGATCGGTTGTGGCGTCGTCTGCGCTGGCGAATCCGGATTTGCGCCATTCGTTGGGATTGCGGCGATAGAGCTTGAGCGTCAGCGTTTTGAGGATGCCGATGACTTCCTTTTGATGGATTTCGATCACATCGTCGACATCGCCCTTGGCCAGATCTTTGATGCTGAAACCGCGTGTGCTGTTGCTGCCATCCTTGCGTTGGATGGGGCCGCTGCAGGCGGCGAGCAAAGAAAGGGTCAGCAGACTGATGAGAAGGGCGGATCGTCGATTCACGACGAACAGCTTACCTCAATCTGCTTCGCCCAGTCGGGGGGTTCAGCGGCATAGGCTTCAAATTCAGGCTGCTCGTCAAAGGGATGCAGCAAGAGTGTATGGAGGCGCTGGATTTCGCTGTAATCACGGTGGTCGGCTGCGCGGCGGATGGCGACTTCGGCCAGGTGGTTGCGCAGGATGTATTTGGGGTTGACCGCACGCATGGTCACGGCGCGCGTTGCATCGCTTGAACCCATGGCACGCAAGGTTTCGGCATAACGCGTTGCCCAGGAATCGAACACATCGCGGTTGATGAACAGGTCGCGCAAGGGCGCGTTTGATGCGCCTGTATTGCTGTCGAAATCGCACAAGCGGCGCAGAAAGATCGTGTAATCGATACGGTTCTGCGCCAGCAATTGCAGTGCGTCCATGAGTAGGGGAACCATCTCGCCACCGGGGACCAGGCCGAACTTGGCGGCCATGCGGTTGATGTAGGCTTGCCCGAATTGTTGGGGATAATCTGCGATGGCGGCGGAGGCAGTTTCAACCGACAGCAGCGGGACAAAGGTTTGCGCCAGCTTGGTGAGATTCCATGCAGCTACGTCCGGTTGCTGGTCGAAAGCATAACGGCCACCGGTGTCGGAATGGTTACAGATGTAGCCGGGGTCGAAGGCGTCGAGAAAGCCGAACGGACCATAGTCCAACGTCAATCCCAGGATCGACATGTTGTCGGTGTTCATCACCCCGTGCGAGAAGCCTACCGCCTGCCACTGCGCCATCAATTCGGCAGTGCGGCGGGCGACCTCGCGCAGGAGTTCTGCATAGGGTTCGTCACGGCTGGCCAGCTCGGGGTAATAGCGTGCAATGACGTAATCGGCCAGTTCGCGAATCGATTCAGTCTGGTTGCGGTAGTAAAACACCTCAAACGAGCCGAAGCGGACGAAGCTTGGTGCCAGCCGGGTGACCAGCGCGGCGGTTTCCTCGTCTTCGCGATACACCGGCCGGTCGCTGCCAATGATGGCGAGCGCGCGCGTGGTGGGAATGCCGAGCGCGTGCATCGCTTCGGAACACAGGTATTCACGAATGCTCGAACGCAACACCGCGCGGCCATCGCCGCCACGTGAATAGGGGGTGCGGCCTGCACCCTTGAGCTGGATTTCCCAGCCTTCGCCGGCTGCGTTCTTGACTTCGCCCAGCAGAATCGCCCGGCCATCGCCGAGTTGCGGCACGAAGTGGCCGAACTGGTGACCCGCATACAACGCAGCAAGTGCATCCATTCCCGGCAGCAATTGATTGCCAGCCAAGGTGGCAATCATCTCGGGGCGGGTAATTTCGCTGCTGTCCAGATCAAGCAGCTTGAGTGCTTCCGCGCTGTGGCAAACCAGATAGGGATCGGGAACCGGGGTCGGGCAGACGCGCGAATAATAGGACTCGGGTAAACGGGCAAAACCGTTGTCAAAGGCGAGGGATTCAAGTGTGCTCATGGGACCATTTTAAAGCCAGGCAGCAAACTGGCGACCCGTCAGGGACAGGGGTTATCCAAGCCAACTGGATCAACCTCATATAAAAAAATGCAATACATACGGTTTAGATTGCGGATGGGCGGCCGATATCTTTTATATCTATCCGCCTCTTGCCGGGGTGGGAATGCCCATTCATCAAGGAGTGCACCTCTTCATGAGCCCGTTCGATTTACCCCCGTTTCCCGTGGTCGAGGAA
The DNA here is from genome assembly GCA_046598305.1 of Thiobacillus sp. Classification (GTDB taxonomy): domain Bacteria; phylum Pseudomonadota; class Gammaproteobacteria; order Burkholderiales; family Thiobacillaceae; genus Thiobacillus. Next base: position 6,648 of record JBKJIS010000130.1, read on the forward strand.
TTATCGCTCTCATCCATAATCGGTTCGCTGAGTTATGCACTCGATTTGACCGAAGGCCTGCCCGCAGGCCATAGCCTGCGTAGCTGCTGGGTGGGGATGCATGTGGGTCAGCAGTTGGGGATGGATAGCGAGGCGCTGTCGCATCTGTATTACACCTTGTTGCTGAAAGATGCCGGTTGCAGCAGTAATGCGGCGCGCCTGTTTGAATTGTATGGAACCGATGATCGTGAGGTCAAGCGCGATTTCAAACTGGTGGATACCGAAAGCGTGGTGCGATTGAGTCAGTTCGTGTTGTCGCATGCGGGCGTGGGCAAGTCGCTGCATGAAAAAGTGAGCCGGATTCTCAATCTGGCTCAGAACGGCGAGCAGTTCGCTACCGAATTGATCGTGACCCGGTGCGAGCGCGGCGCGAATATCGCCATTCAACTGGGCTTTGATGAAGAGGTGGCGGCGGGCATTCGCTGTCTGGACGAGCACTGGAACGGCAATGGCAAGCCCGAACGTCTGAGTGGGCAAGCCATTCCACTTGCTTCCCGGATTGCGTTGTTGTCGCAAGTCGTAGAGGTGTTTCACTCGGCCGCAGGTAGGCAGCAGATGGTGGACGAAGTGCAGAAGCGCGCCGACACCTGGTTTGACCCGGCTGTGGTGGCGGCCTTCCTGGCGGTGCAGCAACAGCCTGAATTCTGGGAAGGGCTGAGCGATTGCACATTGCAGCAACGTATTGAGGCAATCGAGCCAGCGTCCAAGGTGGTTCGAATCGATGAACAGCGGCTGGATACGATTGCGGAAGCGTTTTCCCAGGTGGTGGATGCCAAAAGCCATTACACCTACGGCCATAGCGCCCGGGTAGCCACCTATGCTGAAGCCGTGGCCACCACGCTGGGCCTGCCACCCGAGCGGGTGCGCTGGTTGCGTCGTGGTGCGTTGCTGCACGATATTGGCAAGCTGGGGGTGAGCAATGCAGTGCTTGATAAACCGGGCAAGCTCGATGCCAGCGAGTGGGATCAGGTCAAGGCCCATGCGACTTATTCGGAAGAAATCTTGTCGCGGCTCAATATTTTCTCGGAGCTGGCTTTTGTTGCGGCTGCTCATCATGAACGGCTCGATGGCAAAGGCTATCCGCGCGGATTGACGGCCGAGCGCATTCCGCTGGAAACCCGCATCATCACGGTGGCCGACATATTCGACGCCATCACCGCCGATCGCCCGTATCGCGGGCCGATTCCCGTGCCCGCTGCCATAGAAATGATGGAGAAGGAGCGTGATACTGCCATCGATGGCGCCTGTCTGGACGCGCTTAAACAGTCGTTACCGGGGCTCGGGTTTTAACCGCAACGCATCCTGTCGGGCAACTGCCCAGCCCCATGTGTGCAGCCTGCAACATCACGTGCGCGGCGGCGAAGTGACACTGGCTATGGTATCGGCGTGATAGAACGACCGGGCAGAGGCTTTTAATCATACTGCATCCACAAGACGTGCTGCGGACTAATGGACGCTCATGCTTGCCCGAGTCTGCACCAGCTTGCCGTTCCGATAATCGTTCATGGCGTGTTCGATTTCCTCGCGGCTGTTCATCACGAACGGGCCGTATTGCACCACGGGTTCGCCGATGGGGCGGCCGGCTACAAGAATCAAACGCGCACCTTCTGCGCCAGCGGCGAGGCTCACCGCATCGCCCGCGCTCAAAACTGCCAGTGTGTGCTGAGCCAGGTTGTCGTCTGCCAGGCGCGCGCTGCCTTCGAAAACATAAACAAAGGCGTGATGCGATTCGGGTAATGGCATGGAGAAATCTGCACCGGCAGACAAGGTAATATCCAGGTAGCGCACATCCGTTGATGGGTCTTCAATGACGCCATGCGTACCTTCATACTCCCCCGCGAGCACGCGCACCCGACCGGCCGCCAGTGCCACTTCCGGAATCGATGCCGCCGAAAATTCCTGATACGCCGGGTCGGACATCTTCTCGCTGGCGGGCAGATTGATCCACAGCTGGAAACCGCGCATCAGTCCGTTGGCCTGGCGCGGCATTTCGGAATGGATGACGCCGCTGGCCGCCTTCATCCATTGCACGCCGCCGGGCATGAGATCACCCTGGTTGCCCATGCTGTCGCGGTGTTGCATGTGGCCGTCGAGCATATAGGTGAAGGTGATGAAACCGCGGTGCGGATGGTCCGGAAACCCGGCGATATATTCTTCCGGTTTTTCGCTGCCAAAGTGGTCCAGTAGCAGGAACGGATCGAGGTTGCGCAAGGCCGGCGTGCCGATGCTGCGGTGAACGGTGACGCCCGCGCCTTCGGTCACCTCAAGGGCGAGAACGCGTTGACGGATGGTGCGTGTGCTCATGGTTGACTCCTTATGCCTATTCCATTGTGACTGTTGAATGCAGGGCATTACGCCGCAGCGAGGGCCGGCCAGTCGCGTGCCAGCACCTGGTCGATGCGGCTGGCCGCATGTGCGCGGGCGGCGTCGCCACGCATCATGCCGCGGTCGGCTGCAATCACTTCGACATCGGTGATACCCAGAAATCCCAGCACGAATTTTAGCCACGGCGTGGCGAAGTCGATTTCACTGCCCACCTCGGTTCCCCCTGTCGCCGTCAAAATATAGACCTTCTTGCCGGTCAACAGGCCCTGCGGTCCTTGGTCGGTGTAGTGAAAGGTGAGGCGAGCGCGGGCAATCTGGTCGATCCACGCCTTGAGACTGGCGGGCACGCCGAAGTTGTAGATGGGCACCCCGATCACCCAGACATCCGCATCCATCACCTCGGCCACCAGCGCGTCCGATCCCGATAGGGATTCGCGATGTGCCTCGCTGCGTGAAGCCGGGTCGATGAAGTTGGCGTTGACCCAGGCGGCATCGACAAACGGCAGCCCCTGCGCCACATCGCGCCGGGTCACTGTCACATCAGCCACCCGTGCTTGTAATCCGCTGATCAGCAGATCGGCAAGCTGGCGCGTAATCGAACCCTCAACGCGGGCGCTGGCATCCACACGCAGCACGCGCAGGGTTTTGGGGGTGGGAAGGGTGTTTTGCATGGTGCATCTCCTGTGAAGGTGGGCCGAACTGGCACCGAGATGCTATTGTTGTTGTTACGGTAATCGGGATAAAGACCGATTAGCTTAAATTACTGTTCATTAAATCGGGACAAATGGATAAGTTTGCACACATGCAGATCTTTGTTGGCATCGTCGAAGCCGGCAGCATCAGCGGCGCCGCCGAGCGGCTGGGCCAGCCCAAATCCGCCGTCAGCCGGCGCCTCGCCGAACTGGAAGCACGACTCGGCGTGTCACTGATCCAGCGCACCACGCGCAAGCAACACCTCACCGACAGCGGCCGCGCCTTTTACGAACGCAGCGTTGCCATCCTCGCTGATCTGGACGAGGCCGAGTCAGCGGTGTCGCAAGCCCACGGCGCACTAAAAGGCGGGCTCAAGGTCGCGCTGCCCTTGTCATTTGGGTTGCTGCATCTGGCTCCGCTGATCCAGACATTCATGACCCAGCATCCCGAGGTGCGCTTCGAACTGGATTTCAATGACCGCCAGATCGACCTGATGCAGGAAGGATTCGACCTCGCCATCCGCATTGCCACGCTGGAAGACTCCAGCCTGATCGCCCGCCGCCTCGCACCTATCCGCCATATTCTGTGCGCCAGCCCAGGCTATCTGGCCAAGTACGGCACGCCCAAAGTGGCGGCCGATCTGGCCCAGTATGTTTGCCTGGCCTACAGTAACGTCCGCGATCCGGGCTTGTGGACATTTCACGCGCCGGACGGCCAACCGGGTCGCGTGCGTGTCCCCGTGCGCCTCGCCTCCAGCAGCGGCGAATTCAATATTCGCGCCGCCATTGCGGGTGAGGGCCTGGTTCTGATCCCTTCCTTTTATTGTCACGAAGCCCTGCGGTCAGGGCAGTTGGTCAAGGTGCTATCGGATCACACCTGGCCGGAGCTTTCAGCCTACGCCGTCTATCCACCCACCCGGCATCTGTCGAATCGGGTGCGGGCATTGATCGATTTTCTGGTGGAACGGCTGGCAGGGGAACCGTCTTGGGATCGGTTGGAATAAAGGGATAGGTTCAAGTTGTAGTCTGATTTTTATTGTCTCAGCTGACCCGGAACGGCCGTTCAGAAAGGACACCGTAAACGTCCGTTCATCGGCTGTGTGCGCTGCAGCCGCCACGAAGTACCTGGCAAATTACCTGTGCTGGCGCCGACTCCTTGACCGCTTCAAGGGTAACCTCACGCCCCAGCAGTTTCTGTTTCATGCATTCCGGACCTCGTACCAGTGATGCCACACACGGTTAAATTAAACTCAGCCCAACTGAATCGAATCGTGGATACCCCGCACATATAGGGAAGCGTGTATGGTTTGGTCTGGGGATACGCTAAATCGACGTGATTACACATTAAAAACATTTTCAACATGACCATACTTCATCCTGTAATTCTTTCCGGCGGCTCAGGCACGCGTTTATGGCCCTTGTCTCGCGCCGCCCTGCCCAAGCAGTTGCTGCCCCTTGCGAGCAAACACAGTCTGTTGCAGGACACGGTTAGCCGGCTGGCTGATATGCCGGAAATAGCCAACCCGTTGGTGGTATGTAATGTCGAGCACCGTTTCATGATTGCAGAACAGATGCGCCAGATCGGGGCGACGCCACGCGCCATCGTATTGGAGCCGATAGGACGCAACACGGCACCCGCGATCGCTGTTGCAGCACTGATGCTGTCGCGTGACGACCCTGAGGCCTTGATGCTGGTGCTTCCAGCCGACCATTTGATCGGGGATGTCGATGCGTTCCATGCGGCGATACGGATTGCTGCGGAAGCTGCAAAAAATGGCCATCTGACTACTTTTGGCATCGTGGCGGCCATTCCGGAAACAGGTTATGGCTATATTCAAAAGGGCGCACCCCTTGCTGACCCGAAGGGCGCGTTTCAGGTGGCGGCCTTTGTAGAAAAACCCGATTCCACTACTGCACAGCGGTATGTGGATTCCGGCGACTATTATTGGAACAGTGGCATGTTCCTGTTCCGTGCAGCGGACTTCTTGAATGAACTCCAGACTCTGCGTCCCGATATCCTTGAGGCCAGCCGGGCCGCACTGGATGCCGCAACGCTTGATCTGGACTTTGTGCGGCTGGATCCGGCTGCCTTTGAGGCCTGCCCGTCAGAGTCGGTCGATTATGCCGTGATGGAACACACCCGCTGCGCGGCGATGGTGCCAGCCGATATGGCCTGGAATGATATCGGCGCATGGTCGGCGCTGTGGAACGTTGCGGTGAAGGACGATCTGGGCAACGCTACCCGGGGCGATGTCATGCTGGAAGATTCCCGGAACAACTTTGTACGCGCCGAAACCCGTATGGTCGCCTTGCTTGGGGTCTCGGACCTGGTCGTGGTGGAAACGGCTGACGTCGTGCTTGTCGCTAAAAAAGACCAGGTTCAGGAGGTCAAAAAGCTGGTCGAGCGCCTGAAAGCCGAGAAACGCTGTGAACACCTGGTCCACAAGCAGGTTTACCGGCCATGGGGCTGGTATGAGGGGATCGACGAAGGCGAGCGCTTCCAGGTCAAGCGCATCATGGTCAAGCCAGGCGAAAAGCTGAGCCTGCAAATGCATCACCATCGTGCCGAGCACTGGGTGGTGGTGTCTGGTACCGCCAGCGTCACCTGCGGTGATCTGGTTACGCTGCTAAGCGAAAACCAGTCGACCTACATTCCGCTGGGGACCACGCATCGGCTGGAGAATCCAGGCAAGGTTGATTTGCACATCATTGAGGTGCAGTCGGGGACTTATCTGGGTGAAGACGACATTGTGCGTTTCGAAGATATTTACAAGCGCTACTAAGACAGCTATCTATCGCACAGCATTCGGCGGGTGCAATGCCCGCTGTGAAGCTGAATGAGCCTGTATTCGCAAGCCCATGTTATCTATTGATAACCCGCTTCATTCCCTGGGTGTGTTGCTGTCTGGAAGGCACCCGGCTGACGGCGTGATGTAGGACAAACGCCTACACAGAGTCTCGCGCGCCACCGTCCCCGAATACAGCCAACGTCCACGTTAACTTTCCCCTGTTCCGTCCGAAAACGAATTCAGCACGCAGAGTTAAGTGTGTGACTGAAAATAATTCAATACGGAAGGGCGAAAAATGAAACTGGACGAAATGCTGGACGAAATGCGTGATGTCAATCTCAACTACCTGATGCTGGCGCAAAACATGATCCGACATGACAAGGCCACCGCTGTTTTTCGTCTGGGCATCAGCCAGGACGTGGCCGGTTTGATCGAATCACTGACCCCCGCACAGATCCTCAAGCTCGCTGCCTCCGGCATGATGGTTTCGCGCTTCCGCTTTGATGATGGCATGGTGCTGAACATGCTCACCAGTTACACCAAAGACCGCGCCATCGCACAATCTCACGCCGCCATTCTGATGGCCGGGCAGGCTGTTGAAGCGTTTGTCTGAATAGTTGATCAGGCCGGCTGGACTACGTGGCGAAACAAACAGGGGAGCGTTGCTATGAGCAAAAAAAGTTTGCTGACCGAAATGCGTGACACACAACTGGCGATCGAATTGATTGAACTGGGTGCGCGTCCGCAGGTGCTGGAAACGGAGACCACGCTGTCGCGCGAACGTTTGCTCAAGCTGTACAAGGAAGTCAAAGGCGTCTCGCCACCTAAAGGGATGCTGCCATTTTCAACAGACTGGTTTCTGACCTGGTTACCCAACGTCCACTCTTCACTGTTCATTAACATTCGTCGCTACATCACTAAAAACAGCGATTGCGAGGGGATAGAAGCGGTACTGAAAACCTACCGCCTGTATCAGGAATACCTGCATACCAACCAGATCGATGAAGTGCTGAGCTTCACGCGCGCCTGGACCCTGAACCGATTCTTTGAACACCACATGCTCGAAACGGCTGCCTGCACTGGATGCGGTGGACATTTCGTGGTTCATCCCGATGACTTGCATCCCCATTATGTGTGCGGCTTGTGCAACAAACCTGCCCGCGCCGGGAAAACACGCAAGGCTAAAGCTGCGGAAGGGTCGCTGCATAACAGCGGTGCACCCACCGGCATGCCCCTTGCGGGTACTGAGGCACAAACCGAACTGACCGCTGCTGCTTGAAACGATTTCGCAATTAACGAAATATGAAGCGCCTGCCAATCAGCCTACAGTCGCTCATTATTCAGGGGGTCGCACTTTTCGTAGCCGGCATCCTGAGCTATTTGACCCCTGTTTATTTTTCACTCCAGCCCGTTTGGTGGCAGTTGGCACTCGTACAAGGCTGCATCGCGGCTTTGTTGAGTTATTTCCTCCAGCAGCCCGCTTGGTGGCCGCCACTGCATTTCATGTTTTTCCCGGCAATCCTGCTGGCCCAGCAGGCCAGTGTTCCAACCGGGTTCTACCTGGCTGCCTTTCTGACACTGGTGTTGTTCTACTGGAGCACCTTTCGCACCCGTGTTCCTTTATATCTGTCTGACAGCAAAGCCTGGCAGGCCGTTGCGTCTTTGTTGCCCCAGACGCAATCATTCCGTTTTATCGATGTGGGAAGCGGCTTGGGCGATGTGCCGTTCTACCTGGAGCCCCGGTTTCCTGAAGGCCATTTTTACGGCACTGAAATCGCCCCGGCGCCATGGCTGATCAGCCGGGTGCGCGCCTGGTTCAGGCGTAGCCAGGTGATATTCATGCGGCGTGATTACACGGCCATCGATCTGGCCGGTTTTGACGTGGTGTTTGCTTTTCTATCCCCCGCAGTCATGCCGGAATTGTGGGCGCAGGCGCGTGCGCAGATGCAGAAGGGCAGCCTGTTCATCAGTCTTTCATTTGGGGTTCAGTCGCAGCAGCCTGACCATGAAATAACCCTGGCCGAGGGCGCGCGCCATACCTTGTATGCCTGGCGGATGTGACATGGATACACATCAATATTCTTTAACTGCGCCATCAAGTTTTGGGCATTCGGGTCGAATACTCTCACTGAGATCCTGCGCTTCAAATTACGACGTGCAGGGGCAAGGTGAAGTGACCCGGGCCAGAGCAATCAATCCAGAATAAGGAACAGACTGTCGTGCAAGTCATTGGTGGATGGATCATGGTTGTGCTGTGCGTGTTCGGCGGTTATGCGCTGGCCGGCGGATATCTGGCGGCGTTATGGCATCCGGTAGAGCTCTTGATCATTGGGGGAGGGGCGCTGGGTGCCTTCCTTGTCGGCAACAACAGCAAAGCCCTCAAGGCCACGCTGAAGGCGCTGCCGACCCTGTTCAAGGGATCGAAATACAACAAAGCGCTGTATATGGACATGATGGCGCTGCTGTATGAACTGCTGACCAAGATCCGCAAGGAAGGCCTGATGTCGGTTGAAGCCGATGTCGAGGCCCCCGAGAGCAGCCCCTTGTTCTCGAAATATCCAGCCATCATGGCGGACCATCACATTATTGAATTCCTTACTGACTACTTGCGCCTGATGGTGAGTGGCAGCATGAATGCTTTCGAAATCGAAAACCTGATGGACAACGAGATCGAAACCCACCATCAAGAAGGCGAAATACCCGTGCACAGCGTCGCCAAACTAGGCGACGGTCTGCCTGCATTCGGCATTGTCGCGGCGGTGATGGGCGTCGTGAAAACCATGGGATCAGTCGGTCTTCCTCCCGCGGAACTCGGAATTTTGATTGGTGCTGCATTGACCGGCACCTTCATCGGCATTTTGCTGGCCTATGGTTTTGTCAGTCCGCTTTCCGGTCTGCTTGAACAAAAACTGCACGAATCGAGCAAGATGTTCCAGTGCGTCAAGGTCACCTTGCTGGCCAGCATCAACGGTTATGCACCGGCGATTGCGGTCGAGTTTGGACGCAAGGTGCTGTTCTCAACCGAGCGGCCTACCTTCATCGAACTGGAGACGCATGTGAAGGGCGCGAAATCGCGCTAACTATTCATGATCAGATCTCGAATCCTTAGCTGGCTCTATGGGGTGTTAAAACCTAAAAACCGCAGTTGACCGCGCTTAACCTTCAGGAGAGCCACATGAATACTCACTTGACTGCCTTCGATAGCCATCACCTATTGGGTGAGAGCGCTACGCACCCGCTGGCACGTCTGGGCGTGCGCCTGGCTTTGTCGCTCCTCGTTGCAGGCCCCGGCCTGCCGCCTCGTCGCTTCGCGGCAGTCACCCGCCCAAGCGCACCATCGGGTGCGTCCAACTGAGGTTTCTAGGATTATGCAAACCCTCCACCTGCAGATTCTGGGCCGGGTGCAGGGGGTGTGGTTTCGCGAATCGATGCGGCAGGAGGCTGAGCGCCTGGGTGTCACCGGGTGGGTGTGCAATCGACCCGATGGCTCGGTCGAAGCGGTTGTTCAAGGTTCAACCGAGGTCGTGAACGCGCTGCTTATGTGGACGAAAACCGGCCCACCCATGGCACATGTCGAGCGCGTCATCGTCAGCGAGACACAGGGTCAATTCAACCATTTTGAAAAATGGTCCGGCTAGCCTGAATGCGATCCGGTGCGGCCATAATGAAAACGCCGGACAAAAAAATGCCCGACTCTTT
>JBKJIS010000187.1:0-4025 GCA_046598305.1 Thiobacillus sp.
TCAAGATGTTTCATGGCAATCACCGGTCAGACTCGATACCGCCACCATAGCACTGCCCGGATACCCTGCGCCAACCGAATATAATAGATGATTGTCCCGCTGATTTCCTGCCATGTCCCGCACCGATCTACTGCATTCCCTGCTTGCCCAGCGCATCCTGATTCTCGATGGCGCGATGGGGACGATGATCCAGTCCTACAAGCTTGAAGAGGCGGACTACCGTGGCACCCGTTTTGCCGATTTTGCGTATGACGTCAAGGGCAACAATGACCTGTTGACCCTAACCCAACCGCAGATCATCAAGGCCATCCACGCCGAATATCTGGCTGCGGGCGCAGACATTCTGGAAACCAACAGCTTCAACGCCACCGCGATTTCGATGGCGGATTACCACATGCAACATCTGGTGCCGGAGCTCAACTTCGCCGCTGCCCGGCTGGCGCGCGAGGCCGCTGACGAAGCCACTGCGCAGAACCCGGACAAGCCGCGCTTCGTCGCCGGCGTACTCGGTCCGACGTCGCGCACCGCGTCCATTTCGCCGCAGGTGAACGACCCCGGCTTCCGTAATGTGACGTTCGATCAGTTGCGTGTAACCTATCTGGAAGCGATTGACGGCCTGGTCAAAGGCGGTGCCGACATCCTGATGGTCGAAACCATTTTCGACACGCTTAACGCCAAGGCCGCCTTGTTTGCTATCGATGAATATTTCGAAATTAACCAGGTGCGCCTGCCGGTAATGATTTCCGGCACCATTACTGACGCCTCCGGCCGCACCCTTTCCGGACAGACCGGCGAGGCTTTCTGGAACTCGATGCGCCATGCGAGACCGTTGTCGATTGGCCTCAATTGCGCGCTCGGCCCCGATTTATTGCGGCAATACATCGCGGAGCTTTCCAGCAAGGCTGACGTGTACATCTCGGCCCACCCCAACGCGGGACTGCCCAACGCTTTTGGCGAATACGATATGGAAGGGCCCGAAATGGCGGCCCACATCGGCGAATGGGCGCGTGCGGGGCTGCTCAACATTGTCGGCGGCTGTTGCGGCAGTTCTCCCGCGCATATTCAGGCCATTGCAGAAGCGGTTGCCGGCGTCGCGCCGCGTGTCCCGCCCACGCTGGAACCGGCGATGCGTTTATCCGGGCTGGAACCGTTCAACGTCGACAAGAATTCACTCTTCGTCAACGCCGGTGAGCGCACCAACGTCACCGGCTCCAAGGCTTTTGCCAAACTGATTCTTAACGGCGACTACGATAAGGCCCTCGACGTGGCGCGCCAGCAGGTGGAAAACGGCGCGCAGATCATCGACATCAACATGGACGAGGGCATGCTCGACGCCGAGGCGGCGATGGTGCGCTTTCTGCTGCTGATTGCGTCCGAACCGGACATTTCGCGGGTGCCGATCATGATCGACTCGTCGAAATGGAGCGTGATCGAGGCGGGCCTCAAGTGCATCCAGGGCAAGGGCATCGTCAACTCAATTTCCATGAAGGAAGGCGAGGCCGAATTCATCGAACGCGCCAAACTCTGCTTGCGCTACGGCGCCGCGGTGATCGTGATGGCCTTCGACGAAACCGGCCAGGCCGACACTTACGCCCGCAAGACCGAAATCTGCGCCCGCGCTTACAAGCTCTTGACCGAAACGGTCGGCTTCCCGGCCGAGGACATCATTTTCGACCCGAATATCTTTGCGGTTGCCACTGGCATCGAGGAGCACGCCAACTACGCCGTTGATTTTATTGAAGCCACCCGCTGGATCCGCCAAAACCTGCCGCACGCGCATATTTCCGGTGGTGTATCGAACGTCAGCTTTTCGTTTCGCGGCAACGACGCGGTGCGCGAGGCCATCCACACCGCCTTTCTCTATCACGCGATCCAGGCCGGCATGGACATGGGCATTGTCAACGCCGGCCAGCTCGGCGTCTATGCCAATCTCGACCCGGATCTGCGCGAACGCGTCGAAGACGTATTACTCAACCGCCGTGAGGACTCGACCGAGCGACTGGTGAATTTTGCCGAAAACGTCAAAGGCGGGTTGCAAGAACGGGTCGTCGACCACGCCTGGCGCACCCTGCCGGTTGGCGAGCGCCTCTCCCACGCGCTGGTGCAGGGCATTACCGAATTCATCGTCGAGGACACCGAAGCCGCACGGCTTGAGTCCGCGCGCCCGTTGCACGTCATCGAAGGCCCGCTGATGGACGGGATGAACGTGGTCGGCGACCTGTTCGGCGCGGGCAAGATGTTTTTGCCGCAAGTGGTGAAGTCCGCGCGCGTGATGAAACAGGCAGTGGCGCATTTGCTTCCGTTTATCGAAGCCGACAAGCAGGCCGGCGACGCAAAAAGTGCCGGCAAAATCATCATGGCGACGGTCAAGGGCGACGTGCATGACATCGGCAAGAATATCGTCGGCGTGGTGCTGGGCTGCAACGGCTACGACATCGTCGATCTCGGCGTGATGGTGCCCGCGCAGAAAATTCTCGATGCCGCGCGCGAGCACAAAGCCGACATCATCGGGTTGTCGGGGCTGATCACGCCGTCACTGGAAGAAATGGCTTACGTCGCCAAAGAAATGCAGCGCCAAGGCTTTACGCTCCCCCTGCTGATTGGCGGCGCGACCACGTCACTCGCGCACACCGCCGTCAAAATCGAGCCCAATTACGAACACCCGGTGGTCTACGTGAAAGACGCCTCGCGCGCGGTGGGCGTCTGCACCCAGTTGCTGTCAAAAGACATGCGCGATGCCTTTGCGGCCGAAGTCCGCGCCGACTATGCGATCACGCGCGAACGCCACCTCAAGCACAAATCCGACACCGTGCGCCTGAAGCTGGCTGAAGCACGCAACCACAAATTCAAGATCGACTGGTCACGCTACACGCCGCCCGTACCCAAGCAGCCCGGCGTGCAAGTGCTGAAAGCCTATGACCTGGCCAAACTGGTCGACATCATCGACTGGACGCCATTTTTTGCCTCGTGGGAATTGCACGGAAAATACCCCAAGATACTCAAGGATGAAGTCGTAGGCGTCGAGGCGACCAAGCTGTTCGCCGATGCGCAGACGATGCTGCAACAAATGATTGCGGAAAACTGGATTGAAGCGCGCGCCGTATTCGGCCTGTTCCCCGCCAACACGGTCAACGACGACGATATCGAGGTGTATACCGACGAATCGCGCAGCCAGACCCTGATGACCTGGCACAACCTGCGCCAGCAGATGAAAAAGCCGCAAGACCGTGCCAACCTGTGCATCGCCGACTTCGTCGCGCCCCGCGCCAGCGGATTGAAAGACTATCTGGGCGGATTTGTCGTCACCACCGGCATCGGCGAAGACGAACGCGCCAAAGCTTTTGAAGCCGCACACGACGACTACTCCGCGATCCTGTTCAAATCGCTGTGCGACCGCCTCGCCGAAGCCTTTGCCGAACACCTGCACCTGCGCATCCGCCGCGAATTCTGGGGCTATGCCAGCGAAGAAGCGCTCGCCAACGACGACCTGATCGGAGAAAAATACCAGGGCATTCGCCCCGCGCCCGGCTACCCCGCCTGCCCCGAACACAGCGAAAAAGCCGCGCTGTTCGAGGTGCTCGACGCCACCGCCGCAATCGGCGTGGTGCTGACCGAAAACTTTGCCATGTGGCCGGGTGCGGCCGTATCGGGCTTCTACCTGTCACACCCCGACAGCCAGTATTTCGCGGTGGCCAAAATCGAGCGCGACCAGGTCGAGGACTACGCCCGCCGCAAGGGCTGGACGTTGCAGGAAGCCGAACGCTGGCTGGCACCGAATCTGGCGTACCAGACTTAAATGCGCTCAGCCGTGATGCCGTGCGTGATCAATTTTGATCAGAACCAGCCGTTGGGCAATTCATGCTTTTATGCCAAGATTGAAGCCGCGACAGGGCAAAGGCGAGAAGCCAAACCGCTCGGCAAGCCGCGCGTGCAACGTGCAACAAGACGCATCCGCTGCGCATGCTGCGGGGCAGGGATTGTGGGATTGCGATGCTGAATATAGGAATTAGCTCAACCTGGCCCCT
>JBKJIS010000232.1:0-3850 GCA_046598305.1 Thiobacillus sp.
GCGCCATTCGTGGCCGGGCAATGTGCGCGAACTGGAAAACCTGATCGAGCGCGGCGTGATCCTCGCTGGCCCGGGCGAATCGATCGACGTGCAGGAACTCTTCCCCATGCTGCCACAAACGTCGGCGATGACACCCAATGCGGCTGACGACCTGGAGCGCTGCGCCCCGGGCGGGTCGAGTGCCCTGTACGACAACGTCCAGCGGCTCGGGCTCAGCCTTGATGCGGTGGAAGATGCCCTGATCCAGGAAGCCGTCCAGCGCCAAAGCGGCAACCTCGCAGCCGCAGCCCGTGCGCTGGGCCTGACACGGCCACAGCTGAGCTATCGTCTGGCGCGCGTGCGCGAGCAAGCTCGGGACTAATCGGCCCGACGCGAACCGAGCACACCATGGCCAAACGTTCTATCCTGAAACTGGTTTCAACTGACGGCGAAGCGGACGTTACCCGCACGCTGATCGAGCGCGCCTACCTGCAAATGCGAGAAGACATTGTCGACGGCCGGCTCGGCCCCGGCCAGAAGCTGCGCATCGAGCACCTGAAGACCCACTACGGCGTCGGCGCGGGCACGCTGCGCGAGGCGATCACGCGGCTGGTCAGCGACGCGCTGGTGATCACCGAGAGTCAGCGGGGGTTTCGGGTCGCGCCGATCGCACTCGACGACCTGGAGGACCTGACGCGGCTGCGCCTGCACATCGAAATCGATGCACTGCGTCAGTCGATTCGCCACAGCGACGCGCAATGGCGAGAAAACCTGCAGTGCGCCTATGACGATATCTCGGCCATTGAGCAGCCGATCCGGCCCGAGAACCGCCACCGCTGGGAACTGCTGAACACCCGCTTCCACGAGGCACTGATCGCCGGCTGCGGCTCGCGCCGGACGCTGCACGTGCTGAGCCTGCTGGCGCGGCACGGCGAACGCTATCGTCGCTACACCATGGCACTACCGGATTCGGGCCGCGACGTGCATGCCGAGCATCGCGAGATATTTCAGCTGGCAATGGCCGGTAACGATACCCGTGCTGCTTTAGCGCTCGAAGCGCATGTGCGTAACACGCTGGACACCATTGTGAATGCTCGGCAACGAGGTGTTGAGTTGTTATCAAATCAAGAAGATGCTCGTACAGCGTGGTGTCTTCCATGATCTTGCCGCCAAATCTAAAAAACAGAATTCTTCGGGAATCAATGAAAAATCACAGCAGAATTGATGAAGAACCCGTTCATTGACTGCGGCGGTCCTAAGGTGTTGACCCATGAAGGCTTTGGTGCGAAGGTGCGGTGTGCCGATTACTCAAAATCGCCCGAAAGGCGCGCAGCTGCTGGAGGGCTAGCTGAAAATCAATCACCCTGCACATCGCTGGCGCAGGGCGCAGGCCCTTCGAGCGGGTCCAAGTTAAGAGTTTACGCATGACAGCCCCGCCTCAATCCGTTGGCGGTTCACCAACGCACAAGCTCGACATTACTATCGCTTGGAAAGCGAGAAAATCATGACCACGACAATGCTGCACAAACAGGGTGCTAAACGCATGAGTCTGCTCGCGGCATGGTTTCAGATCGATGGCCCGCGCTGGCGTCCCAGTTCCCAATTCACGTTCTGCCCCCGAACAACAGCCGAGACCTGCTGCCCCAGGCGCTGCTCCACCACAGGCCGCCACGGCACCAGGCTGAAGCTCATGCCGTCATCGAGCATTGCAAATCGGCCGCTTGCGAGCTGGACCGAGCGACGGTAGATGCCGCTGGCGTACTCGCCGTCGCGCAGCGGGCGGTAAGGCAGACCGGTCTGATCCTGAATGGCCTTACCTGCACTCGCCAGTTCACGAGCACATAGGGAGGACAGCAGGTTGCGTGCGAGGATAACGCGCTGGTCGCGCCGCTCAGCCAGGCCTTGCCCTGTAAGAAAATCCACACGGTTTTGCATTGCTTCGCGCACCAGGGCGCCGAAGCCCTGAGGGGCCCAATCTCGTTCATTGGTCACCAGTTGCCGATCCAACCAAGTGGCGCCGAGGCTGCTCACCTGCACGTCGAGCGGCAAGTGCGAGCGAAGCTCAAGGGTGGAGCCTGCCGCCTTCTGTGCGTCGTGGGCCTGTGCACGTGACAGGAAGTCTGGAGGAACTCGCCAGACGCCATCGGCTACCCGCTCTACGATACCGCTCTGGCGCAATGCTTCGAGTCGACGCACGTAGGCATCGACGGTGGATTGCGGACCTCTTGCCGTGTCTTGTCGAAGGCGCGCCAGATGATCCGCCGTATGGTAAATGCCACCCTGTGCCAAGCTGCTGATGTCCCGGTCCATGGCCCGCTCTTGCCCCGGTGGCTTTGCTTCCACGATGCCGCCCATCGGCAACTCCGAGAGGTCGGTGCCAATCGGGAGCTTCAGGTAGTGCGCCCGACCATCAATGCCATCAACCACCAGATAACCCCGATCGTTCAACTCGTCAGACAGACCCTTGGCAGCGATGCGGCCGATCACGGATACAGCAGCTCCTGTTCCTATCAGGCATTCCCGCTGCTGCCCCTTCAAGGCCTTGTACATGGTGCGCAGGATGTCTCCGCGCTCACCCATGGCGGGTTTTGTGGTGTTAACCACTGGCAACGGCAGATAACTGCCATTGCCAAAATGCACAAAGCTGTCGCGTGCTGTTGACCTACAGCGCGGTCATGCCAGCCGTTCTGCCCCGTGCGCGTTGCACACTTCGTGGCAGCCCGACCAGCATCACCGCTTTTCGTCTGTTTGATGTTCCTAGGCTTCGCTCAGTGACCACGGCGGAGTACCGCCCTGGTTAGACACCTGGAGTGTTGATCAGCGTCGCCGGAGGGCGACGAGTCATGGTTGTGCATGCCCGCTACAGCCACCCGCTTCGCTTTTACATAAGGCCGCATTTTGGAAAGTGTGTTGCGCTCACGCTTTGACAAAGCTCGGGCGCTGGCGAAGGTAGATTTCCAATTCAGGGACATACGAGCCAAGGCCGCTACGGATACGGGCGATTTGGCACATTCACAAACTCTGCTTGGGCACAAAAATCGTGAGATGACGGAGCACTACGTTAAGTCGCGGACGGGGGCACGGGTGAAGCCGCTGCGCTGATAGCTTTGGCGTTTCGTCTATCAATCGCCTGTAGGGCTCCAGTTGGTAGCCGGCCAATCAACGCATGAAGCTGCTTTTCCCGTTCAATAGTCTGGGAAACGATGTAATTGATAAGGTCAAAAAGTTGACCCACAAAGTCAGGATCATCGTTGAGCACAATTTCGCCCGGATGCACTGCGTTATTGCCGACCACCCGGCACACGTCTAAGGCCTGCTGCACCTGTACTGGCAACCCTTTGCCAACCAGAGCACCAATATCTTCGTCAATGTTTTTCCCTTTTCCGCCGAGATCTACAAGCAGCTTCTGAACACAAAGCCGAAGAAGTGCAGCAGCCGCCCGGGGCGAATCACCAGCGACGTTTCGCGCCTCCATGTATTCCGGCACACAATTTTCGGGAAGATCGGGATGTGGCATAGGCGCACCTGTCGCCCGCGGAAGAATTTGAGTTTCGGTTTTCGAATCCCAAAAAGAAACAGCTCCGCAGGTGACACACTTGCATCGCTCAATGGGGATCTGCTCGTATTGTCCGTTCGTACTTGGGTTAAATGCGCAACCCAGACCCCAGAACTGCTGCGTAAGAGTTCCACATGCAAAGCAGGTAAAAGCTTTCAATCGAATTTGAGGGGTCACAAACTTAGACAGGAAATTGCCACTTTTGTAGAAAACAGTCGTCAATTGTAGAAACGCCCCAGGACCCGAAAAGGGCGCTGGGGCGCATGAATGCTGGTGGCCTGGGGCGGAATCGAACCACCGACACAAGGATTTTCA
>JBKJIS010000065.1:0-3469 GCA_046598305.1 Thiobacillus sp.
GATCCATGCGGGTTTTTTTCGATAGCTCGGCCTTCGTCAAACGCTACGTTCGTGAATCCGGCACCGACGCCGTGCTTGCTTGGTGCGATCAGGCAACGGAAATCGGCTTGTCCGCCATTGCCCTCCCCGAAATCGTATCGGCGTTTTGTCGGCTGCGCCGCGAGGCGCACATCGACGACACGCAGTACCGCACCCTCAAAACCCTGCTGCTGGCCGATATCGAAGACGCTGCGACCTGACGCCCGCCGTGCTGGCGCAGACCGTTGCCAGCTTGGAGAACAACGTCCTGCGTGGCATGGATGCCCTCCACATCGGCAGTGCCGTGGTGTTGCAGGCCGACGTGTTCGTGTCGTCCGATCAGCGGCAGCTTGCCGCTGCCGCCCACGCCGGGCTACGTGCCGAGGCCGTCTAAAACCATGACCCCGCAGGATTTTAATCTCGAAATCTTGAATGCAGTCTTGATCCCGCTGCCACCTCTTGCCGCACAACACCGCATCGTCGCCAAGGTCGACGAACTGATGGCGCTGTGCGACCAACTCGAAGCCCAACTCACCACCAGCGAAGCCGACAGCCGCCGCCTGCTCGAAGCCGTGCTGCGCGACGCGCGGGCCGTAGCCGCCTGAAGGAAACCCACATGCCAATTTTCAAGGACACCTCGGGCGCGTTGAAAAAGCTCAACACCCTGCCGCTGGACAAGGAAAAGAACCTGCAGAAGCTGGTCGAGGACAACCTGATGGAGGTGCTGGAGCTGCACTTTCTCGCCACCGAGTATGTGACGACCTTTGGCGGGCGGATCGATACCCTGGCGGTCGACATCAACGGCGCGCCGGTCATCATAGAATACAAGCGCAACAAGAACGACAACGTGATCAACCAGGCGCTTTCGTACCTGAAATGGCTGCGGGCGCAGAAGCCAGAGTTCTTCCAGATGCTGATGATCAACAAGCTTGGGCAGGGCGTGGCCGAGTCGATCAAGCTGGACTGGAATAATCCGCGCGTGATCTGCATCGCCGAGTCCTACAGTAAGTTCGACGTGGATACGGTCGAGGTGGTGCCGCTGCGCATCGAGCTGTTCAAGTACCGCTATTACGAGCAGGGCATCTTCGGCCTGGAATCCCTCACCGTGCCGGAAGCCGTATCCGCTACCACCCCGGTCAGCACAGGTGTCACCGCAGAAAAGCCAACATCTTCCGTGGCTCTGCTGCGCGAAAAAGGCAGCCAGGCGATCCGCGAGCTGTTCGACCAGATGCAGGAGCAGATCGTCAATCTGGACGAGGCATCGAGGAAAAACCCACCAGCCTTTATGTGGCCTATCGGGCAGCGAAGAACTTTGCCGAGGTGCATATCGGCAAGAACCAGATCAAGATTCACTTGCGCCCCATCGACTATGACGATCCCAGGAAGCTGGTGGACAAGATCCCGGACGGCTACAACTGGACGATGGACAGGCGGGTGTACCTCGATTCGGCCGAAGACCTGGATTACGTCGTGGGACTGATCGAGCAGTCGTACAAGAACGTTCTGTGATTCATTACCTATTCATTGAGGAAAGATCAATTGGCACGCCGAAAACAAAACTCTTTTGAAGTTCTGATAGAAGTAACCAGCAAGCTCCCCTGGTGGGTGGGAGTCGTGCTCGCCATTGCTGCGTATCTCTGGCTGCACAGCGTTGCCGTCAGCGAAGTGACGGCAGTCATCCAATCCGGAAAGATGGGCGCATTTGTCGGCCAGAATGTTTTCAAGATGCTGGCTACGATTGGCCAGTATCTGTTGCCGTTTGCATTCTTGTTGGGCGCTGCCATGTCCGCTTACGGACGACACAAGCGTCAGGCATTGCATGCGCAGGTGGCTACGAGTCCTGACCGGAGTGCGCTCAACGATATGAGCTGGCAGCAGTTCGAGGCTTTGGTGGGTGAAGCTTTCCGACGCAAGGGCTACGGGGTGAGCGAAACCGGTGGCGGCGGTGCCGATGGTGGAATCGATCTGGCGCTGAGCAGGGAAGGCGAGACCTTTCTGGTGCAATGCAAGCAGTGGAAAGCCACCAAGGTGGGTGTGAGCACGGTGCGCGAGCTCTATGGGGTGATGGCGGCGAAGGGTGCCACCGGCGGATTTGTGGTGACCTCCGGCGTGTTTACGGATGAGGCGAGGGCGTTTGCCACAGGCCGCAACATCGAGCTGATGGATGGCAAGGCGCTGCATGCGCTGATTCGCGGGGTGAGCGTGCCGGGCAAGGCCGCCTCGGATTCGCCTGCTGTCGCAACGGCAAGCGCGCTCGCCTGCCCGGTTTGTCAAAGCGCGATGGTGAAGCGCACAGCCAAGCGTGGTACCAATTCGGGCAACGCGTTCTGGGGCTGTTCTCAATACCCTGCCTGCAAGGGCACGCGCCCTGCCTGACATTTCTGGCCGACCCGGCAAGGAGACGTTTTGCCGGGGGAAGAACATGGTTGTTGCCGATGATGGAATGGAAATTTTACGTACTCTGGCCTGAAGTGTGGGCTATCGGTGAAAATAGCGTTTTTGGCACTTTCTCTACACTCCCATGCTTGATATTCAGCTTCTCCGCAAAGACGCCGCCCTGGTTGCCGAACGACTGGCAGCTCGCGGTTTTCAATTCGACGCGGCGCGCTTCGACGTGCTGGAAGCCGAACGCAAAACCATCCAGACCCGCACCCAGGAGGCGCAAAGCCACCGCAACACCATGTCCAAGCAGATTGGCATGATGAAAGGCAAGGGCGAAGACACCACGGCGGTGATGGCCGAGGTGGCGGGGCTGGGCGACGAACTCAAGCAGATGGAAGAGCGGCTGGCTGCGCTGCAAACGGAAATCAACGATTTCCTGATGGATGTGCCGAACCTGCCGCATGAGTCGGTGGCCGTGGGCAAGGACGAAACCGCCAACGTCGAGGTGAGTCGCTGGGGCTCGCCCAAGACCTTCGGTTTTGCTGTGCGCGACCATGTAGACATAGGTGAAGGCCTGGGCCAGCTCGACTTTGCCGCTGCGGTAAAAATCACCGGAAGCCGTTTTTCGGTGATGAAGGGCGGGCTGGCGCGGCTGCACCGGGCGCTGGCGCAGTTCATGCTCGATATGCATACGGGTGAACATGGTTACACCGAAGTGTATGTGCCGTATCTGGTCAATGCCGACTCGCTGCGCGGTACCGGGAACTTGCCGAAGTTCGAGGAAGACCTGTTTCAAGTGCCACGTACAGATGCGGAAAAACTGTACCTGATTCCCACGGCCGAAGTCCCGCTGACCAATCTGCTGCGTGACGAAATCGTTCCCGCCGAATCGCTGCCGCTGAAGTTTGTGGCGCATACGCCGTGCTTCCGCTCCGAAGCGGGTTCCTACGGCCGCGATACGCGCGGCATGATTCGCCAGCACCAGTTCGACAAGGTGGAATTGGTGCAGATGGTGAAGCCGGAGGATTCCTACGCTGCGCTGGAAAGCCTGGTGACGCACGCCGAGACG
>JBKJIS010000181.1:0-5207 GCA_046598305.1 Thiobacillus sp.
CTGTCCCATAACGCATCCCACTTATTGCTTCTCGTGATCCTGCGGCGCTACGAGTCCGGATCTGGCAGCGGCGCGTCACGGTATTGGCACACGACGGCGGTGGTGCGGGTCACCGAGTCGCTCGAATTCACCCTTTATCCGGGTCGAGTGAACGAGCTGCATGAATCGAAGTTCTGAATGGCCTCGCACGCTAACGGAGGGAACTGTGTGGCTCAACCCAAATACCCTGCGGCTCATGTCGAGCATTTGCGAGTGGCCGCTTCTGGCTCGAGACCTGCCGAATGATGTTCAGCCCCAAAGCGGTCATACGCCTAAATTGGCTGGAAACCTTAACCGGCGGCTTTGGCCGACCTCCTGCCGTCCAGGGCAGCCAGTTCGACCGGCCGCTCCCTGGCAGCTATGAGACATTCGTCGGCTGGATGAAGCTGTTGTTTCTGTGGCGGGTTTGGACTGGAATGAGTGGCTGTTTTGAATCAGAACTGGTGGCTGAATTCACTGCAATATGCACCTGAGACCATTTAGCTGAACACCCCTCGGCTGATCCCTGCGCGGCCAACATCAACCCAGGCTAGCCCGGCAGAAAAGCATAATCCGTGTAGCCTTTTTCCTCACCGCTATACAGCCTCTCGTAATCAGGTGTATTTAATGGCGCGCCTTGACGGAAGCGTTCAACCAGATCGGGGTTTGCGAGCAGGGGACGACCGTATGCAATCGCATCGGCCTCGCCTGACATGACTGCTGCCTGACCCGTTTCAAATGCATACCCGTTATTTAAAATCAGATTGCCTTGGTACAACGCGCGCAACCGTGCATAGTCAAACGGCATCCATTCTTCTCTCGGCATTCCGCCCGTGCCCTGCAGCACATCCAGAAACGCGAGCTTCAGCGCATTGAGCTCGGTGACCCCATAATCAAAGGTTTCCTGCGGGTTGGCGTCATGGATGTCATTGAACGGAGTCACCGGAGACAGCCGCAGGCCGACACGGTCATGGCCGATGGCTTTGCATACTGCCTCCAGTACTTCCAGCAACAGGCGCGCGCGGTTTTCCTTGTTGCCACCGTAGGCATCGTTGCGCTGGTTGGTGGACGAGCGCAGAAACTGGTCCAGCAGATAGCCATTTCCGGCATGGATCTCGACGCCATCAAAACCAGCATCCATGGCATGGCGCGCTGCCTGCGCATAGCTTTCGACCACGCCGGGGATTTCCGCAAGCAGAAGCGCACGCGGCGTCACATAGTCTTTCATCGTCTGCCCGGTGAACACCTGTCCAGCCGGGCGAATCGCGGAGGGTGCCACCGGCAGTATGCCGCCGGGTTGCAGATCGGGATGCGAAATCCGTCCCACGTGCCAGAGTTGAGCGGCTATCTTGCCGCCCGCACCATGCACGGCAGCCGTCACCAGCTTCCAGCCCTCGACCTGCTCGGGGGTATGAATGCCGGGGGTGCGCGGATAGCCGTGGCCTTCCGCGCAAATCGGTGTGGCCTCGGTGAGGATCAACCCAGCCGATGCACGCTGACGATAGTATTCAGCCATCAGAGGGGTCGGCACATTGCCATCACCGGCGCGGTTGCGCGTCAGCGAAGACATCACAATACGGTTGGCAAGATCAATGGCGCCAAAACGGGCAGGTGAGAACAGATCAGTCACGTTGAATCCCTTGAAATACGCCATGCAGGCATGATGGAAAATGGTCTTGTCATAGCTTGAGGTTGAATTCAAAAACTCAAGCCCCGAAGTCTGAATGCCTTAACCCGAATTGCTTTGTCTGCCAATGCGGAAGCACATAAAGCAAAAGGGTCACGTCTTGCAACATTGCATGCGAAAGAAGCCTTGGTGCCGTTCATTACCAAGGCAATAAGTTAATCCTCAGAGCAGTCAACGTTACACGCTTGATTCTCGCGTCCACCCGGCTGTGCCTTTCTGGAAGAATTCAATCGGGTAGCCATACGGGTCTTCAATAAACGCGATCACCGTCGAGCCATGCGACATCGGGCCGGATGGGCGCAGCACTTTGCCGCCCTTGGCGGTGCCGTATCGTACCCATTTTGCCTTAAGGGGAAAGTCTCAACACAGTTCGATTAAGCCTTGCAAAACCACATTTCCCCCTACTTGAAAAGGACACTCAGCGCGTGAGTTGAGGGCTGTTGGGCAGGGGGACGGTGGGCGCGTTGGCTTCCCTCACCTTGCTCACACCAACCACAAAATATTCGGTGTCGCCGAAGCAGTTTGTTGGGATGAATTTGTGTTGCTGGTAATGCAGCACGACGCGTTCGCCGGCGAGCGCGTTGACGCGGTCCGCGGTAGCGTTGTCGGGGATGGTGAAGGTAAATTTCTCCGGGATTGCGCCGGGCATGGTGACCAAGGCCAGTTCGCCTTCCCATGTTTTGCACAGCCAGCCTTTCTTGGAGAGTTTCTGCACATAGCCTACGCGTTCGCCCTCGGAAAAGGTCCAGTGCAGGGTCAGCCAGGTCCAGCCCATGGCCAGCAGGATCAGCGCGACGAAAGTAATGATGACGTTACGCAGAAAGTTGAATTTCATGGGACAGCCCGGTGTTTGGATGGCGGCGCCAGTTTAGCATGCGAATTCTATGGTCATCCGGCCACCCCAGTCGGGGGGCGACGCAAGAAAATGCTCACGTACCATCCGTCAATTTTTCGGAAGCGGTGGCGGATATGTACAGCAGAAGAAAGGGGTCACTTGTATTGACACATTTACCCACGCGAGTCCGGCTATGGCGACACCATGATTGAACGCGTCAAGAAAGCAGTAGGCAAGCGCGGCATCAAGGTCAACCCGGAATCGCACCTGCTGGAAGACCTCGCCAAGAAAAAGAGGGCAGGTCTAGATATGTAGCGCCTGCTCTGGTATTCACCCGGCCATGTCACGTCCCGTTCGGAGAAAGGAACAATCAAAGGAGCTAGCAGCCTGTCGGACTCGAGTTAGCTTCCACGCCTTACGCAAACACAACCGAAACATGCCCCTCAGTACGTGAACGTGGTGTTGCCTTAACCACGATCTGAATATCGCGCTCTGCCCAAACTGGCTGGACAACGCCGCCCCGCCCAAGTAGGATCGCGGCCGTCATTGGGGAGTAGTCACCCGCGGCAGGTTCAGTGGGGCGTGCGTCAACAGACTTGGCCATTCGGCCATGGCGCACGCGGCACCCACGCCTGGCAAGACCTTAGGCCCGATTACCCCGGCCAGCCGGCGTGGCGATCGGGTCATTGTGTGGAACCGGATTGGAGCTTCAATTGGACGCATTTCTCATTTCAACAGGCGTGGTGGCGTTGGCCGAAATCGGCGACAAGACCCAGCTGCTCGCCTTTCTGCTTGCCGCGAAATTCCGCAAGCCCGTTCCTATCATCCTCGCATTCTCGCCGCCACGCTGCTCAATCATGGCCTCGCCGGTGCGCTCGGCGCCTGGATCACCACGCTGGTCTCGCCCGAAATCCTGCGCTGGGTGCTGGGGCTGTCGTTCATTGCCATGGCGGGGTGGATCCTGATCCCCGACAAGCTGGACGAGGACGATGCCAAGCTGGTTCGGTTCGGGGTATTTGGCACCACCTTGATCGCCTTTTTTCTGGCGGAAATGGGCGACAAGACCCAGATCGCCACCGTTGCCCTGGCGGCGCAGTACGGTGATTTTCTGTGGGTGGTGGCGGGCACCACGCTCGGCATGATGCTTGCCAACGTGCCGGCGGTTTACCTCGGCGAGCGCATCGCCCACCGCATGCCGGTGCGGCTGGTGCATGCCATTGCCGCGGCGATCTTTGCGATCCTCGGCGTGGCGGTTCTGTTGGGCATCGGCGAGGGGTATGGTTTATGAGCGCTTGTTTCGGGCAGGCGCGCGCTGCGACGGATCAGATGAACCAGGCCAGCGCGGCATAGCGCGCCAGCTTGCCCAGCGTCACCAGCAGCAAAAAAATGGGCACCCCAACGCGCAACACCCCGGCGACCAAACACAGCGGGTCGCCCACGATGGGCAGCCAGGCCAGCAGCAGGCTGGGGCGGCCAAAGCGCTTGAACCAGCGTTCGGCGCGCGCGATGTGCTGATCCGTTTTTTCGCTGCGGCGCTGCATCGCCTGACGGCCAAACCGCCCCATGCCGTAGGTGATGAGGCTGCCGAGCACGTTGCCGGCGGTGGCGGTCAACACGCTGGTTATGGGGTCGTCGCCCTGATGCAGGCGATACAGCAGCAGGGCTTCGGAGCCGCCGGGAAACAGGGTGGACGACAGCAGGGCCGATCCGAACAGGGCCCAGTCAAACATGGGAATTATTTGCTGCAATTGCCAAGGCGTCTGGCGTTGAGGTTTTGGCTGAATTCGCTCATGCCTTCGACCGCGGGGTTGAAGCGACCATTCATCATGACGTCGTAGCCGGTGGCATGGCTGTTGCCGCTGGCGCGGCCGACCATGCGCGGGCCGCCTTGTTGCGCGGCGCAGTTGAAGTCATAGCTGACCTTGTTGCCGCTCTGGTTGAGGTTGCTGATCGTGCAATCCTTGTTTTCGCTCGACGCGTAGGCCATGCCATTGGCCACATCCTGTGCCGTGATGCATTGTTGAACGGTGGTGACGGGCATCTGGATGGGCATGCCTTTCAGCACGAATTGCATGGAGATGTCGTACAGGCCCGGCTGCATCGTCGGGGCGGCCGCGCTGGCGGTAGCCAGGCCGAGCATGAGCAGGGCAGCAATCAGTGTGCGGTGCATGGCAAACTCCTTGAGTTGGGTTGAGCGCGCAGTGTTGCATATCCGGCGCGCGACACTCGTTCATTTATATTATCAATCGAATTGATTAAAACAATCCGTTGGATCGATGTATTGATGTTATCTAATATGGCTAATGTCATGATTGACATCACACATTAACCCAACAGGAGAAACTGATTATGCAAAACACGAAATCGCCCACCATCCAGAACCTCGAAGCCGCCTTTGCGGGCGAGTCGATGGCCCACATCAAATACATTTGGTTCGCGCGCCAGTGTCGCAAGGCCGGCGACGAAGCGACTGCCAAGGTATTTGAAGACACCGCTGCGCAGGAAATCCAACATGCCTTCGGCCACGCTGAGCTGTTGTTCGCCAGCGAAACCCTAACGCCGGCCAAATGTCTGCACTACGCGATCGAGGGCGAAACGCATGAATACACCGAGATGTATCCAAAATTTCGTCACGAGGCGATGATCGAGGGCAACACGGCCGCGGTC